>NZ_LT607802.1:3092927-3235455 GCF_900090205.1 Vogesella sp. LIG4 | reverse complement strand
CGTTGGCCGCAGCCTGCCTGCTGTTGGCAGCCTGCGGCAAGGCGCCAGCTTCTCCACCCGCCGCCAGCCCACTGACCGCCATCCCCGACAGTCTAGAACGGCAGCCAGCTTTTACTTGCAGCCACGAACAAGCCCGCATCCCCAAGCCAAACCCGGATGCCGAACAGCTATTCAAACATGCGCGCTGGCTGCAAAAGCAGAATCTGCTCAAGGACGACCCGGCCAAATACCCGGCTATCGAGCGGCTGTACCGCATTGCCGCGGCCTGGGGCCACGACAAGGCCAACCACAATCTGGCGCTGCTGCTGATCCGGGGCCATAGCGATGCCGACGATGTCATCAGCCTGCCGGTAACCCTGGCGCAAGACCTTATCCAGCGCGGCATCCCGCAGGGCTACTACGATATGGGGGCACTACTTACCAAGGGCTACGGCGTGGCAGAAAGCAATGCCTCGGCCTTGCAATACCTGCGCCATGCAGCCGACCTGGGCAACCCGGACGCGCAATATTATGTGGGAGACCAGCTATTCAGCCTCGGCATCGACTACCCTGCACCATTCAGTATTGGACTACAGATGACCAAGTGTGCCGCTGAGCAAGGTCATAGCGAAGCGGCCTTTGAATATGCTGTAGATATGAAAAACTCAAAAAACTATTCCGAAGCACTCAAGTACTACCAGCTAGCAGTGAAAGCTGGTGATGAAACAGCTGCCTTCAAGCTAGGGAAGGTATTTCTAGCTCCCCCACCCAGCGACGGCCTGGATTATCTCGCTCTAGAAAAAGATGAGGAGCGCTCCCGTCGCTACAAAATCCTGTCTGACATCCTGGGGCGTTATTCCTACCTCAAACCTACGGTAAATGACATCGACGACATCGTGCCCTTGCCACCGGCAAAGCTGCCGCCGTGGGATGGCAAGATCAAGTGGTTGAAGGAATGGGAAAGCAATGTGCCGCCGCCACTGCCCAGCGAAGCGCGCATTGCCGAGATGGCCAAGGCCAAGGGCTTGAACCCGGCCACCGGCATGCCCGCTACCACGGGGCAGCCATGAGTTTGCGCCATCCCTGTCACCGGAGCCTGCCGCTGCGGCCAACCCTGGCCGCCTATGGCGGTGGGGTGCCAGCCAAGCCCGCCCCAGCCTCGCCGTGCTATAGTGGCGGCCCTTTCCGCCACCCGTGATTTGCCCGATGAATGCCCTACCCCGCCTGGCCCTGCTGCTGGCACCACTGCTGTTGAGCGCTTGCCAGCAACCGCCGCTGCACGGCAGTTTTCACTGCCCGGAGCAGACGCAGTTCAGCTACAACCGCCAGGCACAGACGGTAGAGCTGCACCGTGGTGGCAACAGCTACCTGGGCATCATGGACGAGAAGCGGCAGCTGGTATGGCCGAAGAACGAGAACGACCACACCCTGCCCGACACCTTTGCGCTATCGCGCAAGGATCCGACCCTGCTAACGCTGTACGGCGGTTTTGCCGGCAAGGGGCTGGCATGCACCAGCGACAAGGTGGCAGCCGCGCAGTAGTGTCTGCCGGCAGTTGGCCGCACAAAGAAAACAAGGGCCCGCGTGCGGGCCCTTGTTGCGTGACGGGTTACTTGCCGACTTATTGGGCCAGCTTGCTTTCCAGCACGTTCTTCTTGCCTTCCTCGTCGTCCACCTGCTTCAGGTTGGCGCCACCGACGAACACGCCCATGCGGATGTACTGCTCGACAAAGTAGTTTTTGCCGCCGGAGGTAATCAGCTCGATGCTGTTGTCGCTGAATTCAGATTCCGTGCTGAGTGTCTGTTTGCCCGGATTAACCTGGCGATAGAAATACACCTTGTTTGCCGTCTCGCCCACGCGCTCGCCATTGAGATGCAGATCCTTCTTCAACGCCTGGCCAACGAAACTGTTGCGATAGATGTAGATGCCGGATTTATCTGCAGGCGGTGACGCAAATGTCTTGAGTTGCGCGTCCACCTTCGGGTCGCCCAACGGTACCGAAGCACAGCCGGTAAACAGCAGCGTGGCGGCCAACAGCGTGGCCAGCAGGGAAGTCTTCATGTTTGCTCTTTTCATGTGTTGAAGGTGAAGTTCTCCGCTCGTCGAGCCGTTTGCCATCGTTACGCGCGGAAAAAATGACATATAGCATAAGGCGGGCATATTTACGATATTGACATATCGAATACCCGATACCGAAAGCTTGCCACACCGTCTTTTCCCGGTGCACAAACCCTCCCCTGACGGCACGTCTTGCGCTACCCTACGCGGCTTGATTCAAGCAGCGGCGCAAGCGCCGTGCAAACCGTTCAGAACCACTCATGAATATCCAGGAATTCCACCAGTCGCTGGCCGATCTCGGCGCCCGCCCCTGCCACGTTGGCCGCATCAACCGCGCCTGGCTGCAAGGCCTGCCGCTGGATACCGGCACCCGCCACCAGAAAAGCGAAAACTACTTTCCGCTGGCGCTGCGCAACGGCCTGCCGGCACTGACCGCGCGGCTCGATGGTCTGGCGCGCATCCATTCGCAGCATGGCGGCGAGGATGGCTCGCTGCGCCTGCTGGTAGCGCTGGCCGATGGCCAGATGGTGGAAAGCGTGCTGCTGCCGCGTGACGGGCTGTGCGTATCCAGCCAGGTAGGCTGCGCGGTGGGCTGCACCTTCTGCATGACCGGCAAGAGCGGCCTGCTGCGTCAGCTGGGCAGCGCCGAGATTGTGGCGCAGGTGGTGCAGGCGCGGCGCATCCGCCCGGTAAAGAAGGTGGTGTTCATGGGTATGGGCGAGCCGGCGCACAACCTCGACAACGTGCTGGACGCCATCCAGCTGCTGGGCACCGACGGCAATATCGGCCACAAGAACCTGGTGTTCTCCACCGTGGGCGACCCACGGGTGTTCGAGCGCCTGCCGCAGCAGCAGGTAAAACCGGCGCTGGCGCTGTCGCTGCACACTACCAATGCCGAGCTGCGGGCACGGCTGCTGCCGCGCGCGCCGCGCTATGACCCGGCCGAGCTGGTGGCGCTGGGCGAGGACTACGCGCGCCGCGTTGGCTACCCCATCCAGTACCAGTGGACGCTGCTGGCCGGCATCAACGATACGCAGGCTGAGATGGATGCCGCGGTGCAGCTGCTCAAGGGCAAGTACGGTGTGCTGAACATCATTCCGTACAACAGTGTGGAGGGCGACAGCTACCAGCGCCCGAGCGCCGAGCACATCCGCTACATGAAGCACTACCTGCACGACAACGGCGTGCTGACCAAGGTGCGCGATTCCGCCGGCCAGGACGTGGATGGCGGCTGCGGCCAACTGCGCGCCCGCGCCGCCGACATCATCGACCACAGCCGCCTGCTGCGCCGCGCCGGCAAGGTGCAACAAGCATGAGCCTGCCCCGTTACCGCGACCCCGACTTTTTCCAGCTGCTCACCAGCAGCTACCAGCGCCTGCTGGGCGTGCCGCTGGTGGACCCGGCGCTGCCGCAGGCCGAGGCGATGCACTGGCTGTACGAGCAGGCGCCGTTCTGCGTGTTGTCGCACAACACCGCCGCCAGCCCGGTGTTCGTGTACGCCAACCGCACCGCGCAGCGCTGCTTCGGCTACAGCTGGGACGCGTTCACGCAGCTGGAATCACGGCTGTCGGCCGAGGCGCCAAACCGCGAGGAGCGCGACCGCCTGCTGCAGGCGGTACAGCGCGACGGCTACGCCAGCGGCTACCGCGGCCTGCGCATCGCCGCCGACGGCCGCCGTTTCTGGATCGAAAACGTGACAGTGTGGAATCTGCTGGACGATGCCGGCGTCTACCACGGCCAGGCCGCTACCTACCGCAGCTGGCAGGACGCCTGAGCCCGTACCGCCCGGCCAGCGGCATTCCACCCCATTGCAAAAACGCCCACCGCACAAGGGTTGGCCGCAAGGCAGCGGATTGCCTAGCAATGAAAAGCCCGCCATTGCGGCGGGCTTTAACTACTGCGTGACATACCTCCGGCCTACGCAGTGGTGTCGATGCGGGTACCGATGGTGAGCGACGTGTTCTGCGGCTTCGATGCCGCCTTTGCAGCCGTGCTGCCGTCCTTGTCGCCGTCGGCATCGGTGCCGGCAGCTTTCTGCGGCTGGCTGTTGCGATTGATACTGGCCAGCTGCTGGTAAGGATTTTGGGAACCGATGCTATTCACTCCAGATGCCATGCGTTCCTCCAGCCATCCGATAGTTCACCATAGCTCACAAAATTCCTGTTTGCATGCCTGTCTGTTACTGATTTGCGCCAGGGTTGGCCGCAGGTAAAAATACCCCGGCCACCCGGGGTGAAGCGAGTGCACAGACACAAAACATCGGCACGCCGGCATGCGGCCAACCATGCGGCAGCGCGGGCGGAACGCTTGATGCGTCATGGTGGAACGCCCGGCTGGCCGTGCCGCCGCCCTATGCCTGCTCGGCCAGCTGGTACACCACCTCGCCACGGAAGCAGGTCTGCACCACCCGCGCCTGGCTGAACTGCGCCACCGGGCACAGCAGCGGGTTGCGGTCCAGGATGCTGAAGCTGGCGTCCTTGCCTGCCTGCAGCGAGCCGGCACAGTCGTCGAAACGCAGTGCCCAGGCAGCGTTGACGGTGTGCGCTTCCAGCAGGGAGAGCACGTCCAGCCGCTCGTGCGGGTTCCACGGCTCGCCGTCGCTGGCACCCGGCGGCAGGTGGGTAACGCCGGTTTCGATGATCTCTAGCGGGTTCATGCTGCTCACCGACCAGTCCGAGCCACCGGCCAGCATGGCGCCGGCGTTGCGCAGGCTGCGGAACGGGTAGTTGCGCGCCAGCCGCTCGGCGCCGAACAGCTCGCCGAACTGCTGCAGCTGCGCCGGCGTGGCGGCGGTCCACAGGCACTGCACGCTGGCAATGGCGCCCAGCTGGTGGAAGCGGCCGTAGTCCGCCGGGTCGATCAGCTGTACGTGCGCCAGCTGCGCGCGGCGTTCGCGCGCCGGGTTGTGGCGCTGCACATGCTCCAGCGCATCCAGCGCCATGCGCACCGCGCGGTCGCCCAGGGTGTGAAAGTGCAGGTCGAAGCCGGCACGGTCGGCCAGCAGGGAAATGTGGTCCAGCTGCTGCTGCGTCCACAGCGTCATGCCCAGTTCTTCGGTGCCCTGGTACGGCGCCAGCAGCGCGGCGGTTTTCGATTCCGGTACGCCGTCGATGAAGATCTTCACCGTGTGTAGCCGCAGGTTGTCGTGCTGGTAGCGACGCTGCCAGCCGACAAAACGCTCGATCTGCTCGGCGGCATCCTGCCCCGGCTGCGCCACCATGCCGGCGCTCATGTACACCTTCAGCTCGCCCTGCTGCTGCGCCTGCCAGTAGGCCTGGATCATCGGCTCATCCAGCCAGGCGTCGAACCAGCCGGTAATGCCGTAGCCGTAAGCCATGCGCTGCGCCTTGGCCAGTGCCGCCGGGTAGCCGGCGGCACTGAGCTGCGGTATCTGGCGGAACACCAGGTACAGCGCTTCCTCGTGCAGCACGCCGCTGGGCGCGCCGTCGGCGTCGCGCTCGATGATGCCGCCCTGCGGGTCAGGCGTGGCAGCGGTGATGCCGGCAAGCGCCAGGCCCTTGCTGTTGATGCAGCCGCTGTGCACGTCGAAACCGGTGACCAGCAGCGGGCGGTCCGGCACTGCCGCATCCAGCTGCTGGCGGGTGGGATAGGCACCGAAGGCGGCCAGGTTGGCGCCGCCCAGGTATACCCAGGGCGCATCCGGCGTGGCCGCGGCGCAGGCGCGGATGCGCGCCAGGATAGCGTCCGGCGTATCCAGCCCGGACAGGTCGAACTCGCCCAGTATCTGCTGGCCCTGCATCGGGTGTACGTGGCCGTCGATGAAGGCCGGCAGCAGCAGCCGGCCGGCCAGGTCCACCACCCGGGTGTGCGTGCCGCGGTGGTGTTGCTGCAAGGCGGCGCTGCTGCCGGTGGCCAGCACCTTGCCATCGCGCACCGCCAGCGCCTGGGCAAAGTTGCGCGCGGCGTCGCCGGTGTAGATGCTGCCGTTGAGGTAGAGGGTATCGGCAATATTGTCCATGTCTCGCTCCTGGTACGGAGGGGCGTGCAGCCTGGCGCGCCCCTCCGGTCGGCTTAGTTGCCGGATTTCAGCTTCTGCCACAGCCGGCTTTGCAGGCGCTGGATTTCCGGCGGCACCTGCTTCATTACCGCCATCTTCAGCAGCTCGGCCTGCGGCGGGAACACCGTCGGGTCGTTGATGATGGATACCGGCAGGTGCTGGCGTGCCAGGCGGTTGGCGGTGGGGTAGTACACCTCGCTGGTAATGCTGGCGCTGACCTTGGGGTCGAGGATGTAGTTGATCCACTTGTGCGCCATGTCGGCGTGCGGCGCGTCCCTGGGGATCACCATCACGTCGAACCACATGAAGCCGCCCTCTTTCGGGTTGAGGTAGCGGATGTCGTACGGGCGCCCCGCTTCCCTGGCGCGGCGGCCGGCAATGCCCACATCGCCGGACCAGCCCACTGCCACGCACACGTCGTTATTGGCCAGGTCGTTGATATAGCTGGAGGAGTTGAACTGCCGCACATAGGGGCGCACTTTCTGCAGCACCGCCAGCGCGGCCTGGTAGTCGGCGGGGTTGGTGCTGTTCGGGTCCTTGTGCAGGTACTGCAGCACCGCCGGGAACATGCTGCCAGGGCTGTCCAGGAACGACACGCCACAGCCCTTGAGCTTGCCCAGCTGCGCCGGGTCGAACACCAGGCTCCAGCCATCCGGCACCTTGTCGCCGAATGCCTTTTTCGCCGCTGCCACGTTGTAGCCGATGCCGGTGGCGGCATAGGCCCACGGCACGCCGTACTGGCCGCCGGGGTCGGCGGCGGACAGCATTTTCATCAGCGTGGGGTCGAGGTTGGCCAGGTTGGGAATCTTGCGCTTGTCCAGCTTCTGGTACAGGCCGATCTCGATCTGCTTGGCCAGCGAGCCGGAGCTGGGCACCACGATGTCGTAGCCGGTGTGGCCCACCAGCAGCTTGGCCTGCAGCACGTCGTCGCTGTCGTAGGTGTCGTACTCGGCATGGGTGCCGAACAGCTTCTCGAAATTGGCCACCGTGTCCCTGGCAATGAAATCCCCCCAGTTGAAGACGTTGAGACCGGCGGCCGGCTTGGCTGCGGCCAACGTTGTCAGGCTGGCGGCGGCCAGTGCCATGCCCAGGGCCAGTTTTGCTGCGCGATGCTTGTACATGGTTGTTCCTTGCTGCGGGTTCAGGCCGAGGCCGGGCGGGTAGCGCGCGGGCGGGCCGGCTGCTGTTCGTCGATGTCCTGCAGGCTCAGCCGCGCGGTTTCACGCAGGCCGTAGCTGCACAGTGCCAGTAGCGCCAGCGCCGCCGCGCCGTACAGCGCCACGCCCAGCGGGCTCTTGTTGGTGAGGATCAGGATGGCGGTGGCAATGCTGGAGGCGGTGCCGCCGCCCAGTGCCGCGCCCAGCTGGTAGGCAGAGGAGATGCCGGAGTAGCGCACACGCCGGGGGAACTGCTCGCCGAGGAAGGCGGGAATCGGCCCCTGGGTCACGCCCATCAGCACGCCGACCATGCCATAGGCAAACAGCGTCAGCTCCCACTGCTTGAGCTGCACCAGCGGGAAGAAGGCAAAGAACCACGCCGCCATGGCCACGGCGCCGAAGATCATCACCGGCTTGCGGCCGTACTTGTCGGACAGGTGGCCGCACAGCGGTGCCGACACGATGATGGTGGCGGAGTTGATCAGGTCGAACACCAGGGACTGGGCATCGCTATAGCCCAGCTGGGTGGCGTAGGACACCAGGAAGGTGCTGCCGATATAGGCAATGGTGATGTAGCCGAAGGCCACGCCCGCGCTCAGCAGCAGCGCCCGCGGGTGGTGGCGCAACACTTCCAGCAGCGGCAGTTTTCCCGCCTTGGCGTGGCTGTCGCCATGCTGGCCGAGGTTGCGCATGCGGGCATACATTCCTACCAGCACCAGCAGGCCACCCAGCCAGAACGGAATGCGCCAGGCAAAATCGGCCAGCTGGTTGTTGGTGGCTTCGCTGATGATGGCGAACACCCCGGCGCCCAGCAGGAAGCCGATGCCGATACCCATGCTGGTGAAGCTGCCCCACAGCCCGCGACGCCCTTCCGGCGCCTGCTCGATGCCGAACAGCGCCGCCCCGCCCCACTCGCCGCCGGCGGCAAAGCCCTGGATCAGGCGCAGCACCACCAGCAGCGCCGGTGCGGCAACGCCGATGCTGCCGTAGCCGGGCAGACAGCCGATCAGGAAGGTGCTGGCGCCCATCAGCAGCAGCGTGGCCACCAGCACTTTCTGCCGGCCATACTTGTCGCCAAAGTGGCCGAACACCATGCCACCCACCGGCCGGGCAAAGAAGCCGGTGCCGAAGGCGGCAAAGGCGATCAGCGTGGCCACCAGCTTGTCCATGCCCGGAAAGAACACTTGCGGGAACACCAGTGCCGCCGCATAGCCGTAGATCACGAAATCGTAGAATTCCAGCGCCGTGCCCATGCCGGACACGCAGAAGGTGCGCAGCGCGCCGCGCCCGACAGCCTGCCCTGTTTTGTCTCCAACCATCATGTTTCTCCTGTTGCGTGCTTGTGTGCCGCCTCCTGCCGTAACAGGGGCGGGTATTGTGTTGCCGGCCGCTCCATGCGGGCAGCCGTGCGTTCAGCGCCGCGGCAATGCCTTTTGGCAGCCATCAAAAGACACTGCCGCGGCGGCTGCGATCAGAACTGCTGGTAGCCGTTTGCGGCCAACGTGGTCGGGTTGCCCGCCGCATACAGCAGCCGGCATTGCTCGGTGTCGATGCCGATGGTGAGCAGGGTTTCCCAGCGCTCGGTGTCCGGCATGGACATGTCCGGGTGGAAGCAGATCGGCGCGTCGGCGCCGGCCGGGCCGCACATGGCGGCGGCGCGGGTGCGGATGTCGTCGGCCACCATGTCGCCCTGCACGGCCTGCAGGTGCTGGTAGCGCGCATAGGTGGTGGACACGTCCGGCGTGCGCTCGCCCAGGCTCTGTTCCGTTTCGATGAAGTGGTTGGTGTGCAGGATCCAGCCGGCGGCGTCCGGGTACACCAGGCCGGTGCGCGCCGGGCTCAGCTCGATGCTGGCGGCGCGTGCCGGAGCTTCGTCCTGGCAGCTGAACACCGTCAGCACGGTGGAGGCGCTGACCCGCGCCGAGCGCGCCAGCTCGATGGCTTCGGCCACGCTGCGCGCTTCTTCCAGCACCCGCCGTGCCACCGCATGCACCGGCACGCCGCCGTGGGCGTTGTCGCTGGCGTGGTGCAGGATATTGAAATGCAGACCCAGCCCGGCGCTGTTGACGCCGATCTTGCCCAGCATGCCGAACTCGGTGAACAGCTTCACCGTCATGCCCTGGTGGGTGCTCAGCCGCATGATCAGGCCGTCCGGCACCAGGCTGTCGTGCCAGTCCCAGGTTTGCAGCGTGCGCGGAGCGCGGCTGCCGGCCGGGGCATGCACGGTGGTGGAGCACTCGCCTTCCTTGCTGGCCGGCGCGGCGGCCAGCACCTCGGTACGGGCGTTCAGGCAGGCCAGCTGCCACAGCGGCAGCTGCGCGCCGGCGGCCACGCCCTTGATTTCTTCGGCCAGCTCCGGCGCCCAGTCTTCCAGCGCGCTCAGGCTGGCGTCACCAATGGCGCGCACCTGCTCGCTGGCAATGCCGAGGCGCGGGAAGAAGCCCAGGTACAGCGCCACGCTGCGCTGGATCTGCTGTTGCCAGCGGCTGCCGATCTGGTGGCCGCGAAAGAATGCGTCCGGGGTGTCGGTGGAAAAGGTATGGACGTTCACCGGGAAGTCTCCTGCTGTTGTGATCTGCGGGGCGATAGCGCGTTGCCGGCTGGCAAGCCTGGCCGAACAGTTGCCTAACAGGCATAAATTGCGCCACTGCTGCCAGTGCCGGTTGACGATGCCGGCTTGAACTATCGCTGTTATTGCGGCATGGTAATCAGCACGCAGGGCAAGATCATTCGCGGTTCTTGCATAACTTTTGTGCCTATCGGGAACAAGTAATGGACAAGATGAGTGCGCTGGGCATGTTCGTGGCCGCCGCCGAACACGGCAGCTTCAGTCTGGCGGCCGACCAGCTGGGCAAGACGCCGTCGGCGGTCACCAAGGCGGTGGCGCAGCTGGAAGCGGAGCTGGGCGCACGGTTGTTCGAGCGCACCACCCGGCGCATGGCGCTGACCGAGGCAGGACGCATCTACCTGGACAGCGCCCGCCAGGCGCTGATGCAGCTGCAGCTGGCCGGCGAGGAGATCGAACAGCTGCAGCACGAGCTGCGCGGCAGCCTGCGCATCACCGCCCCGCCCTCGTTCGCCCCGGCCTTTCTGAGCCGCGTATGCGGCCGCTTCATGCAGGCGCATCCGCAGGTGCGGCTGGAGGTGGACCTGAACGACAATAACGACGACCTGCTGGACGGCGGCTACGATCTGGCGCTGCGCGACGACCCCACCGAGCACCCGGGGCTGATCGTGCAGCCGCTGCTGGAAAACCGCCTGCTGCTATGCGCCAGCCCGGCCTACCTGGCGCGCCAGGGGCGGGAAGTAACGCTGGACAACTACACCCGGCACGATTGGCTGATCCTGCGCCACCCGCTGGTGAGCCGCAGTTTCTGGTGGGTGAGCTACGGCGGCGAGAACATCCGCCTGCGCCAGCCGGTGGCACGGCTGGAAAGTGACAACTACGACTTTCTGCTGGGCTGCCTGCTCGATGGCCAGGGCCTGCAGTTCATTCCCAACTGGAGCGCGGCGCCCTACCTGCGGCGCGGCGAGCTGATGGAGGTGATGGTGGGCCAGTGGCGGCTGCAAAGCGCCTTCGGCCCCTGGGTGCATGTGCTGTACCTGCCGCACCGCCGCAGCACCCGCAAGGTGCGCGAGTTCATCGATATCCTGAAGCGCTACCTGCAGGAGTGCGAGCTGATTCCGCCCCCATCCCTGCCGCATCCCTAGCCATGCGGCCAACGTTGGCCGCATGAAAAACCCGCCCGGCCAGCAGCTGGCGGGGCGGGTTGACGGCAACAGCGCGGCTTAGTTGATGCCGCTCTTCAGCTGCGTCCACAGCCGGTTCTGGTAGCGCATCAGGTCCGGCGCCACCGGCTTGCCCACATACAGGCGGCGGAACACCTCCGGCGTCGGGTAGATCATCGGGTCGGCCAGCGCTTCCGGGCTTACCAGCGGGTTGGCGCCAGGCACCGCCGACGGATAGTTGGTGTCGTTGGTCAGGTTGGCGCTTTCACGCTCGGACAGCACGAAGTTGATGAACTTGTGCGCGGCATCCGGGTGCGGCGCGTTCTTGGGAATCGACATCATGTTGAACCATACCGCGGCGCCTTCCTTGGGAATCACGTAGCGGATGTGGTACGGCTTCTTGGCCGCCAGCGCCGCGCGCCGCGCTGCGTTCACATCGCCGGACCAGCCCAGCGCCAGGCATACGTCACCACCGGCCAGATCGTTGATATAGGTGCTGGAATTGAACTGGGTGATATAGGGGCGCAGCGTCTTCAGCAGCTTGTAGGCTTCGTCGTAATCCTTGCGATTGGTGGTGTTCGGGTCCTTGTGCAGCGCCAGCAGCGCAATGCCGAAGCCGTCCAGCGGCTCATCCACGATGGACACGCCGCAGCTCTTCAGCTTCTTCAGGTTGTTGACGTCGAAGAACAGCGCCAGGCTGTCCAGCGGCGCGTTCTTGCCCAGCGCCGCCTGCACCTTTTCCACGTTGATGCCCATGCCGTCGGTACCCCAGGCCCACGGCAGGCCGTAGCGCTGCGTCGGGTCCGCCGACTTGAGAATGTTCATGATCTTGGGGTCGAGCTTGCCGTAGTTCGGAATCTTCTTCAGATCCATCTGCTGGAACACGCCAGTGGGAATCTGCCGCGTCCAGTACAGGTTGGACGGCACCACCACGTCGTACTGCGCGCTGCCGGTCAACAGCTTGGCCTGCACCGTGTCGTTGGAATCGAAGGTCTGGTATTCCACCTTGATGCCGGTGGTTTTTTCGAAGTTGGCAACGGTGTCCTTGCCTATCGAATTGGCCCAGTTGTAAACGTTGACCACCTGGCTTTCCGCCAGGGCCGGTCCGGTAGCCAGTGTCAGCGCGCCTGCCGCTAACAGGGTGGCGACGCCCTTGTTGTGTAATGCGGATTTCATGTATTTCTCCATGTGACGACAAAATTGCTGCACGGCTCACCGGCCGTTTGCTTGCTGCTACGACGAAAATCGGTGTTGTTACGCGCCAGGCAGGCGGCTTTCCAGCAGCTTGCCGCCGCGGGCGATCACCCTGCCGTCGCGGATCACCGTGCGATCCGGCGGGCGCATCACGATGGCCTCGCCCAGGGTCTCGGCATCGAACAGCAGGAAGCTGGCACGCTGCCCCGCCTCCAGGCCGAAGTCGCTGCGGCCCATCGCCCGGGCGCCGTTGACGCTGCCGGCATCGAAGGCGGCCTGCAGGCCGGCATCGGTGCGCACATAGAAGCGGTAGGCCTGCAGCATCACCCGCTCCAGCATGTCGCCGTTGCCCAGCGGCGACCAGGCATCGCGGATGCCGTCGTTACCCAGGCAGATGTTGACGCCGGCGGCGCTGAGCGCATCGAACGGCGGTGCTTCCACTTCGCCCGGCGCGGTGGTGGCGATGGAGATGCCGTTTGCCGCCAGCCGTGCGGCCAACGGTGCCACCTCGTCCCACGGGCGCATGCCCAGGCAGAAGCCGTGACTGATGACTACCTTGCCCTGGCGCTGGTAGCGCTCGGTGAAGTCGCAGATGCGCGCCACCTGCCACAGCCCCAGCTCGCCGCCGTCGTGCAGGTGGATGTCCACGCCGCGGCCGTACTCGCGCGCCAGCTCGAAAATCTGCGTCAGGTGGGCAATCGGGTCCTTGTCGATGCCGCATGGGTCCAGCCCGCCCACTACCTCCATGCCGGCCTCCACCGCCTGGCGCATCAGCTGCAGCGCGCCGGGGCGAATGGTCAGCCCGCCCTGCGGGAAGGTCACGAATTCGATGTCGATCAGGTCGGCATAGCGCTCGCGCAGCTGCAGCGTGGCCTCGATGTGCTCCCAGCCCAGCGCCGGGTCGGCATCCACGTGGCAGCGCAGCAACTGGGTGCCGCGGGCGATGCAGTGTTCCAGCAACGCGCCGGCGCGCACGGCGATCGGCACGCTGGTTTCGCGCAGGATGCGCCGCTCGTTGTCGATCAGCGACTGCAGGCTGTCGCCGGCAGTGTGCGAGTGCCAGGGCAGGCTCCACAGCGTCTTGTCGAGGTGGGTGTGCGCGTCCACCAGCGGCAGGGTGAGCAGCCGCCCGCCGCCGTCGATGTCGCCGCCGGCCAGCGGGCCGTTCTGCGCGGCACGCCGCTGGCCGATGCGGCCGTTCACGATTTCGATGTCTTCGGCCGCGCCGCCGTAGGGGCGCACATTGCGCAGCCAGATGGATTGATGCATGTCGCTGTTGCTCCTGTTGTTGCCGGCGGTGCAAGCGGAAAAGGTTGGCCGCACCGCCGGTGGCAGCTTAGTAGATGTCGAAGGAGAAATATTTCTGGGAAATGCGCTGGTAGGTGCCGTCCTTGTGCAGTTCGTTCAGCGCGCGGTTCAACAGCTGCGCCAGGTCGCCGTCGTCCTTGCGCAGGCCGATGGCGGCCCCCACGCCCAGGATTTTGGCATCGCTCACGCCGCCGCCGGCAAAGGCGTAGTCACGCCCGGCAGCGGTCTTGAGAAAGCCGATGTCGGCCTGCACCGACGACTGGAACGCCGCATCCACCCGGCCGGAGGTCAGGTCCTGGTACACCTGGTCCTGGGTCTGGTAGGAGCTGACGGTAACGCCCTGCGGCTCCCAGTAGGCCTTGGCGTAGGCTTCGGAGGTGGAGCCCTGCTCCACGCCGATGCGCTTGCCGCGCAGCTGTTCGATGGTCGGCAGCAGGGTGCTGCCCTTCTTGGCCACCAGCCGCGGCGGCACGTTGTAGATCTTCTCGGTAAACGAGATCTGCTGCAGGCGCTTGTCGGTTACCGCCATCGACGACAGGATGGCGTCGAACTTCTTGGCCTGCAGCCCCGGGATGATGCCGTCCCAGGCGTTTTCCACCCACACGCAGCGCGCCTTCAGTTTTGCGCACAGCGCATTGCCCAGGTCGATGTCGAAGCCGATCAGCTGCCCGCTGGGCGAGCGCGATTCGAACGGCGCATAGCTGGCGTTGACGCCAAAGCGGATGACTTTCCAGTCCTTGGCTGCCACCGTACCGGCGGCGCAGGCCAGCATGATGGCCAGGGTGAGTTTCTTCATGGTGCAATCTCCTCTGTCTACTATGTAGCGGTCGGCTTGTCCTGTTATTGCCGACCTGTCCCCGGCAGCATGGCTGCCGCTTTAATCCGGCCTACAGACCGCGCATGGCTCGCGGGTAGCTGGCCGGAGAAAACCTTGCCGTCAGCAGCAGCATCGCCAGCACGATGCCCAGCTGCCACTGCCAGCCGCCGCTGAACTGGCCGCCGCGCTCCTTCCACCAGCCCATCAGCCAGGGGCCGGCGGCGGTAAGCAGAAAGCCGCAGCCCTGCACGAAGGCGGCCAGCCGGCCGGCACTGCCGGCATCCGGCAGATGCTCCAGCACCAGCAGCAGGCACAGCGAAAAGAACCCACCCAGCCCAACGCCGGCCAGCATTACCCAGCACCACGGTGCCGCCAGCGGCGCCCACGCCAGCCCGGCCAGCCCCGCCGCCTGGCAAGCCAGCGCCAGCCACAGCCAGTAACGGTGATCGCCATGGCGGCGCGACAGCAGCGGGAACGCCAGCGCCGCCAGCGCCTGCAACACTGCCAGCACCGCCAGCAGGTTGGCCGCAGTCTGCGTGGGCAGCCCGGCTTCGCGGTAGAACGATGGCAACCAGGCCACCAAGCTGGAATAGCCGCTGTTGGTGAAGCCGAAATACAGCGCCAGCAGCCAGGCGCGGCGGTTGCGCGCAAAGGGCAGCAGGCTGCCCTGCCAGTAGTTGTGCTGCTGCGGCGCCTGCTCGGCGCGATGCAGCCACAGCAGCAGCGCCAGCAATGCCGGCAGCAGCCATGCCGCCAGCGCCAGCCGCCAGCCGCCCTGCTGCGCCAGCCAAGGGCTGCCCATGGCGCCCAGCGCGCCACCGCCCACCAGCGCCGCGGAATACACCCCCATGGCCAGGCCGACATGCTGCGGCAGCAGCCGCTTGGCCACGCCGGGCATCAGCGCCTGGATGGCGGCCACGCCGGCGCCGGCCAGCCCGGCACTGGCAATCAGCCCGCTACCGCCCTGCACCCACCAGCGCGCGGCGCAGCCGGCAGCCAGCAACAGCAGCGCCACGGCAATGGTGCGGCGCTCGCCGATGCCACCGGCCAGGCGTGCACCGGCAAAGGCCAGCACGCCCATCAGCACGAAGGGCAAGGCGGTCAGCACCGAGGCGGCGCGGTAGCCAAGCCCGGTATCGGCACGCAGCAGCTCCAGCACCGGCCCCACCGAAGTCAGGAACGGGCGCAGATTGAGCGCGATCAGCGCCAGCAGCAGCAAGGCCTCCGTCAGCGGCACGCGGCTGTGGCTGATACTGCCGCTCCTGCTTGCTGCGTCTGCTTGTTGCGCCAGATGGCGTGGGCTCGATGTCATTTGCTGCTCCAGGGTGCGGTGTTGTTCGGGCACCTCGAAAAACGCCCGCTTTCGTTGTGATACTGCGTTGCTCACGAAAAACTCCTCCTGACATAGCAACCCTATGCGGCGTCGGAGTTTTTCATTCGCGCCTTGTCTTGCTTGGAAACCGGTGCTTTTCGAGGCACCCGTTTATCTGTTCCCCAGTCTAGGGAGCGGATATAGAATTGAGAAATTAAATGTTCAACTAGCCACTAGTGGAAAACGCAATGACAAACCTGCTGCTGGACCCGGTATTGCTGAAGAGCTTTGTGGCGGTGGTGGAAAGCGGCAGCTTTACCCGTGCCGGCGACCGCGTACACCTGAGCCAGTCCACCGTCAGCCAGCATCTGCGCCGGCTGGAAGAACTCCTGGGCTGCGAGCTGCTGGACCGCAGCGGCCGCTACGTGGTGACCACGGAAAGCGGCGCCTGCCTGCTGGTGCACGCACGCAAACTGCTGACGCTGATGGAGGAAGCGGTAGCCGACATGCGCGACAACCAGGCGCAAGGCGAAATCCACCTCGGCGTGCCGGAAGACTTCGCCGCCGACCTGCTCACCCCGCTGCTGGCCGGCTTTGCCCGCGACAACCCGGCACTGCGGCTGGAAGTGGCCAGCGGGCTGAGCAACACGCTATGGCAGCAGTTCTGCGCCGGCAGCTACGACCTGGTGCTGATCAAGCAGCGCCAGGGCCACACCCTGGGCACCGGCGCCTGGCCGGAGCCGCTGGCCTGGCTGGACAGCCAGGCACACCCCTGCTGGCAGCAGGACCCGCTGCCGCTGGTAGTGTTTCCGGTGGGGGGGCTGTATCGCGACGAAATGATCCATGCGCTGGAAAGCTGCGGCCGGCGCTGGCGCATCAGCTACAGCAGCGCCAGCCTGGCCAGCCTGCGCTCGGCGGTGGCCAGCGGCCTGGGGGTGAGCCTGCTGCCGGCGCGCCTGGCCGGCGCCGGCCACGTGCGGCTGGACGAGACGCAAGGCTTTGCCGCGCTGCCGCCGCTGGAGCTGGTACTGCACTGCCGGCCGGAGCCGCACCAGCGGGTGAAGGCGTTGGCCGCAAGGCTGGTGGCGCTGTGTGATGAGGTAATGAGGTGATGCGCTGATGCGGCAGCCAGGCCGGCGCCCTAGCCCATCGCCTGCTGTTCGTGCAGCCGCAGCATGTTCAGGCCGGGCGCTTGCAACTCGGCTTCCTTGATGTCCCAGTCGTGCTTGATGGCGGCAAAGCCGTCCAGATTGGCGCTGAACAGCGCCACCAGCTGCGGGTCGAAGTGGCGGCCATCGCCGAGGGCAATCTCGGCAGCGGCGGTTTCTATGCTCCACGGCTGCTTGTACGGCCGTTTGGTGGTGAGCGCGTCGAACACGTCGGCCAGCGCCACGATGCGGCCGCATTCGGGAATAGCCGCACCGGCCAGCCCCTGCGGGTAGCCGCTGCCGTCCCAGCGCTCGTGGTGGCTGAGGGCGATCTGTGCCGCCAGCGCGAACAGCGGCGAATGGCCGCGGCACAGGATGTCGTAGCCGATCCGGGAGTGGGTCTTCATGATTTGCCACTCGGCATCGTTCAGCTGGCGCGGCGCTTTTAGGATGCGGTCCGGTATGCCTATCTTGCCGGTGTCGTGCATCGGCGCGGCCAGCTCGATGCGCTCCACTTCGTCCTCCGGCCAGCCGGCCAGCCGTGCCAGGTAGCTGCAGTAGGCCGCCATGCGCCAGATGTGCATGCCGGTGTCGATATCGTTGTAGTGGCCGGCCATGCCCATCATGTAGATGGTTTCGCGCTGGCTGTCTTCCAGTGAGCGGGCGCGCACCAGCGACAGGTGCGTCTGCACCCGGCGTAGCACCACCGGTGCGGAAACCGGCTTCTGGATGTAGTCCACACCGCCGGCGTCGAAACCGCGCGCCTCGTCCTCGCTTTCGCTCATGGCGGTGATGAAGATCACCGGGATGTGGCCGATGGCGGCATTGCGCTTCAGCCGCCGGCACACCTCGTAGCCGTCCATGCCCGGCATCATGATGTCCAGCAGCACCATGTCCGGGCGCTGCTGTTCCGCCGCCGCCAGCGCCGTTTCACCGTCGGTGGCGAAGCACAGCTGGTAATGCTCGCGCAGCACCTGGCGCAACAGCTGCAGATTGTTCGGCTCGTCGTCCACAACCAGTATCTTTTTCATATCGACAGCCCCAGCTCATTGCACAGGCGCCGCATCTGCGTGCGCACGCCGTCGAAATCGAATGCCTGCAGTGAATGCCATAGTGGCGCCAGCTGCTCGGCTGGCAGGTGGCAGCCCAGGCTGTTGAGCACCGGCTCCACCGTGTCCGGGTTGAGCAGCGACAGCTGCCGCTCCAGGTCGAGCAGCAGCTGACTGATGTGCGCAATGTCCAGACTGTCCGGCAGCGGCGGCGGCGCCACGGCAGCCGGCGTGTTCAGGCTGGCTATGGCCGCCAGCGCCTGCTTCATTGCCAGATCCAGTTCGGCCAGCAGCACGTGGTCGAAACCGCTGACGCCGCCGCCGGCCTGCAGCATGGTCTTGACCTGGGCATCCAGCGCCACCGCCAAGCGGGCGACGCGGCTCAGGTACAGGTTGCCGGCACTGCCCTTGAGCGAATGCAGCAGGCGGTAGGCCGCGTGCAGATCCGGCGGCGCGGCGGTGAGCGCGGCGTGCAGCTGCGCCATGTCCTGCGGCTGGTCGGCGGCGAACAGCTGCAGCGCCTCGCGGTAGATCTGGCGGTCCTGCCAGATGGATAGCGCCTTGTGCACGTCCGCCACCTGATCCACCGCAGCCAGGTCGTGGCCGGCGGCGGTGGGCGTGAGCAGCTGCTCCTGCGGCGGCGTGCGGTACTGGCCGGCGCTGTTCGGCACCGACTGCTCCATGGCACGCAGCATGGCGTTGAAGTCGATGGGCTTGTTTTCCACCCGCGTCATGCCGGCTTCAAGGCAGCGCTTGTGATCCTCGCGCATCACGCTGGCGGTCAGCGCGATGATGGGCAGCCTGCTGCGGCTGCCGGCCTGCGCCTCGTGTGCGCGGATGCGGCGCGTGGCTTCCAGCCCGTCCATCTCCGGCATCATCACGTCCATCAGCACCAGGTCGTAGCCGCCTCGCAGCACCGCCTGCACCGCTTCGCGGCCATTGCGCGCCCAGTCCACGTGGTGGCCCTGCTGGGTGAGCCGCAGCGTCACCAGCGAGGCATTGGTATCGATGTCCTCGGCCAGCAATACGTTGAAGCTGCGCGGCGAGCGGTAGTCCTCCACCAGGGTTTCGCTTTCATTGATGCAGCGCTGCTCCGGTGCGGCCAAGGGCAGGCTGGCAGTAAAGTGGAAGGTGGAACCCTGCTTCCACACGCTTTGCGCCCAGATGCTGCCGTGCATCTGCTCCACCAGCTGCTTGCTGATGGCCGTGCCAAGGCCGGTGCCGCCGAAGTGGCGGGTGGTGCTGATGTCGGCCTGGGTAAAGGCTTCGAACACCTTGGCCAGCTGCTGATCGGTCATGCCTATGCCGGTGTCGCGGATGGCGAAGTGCAGGAAGCCCGGCTGCTCGTCGCAGACCACCCGCAGCACCACCTCGCCGCGCTCGGTGAACTTGATGGCATTGCCGATGAGGTTGAGCAGCACCTGGCGCAGCCGCGTGGGGTCGCCCACCACGCGCTTGGGCACTTCGTCGGCCAGGTAGCAGTGAAACTGCAGCCCCTTCTCCGCCACCTGCTGCTCCACGATCTGCTGCAGGTCGGTCAGCAGCCTTGGCAGGTGGAACGGCACTTCTTCCAGCTCGAACTTGTTGCTTTCCAGCTTGGAGATGTCCAGCACGTCGTTGATGATGCCCAGCAGCGAGCGCGAGGCGCGCAGGATGGTGCCGACGTGGCCGCGGGTGCCGTCGCTCAGCGCGGCGTCCTGCAGCACAACCTCGGCAAAACCGATGATGGCGTTCATCGGCGTGCGTATCTCGTGGCTCATATTGGCAAGAAACGCCGATTTGGCGCGCGCGCCGGCCTCGGCATCCTCCTTGGCCTGCTTGAGTTCGGCGGTGGCGCCGGCCACCATCTCCGCCAGCCGGTCGCGGTGCTGCAGCAGCTCGGCCTCGGCCGCCTTGCGCTCGGTAATGTCCACGATGATGCCGACGAACATCGGCTCGCCGGCCACGTCCATCTGCCCCACCGACAGGTGCATCGGAAAGGTGGAGCCGTCCTTCTTGCGGCCAACCACCTCGCGGCCCTTGCCGATGATGTGCGGGCTGGCCTCGCGCAGATACCGTGACAGGTAGTCGTCGTGCTCGCTGCGGTAGGGCTCCGGCATGATGATCTTCACGTTCTGCCCCAACACTTCGCTGCTGGCGTAGCCGAACAGTTTTTCCGCCGCCGGGTTGAACGAGCACACCTGGCCGACGGCGTCGATGGTGATGATGGGGCTGATGGCGGTGGCCAGGATGGCGCGGGTGGTTTCCAGGCTGCGCGCCAGCTCCAGCTCCGCCGCCTTGCGCTCGGTGATGTCGACGATGATGCCGACGAACATCGGCTCGCCGGCCACGTCCATCTCGCCCACCGACAGGTGCATCGGAAAAGTGGCGCCGTCCTTCTTGCGCCCCATCACCTCGCGGCCCTTGCCGATGATGTGCGGGTTGCCCTCGCGCAGGTAGCGCGACAGGTAGCCGTCGTGCGCCGAGTGATAGGGCTGCGGCATGATGATCTTCACGTTCTGCCCCAGCACTTCGCTGCTGGTGTAGCCGAACAGCCGCTCCGCCGCCGGGTTGAACGAGCCGATACGGCCGTGGGCATCAATGGTGATGATGGGGTTGATGGCGGTATCCAGGATGGCGCGCGTGGTTTCCAGGCTGCGCGCCAGGTCGGATTCGATGCTTTTCTGCTCGGTAAGCTCCACGATGCAGCCGACGAACACCCGCTCGCTGCCCAGCCGTACCTCGTTTACCGCCAGCCACATTGGAAAGTCGTGGCCGTCGCGGTGGCGGCCCAGCACCTCCCGCCCCTGGCCTATCACCCGCGGCCCGCCCTCGCGCAGGTAGCGCGCCAGGTAGCCGTCGTGCTCCCGGCAGTAGGGCTGCGGCATCAGCAGCGCCACGTTCTGCCCCAGTACCTGCTGCTGGCTGTAGCCGAAGATGCGCTCCGACACCGCATCGAAGGAGCGGATCTGGCCCTGCTCATCGATGCTGATGGTCCCCACGGCACTGACAATCGAACGGGTGGCGGCTTTCAATCGGCTCTCCTTCCCTGGCGGCTGCCTCACGGCATGGGCTGATGTCCGGGCTTAACTATAGTGCAGCGATGCCAGCGCGCTAAACCTGCCGCATTTGATAAAAACATGTGGATGGCGCGCTCAATCGTGCCGCGCAGGCAGGGCCGCGATTTCCGCCGCCACCATGCGCTGGATGGCATGCAGATTCCGGTCGTGGATGCCGTGCTGCTCCAGCGCGGTAACGGTATTGAACAGGTACTGCGCGGCCGAGCCCCAGTGGCCGGCTGCGCGCGCCAGCACGCGGGCCACCTGGGGTAGCGGCAGCCTGCCGGCATAGGCCAGCCCGTACGGCGCCGCCACGAAGGCCAGCGCACGCACCAGCCCTGCGCTGGTGCGTACCTGCAACCAGCGCGGAACATTGGTGGCCGGCTTGGCATCCACCTCGCGGCGCAGCAGCTGCGCCACTTGCCCTGCCCGGTCGCCGGCGGGCAGCCGGTAGGCCACGCCGCTGCAGCTGCCACCGCGATCCAGCGCCAGCATCAGCGCCGGCAGTTCCCGGGTGCCGCGCCAGCGGGTGAGCCGGAAGCAGAAGGCGCGGTGCCAGCCATGGGCAATGGCGCGCCGGCTTTCCTCAAACGCGAACTCCGGGCTCCAGATCAGCGAGCCGTAGGCGAACACCCACAGCTCGCCTGCTGGCTGCTCGTCCAGCAGCGCCTGCGCCCAGGCGGTGAATTCGGCATCGCTATGCTCGCTGGTGCCGGGCTCCGGCCCGGGGTCCGGCTCCAGCCGCTCGACCCGGGCGACCAGTTCGGCAGTCAGCCGCAGCGGCCTCCCCTTGCTGTGCTGCTTGCGCATGCCGGCGCCCTGTTTGGTGGCCGGCTACTCGGCGGTGGTCGGGTCGATGACGCTGCGCACCGCGGCGATGCTGTTGGCGGGAAAGCCGCCGCGCCGCGCGTGCTCGCGCACCATGTCCTCGTTCGGCGCAATGTAGACGCAGTAGATCTTGTCGTCCGTTACATAGCTTTCCAGCCACTGCACGCTGGGGCCCAGCTCCTGCAGCACACCGCAGGACTTGGCGGAAATACCGTGCAGCTCTTCGGCCGTCAGCTTGCCGGCTCCGGGTATCTCCCGTTCGATCACGTATTTGGGCATGGTTTGCTCCTCGGGTTGGCTATCGGGCAAGGTTGGCCGCAGGCCTGCGGCCAGGGTGTACCGGCCCCGCGCCAGCGCGCTGGCCGCCGGGCGATGTTGCCGGCGGCATTGCCGGCACCTGTACGGGAATAATAGTCACTCCCCCGCTGCCGGCCGGGGTTTTTGCCAGGCCGGCCGCACCAGGCAGACGAGCTACATCACTGCAGCTCGCTCAGCAGGATTTCATAGCTTTTGCTGGCGCGCTGGTAGCGCACGCTATAGCTGGCAGGGTAGCTGCCGGGCTTGCTGTAGCTGGCCGGGCGCGGCACCGCGGCGCTGAAATCCGGCTGCGACTGCAGGAAGGCCAGCGAGGCCATCGGTTCGAGGAAGGTCAGCTGCTGCTGGTGGTAGCCGTAGATGAAGGTGGCGGTGAACGGCTGGCCCTGAAACTCGCCGGCCGCCGGGTTGATGGCATGCACGCCCATCTGTGGCACCGCGGTGCCCGGCGGCACCACGTAGCCGGCAGGCAGCAGCTCGGCTGGCGGCTGTTGCGCCGGGTCGCCGGATTCCGCCTCGCTGTTGAAGCTCACCTGCATCTGCTCATGCCGGCTGACCAGGTAGAAGTGGAAGTCGAAGTGAGGCACGTCGTACACCTTGGGCGGCGGGTGGCCGGTGGACTCCCAGTTCACCACCACGTGGTCCACCACCGTTTTCGGCCCCTTGGCCGGCATGCGCAGCTGGTAGGCGAAATCGGTGTGTTCCCCGGTCGGCTTAGGCAGCCCCTGCAAGGCCGCCGCGCTGAGCACCAGGCCAACGGCAACGGCCTTGCCGCTGTCGTCCACGTGCACCACGGTATGCGCACTGCCCTTGCCGATGCGCACCGGCGGGCCCTGGTAACTGGTGTCGGCCTGGGCCAGGCCCGTGGCCAGCATCATGACGGCGGCTGCAAACAGGCTTGCCCGTTGGCCGCATCCTTGCTGAGTAAGCATGCGTGATCTCCCTCATATGAACCCGGCTATCGCCACTCTAAATACATGGCAATAAGTGTGTTTGCATATTAGTGAAAGATCCGGCCTTTTCCAGCTTGCCGCCCCGGCCGGCATCGCCGAGGCCCGGCGCCCCGCAGCAGGCTATCAGCCGCGTATTTCCAGCGTGCTGGCCCCCAGCCCGCTGCCCTTGCGAATGGCGATCTGCACCGCAATGCGTTCCTGCATGCCGGCCACGTGGCTGATCACCCCTATCGACTTGCCGCCGGCGTTGATGGCATCCAGTGCGTCCAGCGCCACTTCCAGCGTGTCGGCATCCAGGGTGCCGAAGCCTTCATCGAGGAACAGCGAATCGATGGAAGTCTTGTGGCTGGCCAGGTCCGATAAGGCCAGCGCCAGCGCCAGGCTCACCAGGAAGCTCTCGCCGCCGGACAGGGTGCGGGTATCGCGCGCCACATCGCCCTGCCAGCTGTCCACGATTTCCAGCTCCAGCTCGCCGCCGGCCTTGCGTTGCAACAGGTAACGGCCATGCAGGCGCGCCAGGTGGCGGTTGGCCAGGTGCACCAGGTGGTCCAGCGTCAGGCCCTGGGCGAACTTGCGGTATTTGTCGCCTTCTTTCGAGCCGATCAGGCTGTTCAGCCGCTGCCAGATATCGCAATCGGCAGCCTGGCGCTCGATCTGCAGCAGCAGCCCCTGCTGCCGTTCGCGGCGCGCGGCATCGTCGACCAGCCGCGCCTGCAGCGCGCCCAGCTCGGCGGATAGCGCCTGGCGCTGGCCATCCAGTGCCGCCAGTTGCGCCTCCAGCTCGGCCAGCGGCAATGCCGTGAGCGCCTGCGCCTGCAAGGCATCCAGCCGCTGCCGGGCCGCCAGCAGCAGTGCCTGGCTGCGCTGCAGCGCCGCTTGCAATTGCTGCTGCAGCGCATGCAGCTGTTGCCGCTGCGCCTCCGGCAACAGTGCGGCAAGAAAGGCCGCCTCGTCGGCAAACGGGCTGGCCTGCAGCGCAGCCAGCCACTGCTGCGCCGCCTCATCCGCCTGCTGCTGCGCAGAGTGCAGGTCTTGCGCCAGCTGGCTGGCCTGGCCTTGCAGGCTGGCCAGCTCGCGCTCCAGCTGTGTCAGTTGCTGGCTGCAATCCGCCAGTGTCAGCCCGCCTGCCGGCGTAGCGGGCGCCCCCCCGGCGGCCAGCGCATCCCAGCGCTGCTGCCAGTGCTGCGCCTGCTGTGCGGCCTGCTGGCTGCGCTGCTGTGCCCGCTCCAGTTCCAGTTGCCACTGCTGTGCTGCCTGCTGTTGCTGCTGCCATAGCTGCCAATCGGCCTGACGTGCGGCCAACCACGGCGCCAGATCAGCCTCCTGCGCGGCATCCTGGCCGGCCTCGGCCAGCAGCCCCGCCGCCTGGATATCCTGCTGCAGTGCTTGCTGCAGCGCCTGCCTCTGCGTGCCAAGCGCGGCATGCTGCGCGGCCAGTTCGGCCACGCTCTGCCCGGCGTGTTGCCAGGCCTGCTGCTGCAGTGCCAGCCGGGCATCGGCCGCCTGCAACTGGCTGTCCAGCTCGCCGGCCTGCTGTTGCGCGGCCTGCAATGCCTGCTGTGCGGCTTCCGCTGCCGCCAGCCTTGCGGCCAACATAGCTTCAGCGTTCGCTGCCTCATCCAGTTGCTGCTGCAGTTCGGTGCCCTGCGGCCAATCGACAGTCAATGCGGCGACAGCCGCTTGCTCCCGCCAATCGGCAATGGCCTGCTGCAGCGCGGCTTGCAATGCCTGCAGCGCCTCGGCCTGCTCCGCCTGACGCTGCTGCAGCGCCTTGAGCTGGCTGGCGGCGGCGCTGCCGGCCTCGGTAAGCTGCTGCAGCTCGGCCTCCTTCTGCTGCAGCGCCTGCTCGCTGGCGGAGACATCCAGCGCCTGGTAGGCGTGCACCGCCGGGTGCTCGTGCGAGCCGCACAGCGGGCAAGGCTCGCCCGGCTGCAACTGGCGGCGTTGCGCCTCCAGGCTGTGAATTCGCTGCTCCTGCAGCAGCAGGCGGCGCTTGTCGGCCACCTGTTCCTTTACCCCGGCGTAGTCATGGCGCAGCTGTTGCAGTGCCGCCTGCTCGCTGGCCAGTTGCTGCTCGCGTGCGGCCAACTCCTGCTGCCACTGTGCCTGCTGCGCTTGCTGCCCGGACAGCCGCAGTGCCTGCTGCTGCAGTTCGCGCCATGCCTGCTGCTGGCGCTGTTGCTGCTGCCAGTCGCCACGCAGCTCGGCCAGGCTGCGCCCGCTCAACTGCTGCTGCAACGCGGCCTCGGCGCTGGCGGTGGCCTGGCGGCCGAGTTCTGCCTGCTGAACCAGTTGCTGGCGCTCAAGCTGCGCGGCGGCCAGCTGCGCCTCCAGTTCGGCCTGCTGCTGACTTGCCGCGGCCTGCTGGCCGGCAAGCTGCTGCTGTTGCTGCTGCAACTGCCGACCTTGCTGCTGCTGGCTGTGCCAGCCGCTCAGTTTCTCGCCCAGCACGGCAAACGGTGCATGCGCCTGCAGCCACTGCGCCACCGTGGCAGCCTGTTGCTGCACGGCATGCAGCGCCTGCTGCTCGCCTGCGGCCTGCTCTGCGGCCAACACGCACGCCTGCCCGTGCAGCAGCACGCTCTGCTGCCGGCTGGCAGCCAGTTGCTGCTGCACGCCATCCCGCGCCGCCTGCGCCTGCCGGCTGCGGGCAAGCGCTCCCTGCCAGGCCTGGTGCGGCACCCGCAGCGCCTCGGCCGGTGCGGCATCCTGCAAGGGCTGCAACTGCGGCGCGGCCTGCTGCCAGGCGTCGCTGTCGGCCTGTTGCTGTTGCCCGGCCAGGCTGGCAGCGCTTTGCGCCTGTTCCAGTTCGTGGCGCCACTGCCGCCACTGCTGCAGTTGCGCCAGTTGCTGCTGCCATGCGGCCAACTCGGCATCGCCCGCCACCAGCTGCTGTTGCATGGCGCCGCGCTCGGCTTCCGGCAGCAGCTCCACGCCTTCGGCGCGCGCCTGCAGTTGCTCCAGCGCGCTGCGCGCATCGCGGGCCTGCTCGAACACCCGTTGCGAGATCAAGCCGTAGATGTCGGTGCCGGTCAGCTCTTCCAGCAGTTCGGCACGCTCGTTGGCACTGGCATTGAGGAACGCGGCAAAGCCGCCCTGCGCCAGCAGCATGGACTTGGTGAAGCGGGCGAAATCCAGGCCGGTAATCGCCTCGATGCGCTTGAGCTTGTCGTTGCTGTGGCTGGTGAGGATGCTGCCGTCGCCGTCCGCCAGCTCCACCCGCGGCGGCTGCAGTGCGCCATCGGCCTTGTCGCGGGCGCGGCGCTGGCTCCAGAAAGCGCGGTACAGCCGGCCCTTCACTTCGAATTCCACCTCGGCCAGGCAGTCGGCGCTGTGGCGGCTCATGATCTCGTTGCTGCTGGCGGAGATGGTCTTCAGCCGCGGCGTTTCGTGGTACAGCGCCAGGCAGATGGCATCCAGCAGCGTGGATTTGCCGGCGCCGGTGGGGCCGGTAATGGCGAACAGACCGTTGTCGCTGAACGGCGGCAGGCGGAAGTCTATCTTCCACTCGCCCTGCAGCGAGTTGAGGTTCTTTAACCGCAGGCTGAGTATCTTCATGCGTCCTGCTCCTGCAGGCTGGCCAGCAGCTGGCGGTAGCGCGCCTGTAGCTGTTCCAGCAGCGGCGCATCCAGTGTCTCCTGCGCCAGGCGGCGCTCGAATACATCCTGCGGCGTCAGCTCGGCCAGGGTTTCACGTGCGGTGGCTTCCAGCGCCGCACCGGCATTGGCCCGTTCGCGGCGGATGCGCAGCACCTCCAGCGGCAGCTCGCCCACCAGCTGCTGGATGCGCTGCTGCAGGTCGGACAGGTAGTCGTCGCCCTGCACCTGCACGTCCAGCCACACCGGCTTTTCCGCCGTACCCTGCCCGGCCGCCTCAGCAATGGCGCCGGCCAGTTCCGCCAGGTTGCCGCGCAGCGTCCGCAGCGTCCGCAGCGGCTGGAAGCACGGCACCGGCAACGGCGTTACCGCCATCAACCCCAGGCTGTCCACGTCCACCAGCAGCACCTGCTTCTGCTGGCCGGCTTCGTCGAAGCCCAATGGAATCGGCGAGCCGCTGTAGCGGATGTGCTCCAGCCCGCCCACCAGCTGCGGGCGGTGGATGTGGCCCAGTGCGATGTAGTCGGCCGGCGGAAAGGCGCTGGTGGGGAAGGCTTCCAGCGCGCCAACGTAGATTTCGCGCACCGACTCGCTGGCGCTGGCGCCCACGGTGGTGAGGTGGCCGGTGGCGATGATGGGCAGCGGCATGCGCAAGGCTTCGCGCTGCGCACAGGCGGCCTGGTACACCGCCTGGTAGTGCTGCTGGATCGCCTGCTGCAGGCCAAGCTGCTTGTCCTCGGCGCTCTGCCCGGCCTGGCTTTGCAGCACGTCGCGCGGGCGGATGAACGGTATCGCGCAGACGATGGCGCCCGGCGTGCCGTCGCGGCGCTTGAGCAGCAACACCTGCTCGGCCGGTGCTGCCGCCACCGCCGGCACCACGCTGGCGCCCAGGCAGGCCAGCAGCGCGCGGCTTTCGCCCAGCGTGGCCGCCGAATCGTGGTTGCCGCCCAGCACCAGCAGGCTAACGTTGGCCGCATGCAGCGCCACCACCAGCTGACTGTAGAGTTCACGGGCGTAGCTGGGCGGCGTGCCGGTATCGAACACGTCGCCGGCGATCAGTACCGCATCCACCTGCTGCGCGGCAACCTGCTGCAGCAGCCAGTGGATGAAAGCCTGGTGCTCGGCCTGGCGGCTCTTGCCCATGAAGTGCTGGCCCAGGTGCCAGTCGGAGGTATGAAGGATGCGCATAGCGGGAGGTGACAGTGCAATGGCCGGCATTCTAGCAAGCCGGGCGTGCTGCCGGCATGGCGGCGCTCACAGAGCGTGTGCGGCCAACCTTTCGGCCAGGAAGGCGCGCAGTGCCTGCACCGCCGGGCTGAGCTGGCGGCGGTCGGCGCACATCAGGTTGAGCGGCGCCGGGTCGCCCTGCCAGTCGGTGCACAGCGCCTGCAGCCGGCCGGCACGTAGGTCGTCGGCCACGTCCAGCGCCGATTTGTAGGCGATACCGTACCCGGCCACTGCCAGCCGGCGCACCACGTCGCCGTCATCCAGCTGCTGCCTGCCGCGCACCGCCACCAACTGCGCGCTGCCGTGGCGGAAAAAGCGCCAGCTGTCGTGTATGGCATCGCCCAGCATGTAGCACAGGCAGTTGTGCCGGCGCAGATCGTCCGGCTGCTGCGGCGCGCCATATTGCTGCAGGTAGGCCGGCGCGGCACACAGCACGCGGCGGTTGTCCGGCACCAGCGGCAGCGCCACCAGGCTGGAGTCCGGCAGCTCGCCGTAGCGCAGCGCCAGGTCCACCGGCTCGCGGTACACATCGGCCAGACGGTCGGACACCTGCATCCGCAGCGATAGTTGCGGGTGCTGCGCCTGGAATGCCGCCAGCCACGGCAGCAGCACATTGCGCCCCAGGTCGGACGGCATTGACAGCTGCAGCGTGCCACGCAGCTGGCTGCCACCGCTTTGCAGTGCATCGCGGCCACTGGCCAGCAGCTCCAGCGCCTGGCGGCAGTGCGCCAGGTACAGCTCGCCCTGCGCTGTCAGCCGCAGGCTGCGGGTGGAGCGCACGAACAGCGGCACGTGCAGCTCGGCCTCCAGCCGCTTCAGCGCGGCGCTGGCGGCGGCCGGGGTGAGGTCCAGCAGCCGCGCGGTGGCGGACAGGCTGCCGGTTTCGGCGGTGCGCACAAAGATTTCCAGTTCCTGCAGTGATCGCATTTTCAAATCCGTTTTGATAGTGATGCAAATGGCAGCCACTTTTTCAAAATATGTTTGTTACTCATCATAGCAGCATGCCCCGGCCCCGCCGGCCTTTACCCATCACCCAGGAGCCAGCATGGACATCGCCGCCATCGCCACCCGCCGTTACACCACCAAAGCCTTCAACCCGCAGCACACACTGAGCGCGGAACAGGTGCAGCAGATCGAAACCCTGCTGCGCTTCGCGCCCTCGTCCACCAACTCGCAGCCCTGGCATTTCTTTATCGCTGGCAGCGAACAGGGCAAGGACACGCTGGCCAGGGCTACCGCCGGCGGCTACGCCTTCAACGAAGCCAAGCTGCGCAATGCTTCGCACGTGGTGCTGTTCTGCACCCGCGCCAGCATCGACGACAATCACCTGCGTGCGCTGCTGGCGCAGGAAGAGCGCGACGGCCGCTTTGCCGACGACGCCGCGCGCGCCGGCCAGCATCGCGGCCGCAGCCATTTCGTGAACATGCACCGTTTCGAACTGCGCGACGCGCAGCACTGGATGGAAAAGCAGGTCTACCTGGCGGTGGGCACCCTGCTGCTGGGCGCGGCGGCGATGGGCATCGACGCCTGCCCGATAGAGGGCTTCGATCAGAAGGTAATGGACGAGGTGCTGGGCCTGCGTGACAAGGGCCTGACCAGCGCGGTGCTGGTGGCGCTGGGCCAGCGCAGCGACGACGACTTCAACGCCCGGCTGCCCAAGTCGCGGCTGCCGGCGGATGCGGTGATCACCCGGCTGTAACTTGACGGCAGCCAGAACGGCGCTTGCGGCCATGGTTGGCCGCAAGCGCTTTTCTCATGCCGCGGCCGGCCCCTGCTTGAGGGTTTTCATGAACTGAGCAAAGTGCGGGCGCAAGCTGGAAAACAGCGGATGGTCACGATGCTCCAGCATTACCTCGCCGAACAGTTTCAGGCCAACGGCCAGCGCATCGGTGTTGATGGCGGCCAGGTCGCTGCGGCCGGCCAGGCGCTGCGCAATGTCGATAATGTCGTCATGGTTGCCAGCTTCGAATACCAGCGGCGCGGCATGTGGCGAGGCGCCGCCGTCCGGCTGGGCGAGATGTTCCACGGTAATGCGGTAGTGATGTTGCTTCATGGGGATTCCTTGTGATGGGCTGCAGGGTGGCCCGGTTTAACGCATCTGGAACAGCTCCTGGTGGAAGCGGCCCGCCGGCAGGCCCATGGCCAGCAGGCCGTCGCGCAGCTGCTGCCCCATGCCCGCCGGGCCGCAGAACCAGATGTCGGCATTGCGCCAGTCCGGCACCGTGCGCGCCAGGCGCTCGGCATCCAGCCGGCCGTCGCTGCGTTGCCACAGCAGGTGCAAGGCCACACCGGCGGCGGATGCATCCTGCTGCAGCTGCTGGCGGATCAGCGCATCGTCGGCGCTGCTGGCATGGAAGAAGTCGATGCGCTGCGCTGCCGGCGCGGCGGCCAGTGCCTGCATGCGCGCCAGGAACGGGGTAATGCCGATGCCGCCGGCAACCCAGATCTGGCGCCGCTCGCCGCCGCCGGTTGCGGTATCGAAGGTAAAGCGGCCATACGGCCCCTCCAGCTGCACCGTGCCACCCACTGCCAGCCGCTGCGGCAACTGCCGGGTGTAGTCGCCCAGTGCCTTGATCAGGATGCGCACCCGGCCGTCGCCCTGCCAGGCCGACGCCAGGGTGAACGGATGCGCGCCTTCGTCGGCATCGAAACGGATGAAGGCGAACTGGCCGGCCTGGTGGCCGGGCCAGCGGCCGTCCAGCTGCACGTCCACCGCCAGCACCTGCAGCAGGGGCTGGTAGTCCAGCGCGGTAATGTGGCCGCCCACCCTGGGCTGACCGATATGCCGGCGGCACAGCGACAGCACGGCGCTGACGCTGCCACCCGCCATCAGCGCAGCCAGCAGCCAGCCGGACGGCGTGGCCCAGTTGCCGAAATCGAGCAGCACCGCCGAGTGGAACACCAGAACCAGGTAGGCCAGCGGCAGCAGACGGTGCAATTTGGCAAAGTAGCGGTATGGCACGCGCCGCAGCAGGGCCAGCACCAGCAGGGCGGCGGCGGCATAGAACGCCCACTCGCCCAGGCCCTGGGCGCTGTGGCGCCACTGCTGGAACAGCTGCTGCAGGCTGTCGGCATCCAGCGCCGGCATCGGTGGGCGCCGCGGCCGCCCGCCACTGAGCAGGCCCAGCGCGCGCAGCCATTTCGGCCCCTGCGACACCGCCCAGTGGGCAATGGATACCACCAGCGCGGCGATGCCCAGCCACTTGTGCAGCCGGTACATCTTGTCCAGCCCGCCCAGCCGGCCTTCCAGCCAGGTTGGCCGCATCGCCAGCAGCATGGCCACGCTCATCACTGCCATGCCCAGCACACCGCTGTACTGGCTCAGGGCACTGCGCCAGGCAAAGAAGCCGCTGGGCAGCACCGGGTTGGCGGCCAGCCACAGCAATGTCAGTAGGGCCAGGGCGCCCCAGTAGCAGGCTGCAATCTTGCGCATGTCGTTCACCTTACGAAATCGGATGGCTGCAGCCTATCGGCCGATTATCTTTCTAGCAAGATAACTACATATCCATTAACATCTTGCCGCCGCCGTTAACAAAATCACCCAGAAACAAGCCATGCCCCAGCAAGACCGTATGCAGCACCACCAGTGGGACAGCTCGCTGAATGCCCTGACCGTGCCGCTGTTCCTGCGCCTGCAATGGGCGCAAGGCGCCTCGCTGGGCACGCTGACACCTGTGCTGGAGAAATTCGCCGTCAGCCTGGTGGAGTTCGACGTGCTGGCCACGCTGCGCAACTCGCCGCCACCGCACCAGATGACGCCGTCGAGGATTCAGGAAGAAGTGGTGATCACCTCCGGCGGCCTCACCAAGGTGCTGCTGCAGCTGGAGGCGCGCGGGATGGTGACCCGCCGCCAGCTGCAGCACGATTTGCGCAGCAAGCCGGTGTGCCTTGCCGACAGCGGCCAGGCCCTGATCGAGACGGCAATGGCCGAGGCAGTGGCAAACACCGCGCAGTGGCTGCACCAGCGGCTGAGCGAGGCGGAAATCGGCCAGCTGTCCGCACTGCTGGGCAGACTGGTTGATGAGTGAGCCGCCGGTAACGTTGGCCGCAAGCAGTACCGGCAGGCAATATCTATCGAAAACACCGGAAAGCGACAATTTTCACCGACTTTCGCCAGCAATACGCGACGCAGACATGGCGCGGCTCTAAAGTGAATAGTGTGTAGTGCCGATATAACGGTCAGCACGTCAGCAGGAGATCTGCCATGCAACCGATACGCCGAAAGCTGCTGGAAGGTTTCGGTACCCTCTCCCCGTCGCCCAACCCGCGCCACAAGCCCTCGCCTACCCCGCCCAAGACCCCTGCCGCCAACACCCCCAATCTTGCCGAGGAATACCTGGCCTGGGCGCGCTGGCTTGATGTCATGCATGAGCGCGCGCGGCAAGGCAGCGAGCAGGAAGTGCGCGACCTGGCCGACGGCAAGCTGCGCTTCGTGCTGCGCCGCTGCATGGTGCTGCGCGAAAAGACCATGCTGGGCGGCACGCCGGGGCACGTGTTGCTGGACGAAACCGCCCTGCTGGCGCGAGAACTGGAGCAGACCATAGGCGAACTCACCGGGCGCGAGATGCCGCCCGTGGACCAGTGGCCGCTACCGTGCCGCCTGTACCACCAGCAGCCGGCCAGCAGCCTGAGCCAGCCACCGCTCGGTTACAGCGAGCGGCGCCGGGAGCGCCCTGCCCGCCAGAACCAGCTTACCGACGCCGAACATCGCGATGCGCAGCAGGCAGTAGGCTGCCTGGTGATGGTACTGCAGCTGCTGCGCCGCCAGCCCGTGCTGATCGAATCGCTACCATGGCATGCCGCCCACGCCAGCCTGAGCCGCATCCGTGACATGGGGCGGCTGCACGTCGACCCGGGCGCTCTGCCCGCTGCCGGCTGAGCGCACCGCCAGCGCACAAAAAAGGCGCGGGGCATGCCCGCGCCAGGAACGCAGCCCAGTCGCTCAGGCTGCTTGCTGCTCCTCCACCTGCGGCGCCAGTTGGTGCCACTGCTGGTAACAGTCGAGCCCACAGAAATAGCTGACGTATTCTTCGGTTTCGCTATTGGTATCAGCCGGAATTTCTTCCAGGCAGACCCGGCAATCTAGCAGGGTATCCATGGCGACTCTCCTTGTGGATATATTTCAGCCTAGCCGCCACACCCGGCAGGGTGAAATCGATAGTAGCTATATCCACCATCGTCCGTGGCTATCAAAAAAGCCGGCAGGGGTGATCTGCGTGCAACTGGCAGACAAGTTCACAGTGCCACGTTGGCAGCTACCAGCAATTCAGCGGACCTATCCCATCGTGCACTCAAGTTGGAGCGGGCCAGCCAGGCAGTTCGAGCATATGCAGCATTAAGTTTACATGTTAAGTTTCTGAATCTTGAAAGCACTACCCGAGCCAACCATGCAGCTTTCAAACCTCAGCTTTGCCCTGCTACACACCCTTGATGTGCTGCTGGAAACACGCAACCTCAGCCACGCAGCCCTGCGCCTCAACAGCAGCCAGCCGGTGTTGAGTCGCCAACTGGCACAGCTGCGACAGGACTTTGACGACCCGTTGCTGGTGCGGCATGGCCGTGAGTATGTGCTCACGCCGCGGGCTGAGGCGCTGATCGGGCCGCTCAAGCACCTGCTGGCCGAGATGGAGGCGCTGCTTAGCCCTGCCTCGTTTTCTCCCGAGCGCTGTGATCGTCGCTTCGAGTTGGCCGCATCCGATTACATCGCCGACCACATGCTGCCCTTGCTGATGCAGCGGCTGGCGAGCAGCGCTCCGCATGCCTCCATCCGCTACCACACCTGGCAAGCCAGACAGTTTGATCTGCTGGCCAGTGGTGGCCTCGACCTGATCACCACCATGCTGGACGATGTGCCGGACGAGTTGCATGGCAAATTGCTTGGCGAGGACCGCCCGGTGTGCGTGATGCAAGCGCAGCATCCGCTGAGTGCCTGTCGCAGCCTGAGTGAAGCCGATTATCTGGCCTGGCCGCATGTACGGATTTCCGGTGGTGGCGACAAGGACAGCTTCATCGACCACTACCTGAGCCAGCGGCGGCAGCGGCGTACCCTGCAACTGGAAGTGCCGTTTTATACCGCTGCCTTGCGCGTGGTAAGCGATAGCAGGCTGCTGGTCACCCTGCCGGAGCATATCGCCGCGAGCCTGGCACAGGTTTACCCCATCACCTGGCGGCCGCTGGGCTTCATTACCCACACGCACCGTTACTGGGTACTGTGGCATACCCGCACCCATCACGACCCGGCTCACCAATGGTTCCGCAACCAGGTGCATGAGCTATGGCAAGACTCACGCTTTGGTGTCAGCAACTACCACAGCGGCAATTAACTATCCGGTTTTTGCATGCCTACTATGCGGCGCCCGGTGTTCTTGACTTGCACACATGCCCCCTAGACTTGCCCCAGCATCTAGACGGATGTGTCAATTCAAGGAGTGCATGCAATGACCCCAGACGAGTTTCGTCGCTACGGCCATCAACTGATTGATCGCATTGCCGACTATCGCAGCAATGTGGCCAACTTGCCGGTGATGGCACAGGTTGAACCTGGCCAGATCAAGGCGACCTTGCCCAAGGTGCCACCGCAACAGCCCGAGCCCTTCGAATCGCTGTTCGAGGATGTCGACCAGCTGATCATGCCTGGGCTGTCGCACTGGCAGCATCCGAACTTCTTCGGCTACTTCCCTTCCAACGGCACGCTCTCCTCGGTGCTGGGGGATTACCTGAGCACCGGCCTGGGGGTGCTTGGTCTGTCGTGGCAGTCCAGCCCGGCATTGACCGAACTGGAAGAAACCACTACCGACTGGGTACGCCAGATGGTGGGTTTGTCAGCTCAATGGAGCGGCGTGATTCAGGACACCGCCTCCACCTCCACCTTGCTGGCACTGATTTGCGCACGCGAACGCACCTCCGACTACGCGTTGGTAAAAGGCGGCATGCAGGCACTGGACAAGCCGCTGATCATCTATGTGTCGCGCCATGCGCACAGCTCGGTGGACAAGGCGGCACTACTGGCCGGCTTCGGCAAGGACAATATCCGCTACGTTGATACCGATGCCGACTTTGCACTGATTCCGTCGGCCCTGGCGCAAGCCATCCAGGCCGACCTGGCTAATGGCTTGCAGCCATGTGCCGTTGTCGCCACCACCGGCACCACTACCACCACGGCCACAGACCCGCTGGCGGCAATCGGCGATATCGCCGAACAGTATGGCCTCTGGTTCCATGTCGATTCGGCCATGGCCGGCTCGGCAATGATTCTGCCGGAGTGTCGCTGGATGTGGGATGGCATCGAGAAGGCTGATTCGCTGGTACTGAACGCACACAAGTGGCTTGGGGTCGCATTCGATTGTTCGCTCTACTACGTGCGCGACCAGGAACACCTGATCCGGGTGATGAGTACCAACCCTAGCTATTTGCAATCCAAGGTCGACAGCGAAGTAAAAAACCTGCGCGACTGGGGTATTCCGCTTGGGCGCCGCTTCCGTGCACTCAAGCTGTGGTGCCTGATCCGCGCCGAGGGTGTTAAAGGCTTGCAGCAGCGCCTGCGTCGCGACCTGGCCAATGCCAAGTGGCTGGAACAGCAGGTGCACGATGCGCCGGATTGGCAGGTACTGGCCCCGGTCAACCTGCAGACGGTGTGCCTGCGGCATGCGCCGGCGGGTTTGTCTGGCGAAGCACTGGACCGCCACACCCTGGCCTGGGCAGATGCACTCAACCAATCCGGCCAGGCATATGTGACTCCCGCAACACTGGACGGCCGCTGGATGGTGCGGATATCGGTCGGTGCGCTCCCTACCGAGCGTGAACATGTGGCTGCGCTGTGGCAACACATGCAAAAGGTTTCTGCCGAGTGCCTGCCGGCACAGCTCGCATCCTGATCTGCAGGCGGGCGCTGCCCCGCCTGATTCCCACGTTTTGCTCCTTGAACTGCTTGATCCACCAGGCCAGCAGCAGGGAGAGCTTTGCCGCAAGTAATCCGTAACAGCACAAAAAACAGCCACTCTACTGAGGAGAAAGTGATGGAAAACTTTGTAAAGCTGAGCGCCTGCACCGCGGTGGCATTGGCACTGGTTGCCTGTAGCGCTAAACCGGCTGCGGAGGGTGATAAAGCTGCCGACATGTCTGCTGCGGCCCCCGCCGCCGCAAGCACCGTGGTCAAGATCGGCCAGGTCTCGCCGATGACGGGGCCGATCGCCCACCTGGGCAAGGACAACGAATATGGTGCCAAGCTGGCGATTGATGACCTGAATGCGGAAAGCATTGAAATAGCGGGCAAGAAGGTGACGTTCGAACTGGTTTCCGAAGATGACCAGGGCGACCCGAAAATCGGTACGCAAGTTGCGCAACGCCTGGTCGATGCCGGCGTGGTCGGTGTTGTTGGCCACTTGAACTCCGGCACCACGATTCCGGCATCCAAGATTTATGCGGATGCAGGTTTGCCGCAGATTTCGCCATCGGCTACCAATGCCGACTACACCAAGCAGGGTTTCAAGACCACGTTCCGGGTAATCGCCAATGATGTGCAGCAAGGTACGGCGCTGGGACAGTTTGCGGTGGATGGCCTGAAGGCGAGGAAGGTTGCCATCATCGACGACCGTACGGCTTATGGCCAAGGCCTGGCCGATGAGTTTGAAAAGGCGGTTAAAGGTAAAGGCGCCAGCGTAGTAAAGCGCGAGTTCACCACCAATACCGCCACTGATTTCAATGCCATTCTCACTTCCATCAAGGCCACGCAGCCTGATGTAGTGTTCTATGGCGGCATGGATGCCCAGGCCGGCCCGCTGGCCAAACAGATGAAGCGTCTGGGGCTAAAGGCAAAGCTGATGGGTGGTGATGGCTGGCAGTCGCCGGAGTTCATCAAATTGGCAGGCGATGCCTCTGAAGGGCAGTACGCATCCAGCTGCGGCGTGTCGCGCGACAAGATGCCAGGCTTTGCCGCGTTCGATAAGAAGTTCAAAGCCAGGTTCAACGCCGAGGTTCAGGTCTATGCCCCGTATGAATACGATGCCGTGCGTGTCCTGGTTGACGCGATGAAGCGCGCAGGCTCCGCTGACCCGAAGAAATACCTGCCCGAAGTTGGCAAGACAAGCTACACCGGTGTCACGGGCAAGATTGCCTTTGATGCCAAAGGCGACATCCGAAATGGCGCGGTAACCGTCTATCAAGTCAAGAACGGGAAATGGACCGTGGTTTCTACTATTGGTGGTGACCAGCCTGGTGTATCGCCGTGATGTAAGTGTTTCCGCTGTTGTTCGTGACTTGAGCCAGCATTGCGCTGGCTTTTTTATTGCGGGTGGAATGGTCATTGCTTTCATGTTAAAAGCAGCCGTAAAAATAACTAGTAAATAATGAGCAGTTCAAACACTTTGCACGACATTAAATTCAACGCAAATAAATTCATTACCACCGCCTTTCAAAGCCACCAAAGTCGACGTTTCCATGATTTCACCATGGATGGCCCGGTCGCTCGCAGAGCAGGCCTCAGGCGCCGATTTGCCTTTATTAAATATAACATAAATTTATTGGCAATAATAAACGAAAACCCCACAAAAAGCGGCACCCCATACATGTTTCGCCATGCGATTAATTCTGGCCGAGTAGGCGGGTTGTCGTTGCAAAACAACCAACCCACCTTTACACACAGATAAACATCCATTTCATAGCTAAAATTGTTTAACAAGTATCCAAATAGCGGAATACACAACCCCATCAATAAATGGCGAAATCTTTTTGGCTCAATAGCCCGAGACACATACCAAGCAACTGGCCAAAGCGCAAAAAACACTCCCATTCGGATGGCTGCTACTAAAAATATCCTCATTGCACATCAGCCCTTTCTCGTCCTGTTTTGATTATTTTAAAATAAAATATGGAAATTTGAAATAGTTGCATTTGCACTGCTGCCACTAAACTTTTACCCTATCCAACGCAGGATATTCATGCCAAAAACAGCGCCTATTGAACCAGCTACTGCACCATACCATGCCGAAATCGATGCATTATCAGGGAGGAAGTTCTGTGCAAACCCGCCATTGCTCACTGCACTGCTGACAGGCAGCTTTGGCCGAATTGTTTGCATTGGGTATCGGGCAAGTTTCGGAGTGAAGTAGCCGCTCGAATGGCTGTCTATGAAGATGGTGGCCGACTACTCCTGGCCGGGAGCACACTTTGATCGATGTCGCCAACAGCGGTCATGCGATTTTTCACTCCCCCTACCAACGTCGGCTATCTGCCCCATACACGAACTGGCGCTCCCGCTGAACTGCCATTTTTACGACCGTATCCAATCCGATACATGCTGGGCTACCCGCACGGGTCGATGAACCAAACCCGCCCTTGGCTCGCCAAGCTGCATCCGGCCTGCATGCTATATTGCCATTTTGAAGGCGGGTTTTTTATGACTGGCCAAGACAAGCTGCATCCATTGCGCCCCTTCCTCAAAAACTGGGTATGGGAGCACGGCCGCGTAGGCACGCGTTATCTCGACTGCCAGGATGGCGAGATCAAGTTTGACGAAGGCAAGAAATCGCGCTTCGCCAATGAAGACTATTTCTACGTGCCGCTTGCCAGAGAGATGTCGCCGCCAGCGGGCGAGGGACCGATGGTGCAAGAGGCCGGGCTTGCCCGCTTTTTGCACGCGGCGCAGATGGGCAAACCGACGGAAGCAGGTTCTGCTGCCGAGGTACTGCGCGCGGTACACGATTGCATCGAGTTGGGTCTATTCAGTGCTTATCAGCTCGAAGCACGGCGGGCTTTTGCCCGCTATTCCGAAGAGCCGATGTTCGATGACGAAATCCGGGCCGCAGTGATCACGGATATCCGCACACTGTACGTGGAGCGGCGTGAGCAACTACACCTCTACGACTATTCGGTGCTGTACGGTCTGCCCCACCCGTTGATGATCTGCGAGACGCCGTTTATAGACTGGAGTGTGCGCGTCAGCCCTTCTACACCGTATGTCACGCTTCCGCTCGGGCCCTACTGCCTGTTGGTCGGCGCCACCTCGGGTCGCACCAGCAAGACGGCACCGGTGGTGTGGCAGGCGGCAACCGCTCTGGGGCCGTTGAAGGAGCATAACCGCTTGCAGGTCGAGCAGGCGCACGCTTGGCTAGTGGCCACCAGCGTCGATCAGCTTGCCGCAGTGCAGGGCCGCTTTGGTGAGCATAAGGCTGCGGCCAAGCCATAGGAACCTAGCGGGCACTTGCTCGCTCAGCACGTCTTAGCCCATCTCCTACTCCGCTGAAGCACAAGCCCGGCAGCAAGCCCCAAACGGCACGATCGTATGGATCAAGCTGTGCTCCGGCATCTATCACGTCAAAGGAGAACTGCTCCCCAAGAGCAGCCACACCAGGCGACCGCTCCACTCGCATACCTGCCGGAGAGCCAACGCTACCTTGAAGAGTCGGAGTGGGTAGAAAGTGAGTGTTTTCCAAGTCAGAAAACCCACCATTTAGAAAGTGGCCGGTATGTGGCCCTAACCGGACACTCAGGGCAGGTGGGTGGCCGGCCGCTTCGGCCGAGGTCCGGCCAGGGAGCTCCCGATCAAATGCCCTGCGATGGCCCACATAAAAATGCCTCGGCCGAAGCCGAGGCATGAATATTACTGTTAACCGATCATGAAGGCTTACGGATACCAGCTCACACGAAAATATGTGAGCTTTTATTCCATAAAGAAAATCCCCGTGCCGGCCTTGTATTGCACCGATCAGGGTCAGCCGGCAGCCGCCAGGTTGGCCGCATGAAAACGCAGATGGTCCTCGATGAAGCTGGCCACGAAGTAATAGCTGTGGTCATAGCCCGGCTGCAGCCGCAGCGTCAGCGGCCAGTCGCGCTTGCTTGCGGCCAACTGTAGCGCCTCCGGTTGCAGCTGCTCCGGCTTGAAGCTGTCCTGTTCGCCCTGGTCCACCAGCGTGGGCAGCGGCTGCGCTTCAGCCAGCAGCTGGCAGCTGTCGTAGGCCGCCCATGCCGCACGGTCCTCGCCCAGGTAGCTGCTGAACGCCAGCTGCCCCCACGGCACCGAAGCCGGGTTGACGATAGGCGAGAACGCCGACACCGAGGCATAGCGCCCCGGGTTGCGCAGCGCCACCATCAGCGCGCCATGGCCGCCCATGGAATGACCGCTGATCGCCCGCTGGCCGCTTACCGGAAAGCTCGCTTCCACCAGCGCCGGCAGCTCGTCCACCACGTAGTCGTACATGCGGTAGTGCGCGGCCCATGGCGCCTGGGTGGCGTTGACATAGAAGCCGGCGCCCTGCCCCAGGTCGTAGCGCTCGGCATCGGCCACGCCTTCGCCGCGCGGGCTGGTGTCCGGCATTACCAGTGCCAGCCCCAGCTCGGCGGCCACGCGCTGCGCGCCGGCCTTGGTGGCGAAGTTCTCGTCGTTGCAGGTCAGCCCGGACAGCCAGTACAGCACCGGCACCCGCTCGCCCTGCGCCGTCTGCGGCGGCAGGTAGATGGCAAAGGTCATCGCCGTGCCGGTGCTGGCCGACTGGTGGCGGTAGCGCTTGTGCCAGCCGCCGAAGGCGCGCTGGCTGGACAGCAGCTCTAGCGTTGCGCTCATGCCGGCCTCACTTGTCAAAGTGCACCACGCTGCGAATCGACTTGCCCTCGTGCATCAGGTCGAAGGCAGTGTTGATGTCGTCCAGCGGCATGGTGTGGGTGATGAAGTCGTCGAGACGGAACTCGCCCTTCATGTAGCGCTCCACGTAACCCGGCAGCTCGGAACGGCCGCGTACGCCGCCAAACGCCGAACCGCGCCACACGCGGCCGGTTACCAGCTGGAACGGACGGGTACTGATTTCTTCGCCGGCACCGGCCACGCCAATGATCACCGACTCGCCCCAGCCCTTGTGGCAGCACTCCAGTGCCGAGCGCATCACTTTCACGTTGCCGATGCATTCGAAGGAGAAGTCCACGCCGCCGTCGGTCATTTCCACGATCACGTCCTGGATAGGCTTGTCGAAGTCGGCCGGGTTCACCAGGTCGGTGGCACCCAGCTTGCGTGCCAGCTCGAACTTGCCGGTGTTGATGTCGATGCCGATGATGCGGCTGGCACCGGCCATGCGCGCGCCGATCACCGCCGACAGGCCGATGCCGCCCAGGCCGAAGATGGCCACGGTATCGCCAGCCTTCACCTTGGCGGTGTTCATCACCGCGCCCATGCCGGTGGTGACGCCACAACCCAGCAGGCAGACTTCTTCCAGCGGCGCTTCCTTGCTGATCTTGGCCAGCGAGATTTCCGGCAGCACGGTGTATTCGGAGAAGGTGGAGCAGCCCATGTAGTGGTAGATCGGCTGACCGTCCTTGGAGAAACGGGTGGTGCCGTCCGGCATCAGGCCCTTGCCCTGGGTGGCGCGGATCGCCTGGCACAGGTTGGTCTTGCCGGACTTGCAGAACTTGCACTCGCCGCATTCCGGGGTGTACAGCGGAATCACGTGGTCGCCCACCGCCACGCTGGTCACGCCCTCGCCCACCGCTTCCACAATGCCGGCGCCCTCATGGCCCAGGATGCACGGGAACACGCCTTCGGAATCCTTGCCGGACAAGGTATAGGCGTCGGTGTGGCATACGCCGCTGGCCACGATGCGCACCAGCACCTCGCCCTTCTGCGGCGGCATCAGGTCCACTTCCTCGATGGTCAGCGGCTGGTTTGGGCCCCAGGCTACGGCGGCACGGGTCTTGATGGTCTGCATCACGTACTCCTCTCAATGGCAAAGCATGAATGCGGCCAACGGCAAGTGCCGGGCCACGGACCACGTCATTGTAGGAATAGGCAATGCAGAAATAATCCGGTTAAATGGAAACATATTTTTGCCAATAGGTAACAATCATGCAGTGGCAAGGCGTTGTGGAATTCGTCACCGTGGTGGAAGCGCAAAGTTTCACCGAGGCCGCCCAGCGGCTGGGGCTGTCGGTGGCGCAGGTCAGCCGCCAGGTGGGTGCGCTGGAAGCCAGGCTGGCCACCCGCCTGCTGTACCGCACCACGCGGCGGGTAAGCGTGACCGAGGCCGGCCAGCTGTATTACCAGCACTGCCGCCCGCTGCTGGACGGCCTGCAACAGGCGGAGCAGGCGCTGTCGCAGGTGCTGGGCACCCCGTCAGGACATCTGCGTATCACCGCTCCCACCTACTACGGTGAAACCGTCATCGCCCCGCTGCTCAGCCGCTTTTTGCAACTGCACCCGCAGGTGAGCGCGGAGCTGAACCTGGACAACCGCAAGATCGACCTGGTGGCGCAGGGTTACGACCTGGGCATCCGCCTGGGGCCGATGGATGAATCGTCGCTGCTGCTGCGCCAGCTGGGCCAGCGCCAGCACCATGTCTGCGCCGCGCCGGACTACCTGGCGCGCCACGGCAGCCCGCACACGCTGGCGGAGCTGGCGCAGCACCAGTGCCTGGTGGGCACCATCGATTTCTGGCGCTTCAACGACGGCGCAAAACTGCGCGAAGTGCGGGTAAGCGGCAGGCTGCGCTGCAACAGCGGCGGCGCCTTGCTGGACGCCGCGCTGCATGGCCTGGGCCTGGTGCAGCTGCCGGATTACTACGTGGCGCCCTATCTGGCCAGCGGCCGGCTGGTGCCGGTGCTGGATGCCTACACGCTGCAGGACGGCATCTGGGCAGCCTATCCGCGCAGCCGTTTCCTGCCGCCCAAGCTCAGCGCGCTGCTGGAGCATCTGTCGCAGGCACTGGGCAGCAAGCACTGAAGGCACGATATGCTGCAGCAATCCCGATGACATCGATTACAATTGTCGTAAATGGAACTTGAATTCTCGGGAGATCCGCATGAACACACTGCTGAAGGCATCGCTGCTTGCCATCCTGTTTACCGCCGCTGCCAGCGTGCAGGCACTGGACAAGCCGCAGGGCCGCCCCATCCTTACCCTGTCCGGCCTGGTGGCCAAAAATACCGGTAGCGACACACAGTTCGACAGCCAGATGATCGACGCCCTGCCGCAGGTGAAGATGACGGTGGCCACCCCGTGGTACAAGACGGCGCAGACTTTCGAAGGCCCGCTGTTCCGTGACGTGCTCAAGGCCGCCGGCGCCAGCGGCAAGAGGCTGTACGTGGTGGCGCTGAACGACTACGCCGCCGAAATCCCGCTCAGCGACCTCAACAAATACGACGTGATCCTGGCGCGCAAAGTGAACGGCAAGGTGCTGAACGTGCGCGACAAGGGGCCGCTATTCGTGATGTATCCGTTCGACAAGCACCCCGAGCTGCAGACCAAGGACATCTATTCCCGCTGCGTCTGGCAGGTCAACCGCATTCGCGTCGAATAACGGGCGGCACCATTGATGCTGAGCAGTTCCAGAAAACAGTTGTGGTGGCTGGCCTTGCTGATGGCCGTGGCCCTGCTGACGGTGGGCGGCCTGTATTACAAGCAGCGCACCGTGATGCAGCGCGTTACCGTGCTGGGCGAGGACAATGTGGTCTGGGTCTACACCCAGCTCGGCATCGACTACCACCGTGCGCTGGGCGCCGCGCGCCTGGCCGCCGCCACCGGCGCCACCTCAGACCTGGACGAGCTGCAGCTGCGCTACGAGATTCTGGTATCGCGCATCACGGTACTGTCGGAATACCGCTTCGCCCCCTACTTTCACGACCCGCAATGGCACGTCAAACAGCTGAATGCGCTCAAAGCCATGATCAGCCATGTCGATGCAGGGTTGGCCGCACATAACGGCGGCTTCGACCAGGCCGGCGCGCGCGACTTCAGCGCCGCGCTGGAACAGGTCACCGACCCGGTGCGCGAGCTGACGCTGGGCGCCAACACCCGCCTCAACCAGGTAACACGGGAGAGCAACCAGGCGCTGCAGGGGCTCAACACCCTGGTGGCGGCACTGGCCACGCTGCTGATCGTGATTACCGCGGCGATTGCCTTTCTTGCCTACCGCAACCTGGCCGCCAGCGACCGCCGCCGCCGTGAGGCCGAGCAACTGAGCGAAAAGCTGGAGCGCGCGCGGGTGGAGGCCGAGGACGCCAGCCGCGCCAAGAGCGTGTTCCTGGCCAATATGAGCCACGAAATCCGCACGCCGATGAACGGCATCATCGGCATGACCGACCTGGCGCTGGACACCCGGCTGGACACCGAGCAGCGCCACTACCTGGACATGGTCAAATCGTCGGCCGAATCGCTGCTGGTGATCATCAACGACATCCTGGATTTCTCCAAGATCGAGGCCGGCAAGCTGGAGATGGAGCACCTGCCGTTCTCGCTGCACAACCTGCTGGCACACACCCTGCACCCGTTCGCGCTGAGCGCCGGCGCCAAGGGGCTGGAGCTGGTCAACCGTGTCGACTCCGACCTGCCCGACCACCTGGTATCGGACCCGTCGCGGCTGCGGCAGATCCTCAACAACCTGGTGGGCAACGCGGTAAAGTTCACCGAGCGCGGAGAGGTCGAGATCAGCGTCACGCAGCTGTCCGCCACCACGGAAGGCGCCATCCTGCAGTTCGCGATACGCGACACCGGCATCGGCATTGCCGCCGACAAGCAGCAGATGATCTTTGCCCCCTTCTCGCAGGCCGACAGCTCCACCACCCGCCGCTACGGCGGCACCGGGCTGGGGCTGGCCATCACCCGCCAGCTGGTGGAGCTGCTGGGCGGCAAGCTGTGGGTGCAGAGCAGCACCAGCAAGGGCAGCGTGTTCTACTTCACCCTGCCGGTACGCTTTACCGACAACCCGCCGCCGGCGCTGGCGGCCACCACCGACCTGTCCGGCCTCGCGGTGCTGGTGGCCGACGACAACGCCACCAACCGCAGCTGGCTGAATTCGCTGCTGCACGGCTGGGGCATGCGGCCAACCCTGGTGGAAGACGGCTTTGCCGCCCTGCAGGCGCTGGAGCACAGCGACTACCCGCTGCTGCTGCTGGATGCACACATGCCCGGCATGTCCGGTTTCGACGTTGCCGAACACCTGCAGCTCAGCCGCCGCTCCGCCACGGTAATCATGCTGACTTCCTCGCACGAGCGCGGCGATACCCGCCGCTGCCAGGAACTGGGCATCCGCGGCTACCTCACCAAGCCGATACGCCAGGAATACCTGCTGCAGCTGATGCGCCAGCTGCTGGGCCGCAGCGTCAGCGATGACAGCCTGCCGCTGCTCACCCAGGACACGGTCAGCATGCCGCCCAGCATCCACCACGTGCTGCTGGTGGAGGACAACCCCACCAACCAGAAACTGGGCGTCACCCTGCTGGAGCGCCACGGCTACCAGGTCACGGTGGCGATCAACGGGCTGGAAGCCGTGCAGATGTTGGCCGCACAGCATTTCGACCTGGTACTGATGGACATGCAGATGCCGGTGATGGACGGGCTGGAGGCCACCCGCCATATCCGCGAGCAGGAAGCGCTGGGCGGCGGCCACGTGCCCATCGTCGCCATGACCGCCAATGTAATGAACGGCGACCGCGAACGCTGCCTGGAAGCCGGCATGGACGGCTATATCAGCAAACCGATCAGCGCAGCCAAGGTGCTGGAGGAAATCGCCCGCGTGCAGGGCGGCCGGCTGCCGGCGCCCCCCGTGGCAGCCGGCAGCGGCGGCGAGGCGGTGTTCGACTACGACCAGCTGCTGCGCAACTGCGATGGTGACCTGGTGTTCGTTCCCAGCCTGCTGCAGGCGTTTGCCGAGGACGCGCCCAAGCTGCTGGCGGAAGTCCGCGAAGCGCTGCAACAGGGCGAGCTGGCACGCGCTACCATCGCCGCGCACAGCCTGCGCGGCTCGGCGCTATCCATTGCCGCGCCGGCACTGGTCAATGCCTGCCAACAACTGGAACGCGCCGGCAAGAGCGGCGATATGGCCGGCGCCAACATGGCACTGGTGCGCATCAGCAATGGCCTGCCGCCGCTGCTGGATGCCATCCAGCCTTACCAGGCGGCAACCAGCCAGTAGTGCCCTGCCTATTAAAGTCGTAAACAGCATCAAACCCTTGTCTAGCATAGGTTTGGCCCGAGCTTCTTACGACGCGTTTGTATGAGCTGGGGCAGGCACCTGCACTGAAGCCGAAGGTCGGCTTTCTGGCTTAAGAATACTCACTCTCGACCCGTTGCAGGCCTTCGCACCCGAGCAGCTTGAATAACAGTTAACAAAGTACAGAAACTGTACTGTCGGAATGCTCATTGACAAGTCCTCGGTCAAAGCGGACGGCCGGGCATGAGATGAAAAATGGCCGCTTTCCATTTGGAAGCGGCCATAAATGTATCTAATGAACAAGGGGCGATTCATTACGAATACTTCAGGTTTTTGTTCCAACCACGAAGGACAAATGGATAACTCTTTGGCATAATTCCGCGATTTACCCCACTGCGCCGTTGCCATGAACCTCCCCGACCTGCTCGCCAGCTTCGCGTCCGCCTTCAACCAGGACCAGCGCCTGCTCACCCTGCAGCTGGGCGACGGTCAGCGCTGGGGCCAGGCGCTGCTGCCGCTGACACTCAGCGGCGAGGAGGCGTTGGCCGGTGACTACCGCTTCCGCGTCGAGTGTCTGTCGCCGGACGACGGCATCGAACTGAAGACGCTGCTGGGCCTGCCGGTGCGCTTGGGCATTGCCGGTGCCGACGGCAGCGAAACGCTGCGCTGCGGCGTGGTCAGCAGCGCCGAGGCGCTGGGCAGCGATGGCGGCTTTGCCAGGTACGCGCTGACCGTCGAACCGCCGTTCGCGCTGCTGCGCCTGCGCCAGACCTCGCGGGTGTTCCAGGACTTGTCGGTGGAGGCCATCGTGCGGCAGATCTTTGCCGAACACGCTGCGGCCAACCCGGTGTTCGCCGCCGGCCAGGCGCTGGAGTTCGTGTTGGCCGGTGCGCTGCCGGCACGCAGCTACTGCCTGCAGTACCGCGAATCCGATCACGACTTCATCTACCGCCTGCTGCGCGAAGAGGGCTTGAGCTGGCGCTACGAGCATCTGGACGGCGACACGCCGCAGGTCAAGCTGGTGGCCTTCGACGACCCGTATTCGCTGCCGGCGGCCAACCTCGAACGTGTGCGCTTCCACCGCAGCGATGCGACGGAAGAAGAAGATGGTTTGACTCGCTGGGATAGCGCCCGGCAGATCGTGCCCGGCAGCGTGGCGCTGGCGACGTTCGACTACCAGCCGGTGGCCACCGGCCACAGCGGCGACGAATCGGCGCTGGATCAGGGCCTGGATGGCAGCCGTTTGCAGAGTAGCCTCAGCCATTACGACGCCCCCGGCGCCTACTACGCCAGCGATGCCGAGCAACTCAGTCACTACGCGCGGCTGCGGCAGCAGGCGCACGATGCGCAGGCCAAGACTTTCAGCGGCAGCGGCGCGGTGCGCGGCCTCGGCGCCGGACAGTGGTTCCGCCTCGATGGCCACCCGGCACACGACGGTGATGGTGCCGAGCAGCGCGAATTCGTGCTCACCCGCCAGACGCTGACCGTACGCAACAACCTGCCGGCCGAACTGGCGCGCAGCCTACCCACCGCCTTGCGGCCAACGTTGGCCGCAAGCGGCGATGGCGAGGACGCGCCGTTCCGCAGCGAGTTCGACGCCCAGCGCCGCGGCCTGCCGCTCACCCCGCCCTACGCCGACAGCGCCCACGCCAAACCCACTGCCCGCGGCGCACAGACCCCCACCGTGGTCGGCCCCGCCAATGAAGAAGTGCACACCGACGCCCACGGTCGCATCAAGGTGCAGTTCCACTGGCAGCGCCCGGACGAGCATCCGGAGATTGGCGCCAACCTCGATGACCGTTCCAGCTGCTGGCTGCGCGTCGCCATGCCCAGTGCCGGCGCCGCCTGGGGCCACCAGTTCATCCCGCGCATCGGCCAGGAAGTGCTGGTCGACTTCATCGAAGGCGATATCGACCGGCCGGTGATCACCGGCGTGCTGTACAACGGCAGCCACCCACCACCGGCGTTCAGTAGCGCCGGCAACCTGCCGGGCAACAAAACGCTGTCCGGCATCAAATCCAAGGAACACCACGGCGGCCAGTACAACGAGCTGCTGTTCGATGACAGCCCGGGCGAGGTGCGGGCCAAGTTGTCCTCCGAACACGGCACGACCCAGCTCAACCAAGGCTACCTCACCCACCCGCGTAGTGATGGCAAAGCGCAATCGCGCGGCGACGGCTTCGAGCTGCGCACCGACCGCCACGGCGCGATCCGCGCCGCGCACGGCCTGCTGCTCAGCACCGAAGCGCAAGCCGGCGCCGGCGGCAAACAACTGGCGCGCGACGGCGCCCAGCAGCAACTCGACGCCGCGCTCAGCCTGGCGCAATCCCTCGCCGACACCGCCACGGCGCAACTGGCCGACACCCTAGAAACCGGGCCGGAGGAAGTCAAGCCGGACAACGCCAAAGGGGCGAAGAAAACCGACGGCCACCTGCAGCACCACGCCGCCGCCCTCAAGGCCTGGGAAGCCGGCAGCAACACTGATAAGGACGGCAAGAGCGCAAAGGAACAAGCCGGCCAGCAGCCGCTGCTGATCCTCAGCGCCCCGGCCGGCCTCGCCGCGACGACTGACAACGCCCTGACGTTGGCCGCAGGCAGCAATATCGACCAGGTGGCGCAGCGTGACCACAACCAGACCAGCGGCCGGCGCTGGCTGCATAACGTCGGTCAGCACATCAGCCTGTTCGTGGCCGGGGTAAAGGATGCGGTGAGCCTCAAGCTGATCGCCGCCAAGGGCAAGGTACAAATGCAGGCGCAGAGCGATGCGATGGAGCTGACGGCGGATAAGGACCTCACCATCACCTCCTGCAAAGGCAAGGTGGTGATCAGCGCCAAACAGGACATTCTGCTCACCAGCGGCGGCGGCTACATCAAGCTGTCCGGCGGCAATATCGACATCCACTGCCCCGCCACGGTGAGCGTGAAGGGGGCGGAGCATGCGTTGAGCGGGCCGGACAAGATGGCCGTGACACATCCGGCCTTCCCGCAAAGCATTCCCAAAGTACCGTTGGTGCTGCATCTGGATCAAGCACCCAAAGGTAGCAGCCATAGCTGGACCGGCATGCCTTACACCTTGCTGGCCGATGGTGGCGAGGTGGCAAAGGGCATCATTGACGAGTCAGGGACGCTACATGTCGACCATGCGATAACCACACAAAAGTACACCGTACGGCTGGCTAATGGCATCAAATTCGATGTCCCGGTTGCCAGTGAAATGCATGACCCTGAAAAAGGGCAATTGGCCAATACCGGCTTCCATAAAGTGGATGTGGGAGGTGCACCCGCAGACGGCCGAGTAGAGACGGACGATCATGCGCGAGCACGTTACAACAATCTGTTTACTGGAGCCGGCACTGGAACACCATCATGAGTGATAAAGCGATTGTCTCCCCGGTTTCTACACAGGATCGCATGAAGGCTCATCTGACCCTGCCATGGTTCCTGCAGAAAAGCGAATACTATCCGCATCCCGCCAGTTTCCAGGTGCTGGTCAATGGCGAGGATGCGTTTGCCGCCGTTCACTTGGCTATTGCCAAAGCCAAAAAAAATGTCTGCATCATCTGCTGGGGATTCCAGCCCTCCATGTACTTTGTCCGAAAAGGCGCAGACAAGGTGAAGTATGCCGAGATTGCCGAAGCAGTACCGGCGCAGATCGGCAAACTACTGGAGTACAAGGCAAAACAGGGGGTACAGGTGCGCGTACTGAGCTTCGCGTCCAAGCCAGGCAACCTCTATGTCAACTCCACCGGCGCGACGGTGGAAGAATCGCAAACCCCCGGACGCTGGAGCGTGGGTGTCAAGGATAGGCCGGACTTCGAAACCGATGCCCAATACGGCTACGACAAACAGTGGTACGCGCACTTTGACGAGGATCAGCCTGCCGCCGGCTCGGCGGAGAAGTCCACCCGTGACCAGTTACACCCCGAGATACCCAGTAAGAATTTGCACTTCCGCAGCCGTGGCTTTGGTCCGCGCACGCGCAGCCAGATCCTGAACCAGGACTACACAGACAAAGGATTGGCCACAACGACCAAAGCCACGTTGGCCGCAGGCCCCAGCCACCACCAGAAAATGGTGTTGGTGGACTATGACGACCCGGCGGGCCATGTCGGCTTTGTCATGGGCCACAACATGCTGGACGAATACTGGGATACCAACAAACATAGCGCCAAGCGCAAAGCCCCCAACCTGGGGCGAAACGGCACTGTCGGCCCACGTGAGGACTTCTCCAGCTTGCTGACCGGCCCGATGGTTGGCGACATGTTCCATAACTTCCGCCGTGCCTGGCGTGATGAGACCAAGGAAGATCTGCCACTGCCTGCCTGTGGTTTTACGTCCTACCAACCACGAACAGATGGCAAGGCCAACAAGGCCGCGATGGTGCAGCTGCTGCGCACGCAACCGGAATACCAGAAACAGGACATCAAGAAGCTGTACCTGCAGGCCGTCAACAACATTACCTCCTACATCTACATCGAGAACCAGTATTTCCGCTGGCCGCCCTTGGCGGAAAAGATCAAGGAAGTGGCCAAGGCGCAAAAGGAGGGTGGTCGACCGTTTCCCGTCTACCTGTTTGTGGTGACCAATAGCAGCGATGCCGGCGTGGGCAAGGGCACGGACAACACCTACCGCATGCTGGATAGCCTGGGCCGGGCAGACACCATTCCGGGCATTGCCCGCGATGCGCGGGCAGACGACCTGGAGGCCCGACTGGGGCAAGCCAAACAGGCCGAACGGGAGGCCGCCATCATCCATGCCACCACCATTCTGAGTCCCGCCAAGTTGCGGGAGAAGAGCCGGCAAGCGCTGGAAGAGGCCACCGCCAGACGCCAGCAAGCAGAAAAAGCCTACGAAGCGGCGCAGAAGCCGGACACCCCCATCACCGCAGTCGAACAACCCGGGCTCAAGACCCACATCTGCACGCTGGTGGCAATGGACTCCCCGCCCGGCGCCTGGGCCGAAGTTTACATCCACGCCAAGCTGATGCTGGTCAACGATGCCTTCCTCACCCTGGGGTCGGCCAACATCAACACCCGCAGCATGCAGGTGGATAGCGAGCTGAATGTCGCACTAGACCGGCCGGAAATTACCCTGCCGCTGCGCCAGACACTGTGGGGCCGGCATACCCAGCATCGTGAGGGGGCCAATCCGGCGCGGATGGATAAGGAGTTGGATGCAAAGATGGCATTTGAGAAGTGGCGGAATATTTTGAATGACAATAAAGCCTGTCTTACTAACTCGCTACCGCCTGTTGCACCTCTACGCGAATTCCTGCGGACCGACCCTGCCCGGAGCTACAGTGACTAATTCCCGCCTGCTTGCCCTGATTCTCACTCTGTGCCTGGCCGCCTGTGGCGCCAAGGAGCGTACCGTGCCTGACTTGAAACACGTCGAAGAAAAACTGGCCTTTACTTGTGCCTACGAAAAAGACCACCTGCCACCGCTTAACCCGCAGGCCGAGCAGCTGTATCGCTACGCGCGCTGGCTGCACAAGAACCAGGTGGAAAAGGAGGAACCGTTGCGCTACCCGCAGATGGAACGCTACTACCGCATTGCCACCTCCTACGGCCACTACAAGGCCAACCTGGCGCTGCGCGACATGATTGGCCGCGGCACCGCGTGGAGCAACGACCCGGTCAAGGAAACGCTGGACCTGACCCAGGAGCTGATCGATCGCGGCATTCCCGGCGGCTATTACGACATGGGCCGTTACCTGAAAGCTGGCTACGGAGTAAAGCAGGACGAGGAACTGGCCAATCGCTACTACCGCAAGGCTGCCGATCTGGGCAACCCGGAAGCGCAGTACCTGGTGGGCGACAAGCTGACCAGCCTGACGGTGATACATCCGGTGCCATTTGCGATTGGTAACCAGATGAAAAAATGTGCGGCAGAACAGGGGCATGCAAAAGCCGCCTTGGAATATGGGACTCAGCTACGTTTTGAAAAAAAATTTACTGAAGCAGTCCAGGTTCTTCATTTAGCCTCCAAGTGGGGGGACTCCACCGCAGCACTAAATCTAAGCGACGGTTTTGGCCCGATCACAGACGCAAACAGACAGTGGAATGATCTGGGGCTGCGGCAGGACCCGGAACGTCAGCGCCGTTATCTCCTGATCATGAGTGTGTTGAGCGATTACTCCTACGCCCACCCTACGGTGCCGGAGCTGGACGACATCGTACCGCTGCCGCCGGCAAAGCTGCCACCGTGGGATGGCAAGCTGAAGTGGCTGGAAGACTTCAAGGCCAATGTGCCACCAGAGCAGCCGTCCGAAGCGCTGATCACCCAGTTGGCCGCAGCCAAGGGACTGGACCAGAAAACCGGGCGACCATTAAACGTCAAGCATGACTAAGTCCCGGTACTGCCTGCTGCTTCTCGAAGACTTCAAGGCCAATGTGCCGCCAGAGCAGCCGTCCGAAGCGCTGATAACCCAGTTGGCCGCCGCCAAGGGACTGGACCCGAAACCGGGCGACCATTAAACGTCAAGCATGATTAGGCCTCTGCAATGCCTATAACTTCTCACGCACGGGTCGCCTGCGGTACCAAGCAGTATGCGTATAGTTGGCAGGGAAGTGACTGGTAAGTAACCCTGAGCAGAACCTCTGGCAGATAGGGTGGCAGACCGCTTTGGCCGACCTGCTGCCGATCAAGCTGCATGAGTGGTAGATCGCAGGCATCATGCAAAGCATCAATCAAATCAAGCTGATGCCTTCCTGTCGGCAGGAAAGGGCCGTGCCTTGTGTTTTCGACTTTAATTGACGCTTAGCGGGCGAACTTGGTCTGTGAAGCTGGCTTGTTTACGACTTTAGCCAGAATACGAGTTGTATCCATGGTGTTGAGAGCCAGGTGGAGCAAGGGGGCCTGTTTACGGCTTTAATAGGTCGGTACAAGTAGCCCGATCGCACCGGCAAACGGCAGGCAAAACCAAGCCGACCAGTTGGCCGACCCTGCCAGGCTGCGGATAAACAGCTGAATCAAAAGCATTTTTACCCAAAAACAAAGCCGACCAGTTGGTCGGCTTTGTGCTTGCACTTCGATGAATCAGGCTGGCTTTACTACCTACGACACTACTGTCTACTGCTTCCTTGCGGCCAACCTACCCCACTACTGGCAAAGCAGGCATCAATCAAAGGCGGGAGCGGTGCCGGCGCGATGCCGGTTGCTGTTGCACCCGCACGCTCACGCGGGTGCGCTTCAGGGGAGACGCTTTTGCAAAGAACATTACTGCTGCTATTACACACAACAATGTCAGCGATACCATTTTGCTCCCCTCCTTTCTGCTGCCTGATTTCGATATAGATGACAGGTAACGCGGCGGCAAGAAATCATTCCTCGCCGTCGTCCTCTTCCTCGCCCTGTGGCAACAGATGCCCCGCCAGATGCTTGCTGGTGCGTGCGCCCAGCTTGCGCAGCCGCTCGGCACGGCCAACCAGGTTGCCGCTGCCGTTCGATAGCTGCTTCATGGCATTGCCGTGGGTTTCCTGCACCTGGCCCAGCTGGCGGCCCAGCTTTTCCAGCGTGTCGATCAGCCCCACCAGCTTGTCGTACATCGCCCCGCCCTGGCGCGCAATCTCCTGCGCGTTCTGGTTCTGGTACTCGTAGCGCCAGATGCTGGCCACGGTGCGCAGCGTGGCCAGCAGCGTGCTGGGGCCGACAATCATGATGCGGCGCTCGAACGCCTCGTTGAACAGGCTCATGTCGTGCTGCACCGCCAGCAGGTAGGCCGGCTCCACCGGCACGAACATGAACACGAAATCCAGCGTGTGCAGCTTGTACAGGTCCTGGTAGCGCTTTTCCGACAGCGTGCGGATGTGCTGGCGCAGCGCGGCGATGTGCGCCTTCAGCTCCGCCTCGCGCTGCGCCTCGTCGCCGGCGGCGGTGTAGCGCACGTAGGCGTTCAGCGACACCTTGGAATCCACCACCAGCTGCTTGCCTTCCGGCAGGTCGATCACCACGTCCGGCTGGTAGCGGCGCTGGCTGCCGTCCTCCTGCTCCAGCGTGTCCGACACCTGCACGCGGTATTCGCGGTCGCGGCTCAGGCCGGAGGTTTCCAACACCTTCTCCAGTACCATCTCGCCCCAGGTGCCCTGCGCCTTGTTGTTGCCGCCGGTCAGCGCATTGGTCAGCGCCACCGCGTCGGCATTCAGCCGGGTGTTCAGCTCCTGCAGCCGGCGCAGCTCCTGCTCCAGCGTCAGCCGCTCCTTGGAATCCTTGTCGTAGGTGTCCTGCACCAGCTTGCCGAAGTGCTGCAGCCGCTCGCCCATCGGCCCCAGCATCTGCTCCAGGTTCACCCGGTTCTGCTCGGTGAAGCGCTGGCTCTTTTCTTCCAGAATCTCGCTGGCCAGCGCCTTGAACTGGTGGCTCAACGCCTCGCGCGCTTCGGCCAGCAGCCGCAGCTTCTCCGCGCCCTGCTGCCGCTCCTGCTGCAGCAGCGTCGCCAGCTCCTGCTCGCGCACGCTCAGCCGGGTGATGTCGTCCTGCAATTGCTGCTGCAACTGCAGCCAGCCGCCGCGCTCGGCCTGCAAGGCCTGCAACTGGCGGCCCTGCTCCTCGCTGGCAGCCAGGCGCGCGGTCAGGCCGCGTGCTTCGTCCTGCTGCTGGAACAGCCGCTGCTCGCGTGCGGCCAACTGTTGCTCCAGCTCCGGCACGCGCTGCGCCTGGCTGGCTTGGCCAGCCAGCTGCTGCTGGGCAACGGCCAGTTGCTGGCGGCAGTCTTCCAGTTGCTGCTGCGCCGCCTGCTCGCGCCCGGCCAGCTCCTGCCACTGCTGGCTGGCAGCCTGCCAGCGCGCCTGCAGCGCAGCCAGTTCCAGCCCCACTTCATTGCGCCCCTGCAGGTAGGCTGCCTGCTGGCGGCTGCGCAGCGCGCCCCAGATGGCGCCGCCGCCAAGAAGCGCGCCCAGCAATGTGCCGATCAGGGTTTCGATCATGTGCGCTCCACCTGTTGCCAGTGCTGGATATAGATCTGCAGTTCCTTGCGCCCCTGCCACTCGTTGGCCGCCAACTGGTACACCGCGTCCACCTGCTCCGGCAGCCAGTCGGCATGATTGAACAGCATGCCGTCGCACTCCACGCCGTCGCGGGCCAGCCGCAGCTTGAGGTGCTTGGCGCCCACCAGGCGCTGGCTGACGATGTGGAAGCGGTCGTTGAAGGTCGGCGGCGGAAAGCCCTGGCCCCACACTTCTGCGGCCAACGTTTCCGCCATTTCCAGGCACAGCTCGCGGCCGCTCAGGCTGCCGTCGGTCTCCCACACCCGCGTCAGCGCCGCTTCGTCCAGCAGCTGGCGCGCCACCTGCTCGAAGGCCAGGCGGAAGGTGTCGAAATCCTGCTCGCGTATGGTCAGGCCGGCGGCCATGGCGTGGCCGCCGAACTTCAGCAGCAGGCCGTCATGGCGCTTGGACACCATGTCCAGCGCATCGCGCAGGTGGAAGCCGGGAATCGAACGCCCGGAGCCCTTGATCTCGCCCTCGTCGCCGGGGGCGAACACGATGGATGGTCGGTGGTAGCGCTCCTTCAGCCGTGACGCCACCAGCCCCACCACGCCCTGGTGCCAGTCGTCGCGGTACAGGGTGAGCGTGTAATGGTTGGCCGCATCGATGCCGGACAACACCGCCAGCGCCTCGTCCTGCATGCCGTGCTCGATGGCGCGGCGCTCGCGGTTGAGGCCGTCCAGCTCCTGCGCCAGCGGCGAGGCCACCTCCTCGCTGCCGGCCAGCAGGCAGGCAATGCCCAGGCTCATGTCGTCCAGCCGGCCGGCGGCATTCAGCCGCGGGCCGATGGTGAAGCCCAGATCGAAGGCGGTGGCCTTGTAAGCGGCGCGGCCGGCCACGCGGAACAGCGCGGCAATGCCCGGCGCCAGGCGCCCGGCGCGCATGCGGCGCAGGCCGGCATCCACCAGGATGCGGTTGTTGCGATCCAGCTTCACCACGTCGGCCACGGTGCCCAGCGCCACGATGTCCAGCAGCTCACCCAGGTTGGGTTCCTTGCCGCTGGCGAATACGCCGCGCTGGCGCATCTCGGCGCGCAGCGCCATCAGCACGTAGAACATCACGCCCACGCCGGCCAGGTGCTTGGAGGCGAACTCGCAGCCCGGCTGGTTGGGGTTGACGATCAGCGCTTCCGGCAGCGTGTCGCCCGGCAGGTGGTGGTCGGTGACCAGCACCTCGATGCCGCGTGCGCGCGCCGCGTCCACCCCGGCCACGCTGGCAATGCCGTTGTCGACAGTGATGATGATGTCCGGCTGCTGCTGTGCGGCCAGCTCGACGATTTCCGGCGTCAGGCCATAACCGTATTCGAAACGGTTGGGCACGATGAAATCGATGCGTGCGCCCAGCAGCGCCAGGCCGCGTACCGCCACCGCGCAGGCGGTGGCGCCGTCAGCGTCGTAGTCGGCCACTACCAGCAGGCGCTGGCCGGCGGCGATGGCATCGGCCAGGCGGCATGCCATGGCTTCGGCGTTTTTCAGGCCCTGGAACGGCAGCAGGCCCTTCAGGGCGTAATCCACTTCGCCGGCATCGGCCACGCCGCGCGCAGCATACAGCCGCGCCAGCAAGGGCGGCACGCCCTGTTGCCCCAGTTGCGCCAGCAAGGGCTGCGGGCAGGGTCTGGTCTGGATCTGGCTCATTGCGGGTACAGCGCCGCAAGCTGTCGCGGACGCTTCCAGAAGCGCCACAGGTCACCCGGGCGCAGGTTGAGGGTAAAGCCGGCATCGCCGTGGCAACGGATGGTCAGCTGCTGCACCTGGCGCTGCTGCAGGGCAGCCAGCAGCGGTGCAAACCAGTCGCGCTCCAGCTGCTGCAGGCCTTCGCGCCAGCCCCAGGCATCGCGGAACTGCGCGGCGGCTTCCACGGTATCCAGCTGCAGCAGCACGTCGCCCCTGGCATCCAGACCGCTGAAGGCATAGGGCGCCAGCTCGGCCGGCTTGCCGGCGGCGGCCGCCAGGTGCTGCCACAGCGGGTCGGCGGCCAGCAGCTGATCGTGCTGCAAGGTTGGCCGCAAGCTGCCGTCGGTCTGTTCGCCCCACAGCCACACGCTGTTCACCGGCACCTCGCCGCGCGCCTCGCGCGCATCGTTTACCGGGTGGGTGTACAGCAGCATCTGCAGCTCGTTCAGGTAACGGCTCCACAGCATGCCCTGGCTGCCACGCGGCAGGTGGTGGTTGATGTCGTTGCCGATGACGTCCGGCAGCACGGAGAACTCGGCGCCGCTGGCGGCCGGCAGCGACAGGAACCAGCGCTGCGGCGCGGGGGCGTGGAACACGAAGCCGTCTTCGGCAAACAGCTGGTTGAGGCTGCTCACCAGCGCGTCCGCCTCCTGTTGCGACAGGTTCATGATGCCCACGTCGCCCAGCAGCGCGCGGTCACGGTCCACTCGCAGGTTTACCGGGTCGGCCAGCAGCCAGTGGCGGCCGGCGGTATCCAGCCCGCTGGCGGCCGCCAGATCGGCAGCCAGCGCCAGCGCCGGCAGTGCGAACACCTGCTGCAGGAGTTGCGAGGCGGACAGCGGCTGCGACTGCAGGCTGCCGCGCCCCAGCATCTGGCTCAGGGCCGGCAAGGCCAGCCCCTTGCTGACTTCGCTGCCATCGTGGGCATCCAGCCAGTTCAGGCCGGGAATGATCAGGGTCAGTTTCATCGATGGATGGCGTATTTGTTTTTGGTGTGAAATATTTTTCCGGCCGCAGAACCAGGCTGCCAACCGGATGGTCAGTGTAAATTGCTGCCGCTAATCAATATGGGTAAATCATTGATTTATCAGCATTTTTTGTTTACAGCCGGCAAGTGCTTTTGCTAGCATCACCCGCTTTGGAATTTTCTGCCGCAAAGCAAGCCGCGTGCGGCCAGATACCGGCGACAGATGGTGCCCACCAGCACTTACATGCCAACCGGATAGTGAAGAATATGGATTATCGCAAACTGCTGCATCTACCGCAAAAATGGACCAATCGCGTGGTAAACAGCCACGCCACCTGGCTGGGCGCCGTCGCCAGCCTGCCCTTCCTGGGCGTGCTGACTGCCGTGGCCGTTACCCAGGGCAATGCCCCCGAAGCCGCGCTGCCGGTGCAGCAACAGGTTGTCGAGGCACTTACCCTGCCACCGCTGCCGCAGCCGGCCAGCAACACCGTGCGCTACTGGCGCGACGAAGCAGTGCAGCGCGGCGATACCATCGCCAGCCTGCTCAACCGCCTGGGCGTGCGCGACAGCGACGCCACCGGCTTCATTTATTCCAGCCCGCTGTCCAAGGACCTGCTCAAGCTGAAAACCGGCGCTACGCTGTCGGTACAGCTGAACGATCAGGGCGAGCTATTCGGTCTGCGCTTCCTCAACGATGACGAAAACGGCGAGAAGGTACTGGTAGACATCGAAAAGGCCGGTAACGGCTGGCGCGCCAGCGCCGATGCGCCACACACCGAAGCCATGCAGACCGTGCGCGCGCTGCAGATCAACAGCACCGCCGCCAGCGCGCTGGGCCAGGCCGGCATTCCGGACGAAATCCGTACCCAGCTGGGCGAAATCTTCTCCGACCAGTTCGACCTGAGCAGCCTCAAGCACGGCGACAAGATCGACCTGGTGTACGAAACCCTGCTGTACAACGGCGCCCCGCTCACCACCGGCAACATCCTGGCGGTGGAGATCGACCGCGGCGGCAGCCACTACCAGGCTTATTACTTTGCCCACGACAGCGAATCCGGCTCCTACTATGACGCGCAGGGCAAGGCGCTGAAAAAGGGCTTCAGCAAGATTCCGGTGGCCGGCTCCCACATCAGTTCCGGCTTCGGCATGCGCTATCACCCGGTCCTGCACGCGCTGCGCATGCACGAAGGCATCGACTACGCCGCCAGCACCGGCACCCCCATCATGGCGCCGTCCGACGCGGTGGTGGAAACGGTGGCACGCCAGAACGGCTATGGCAACGTGGTGATCCTGCGCCACAATGCCCGCCTTTCCACGCTGTATGCACACATGAGCCGCTTCCGCAGCGGCCTCAAGCCCGGCGAGCAGGTCAAGGCCGGCGAGGTGATCGGCTATGTCGGCGCCACCGGCCGCGCCACCGGCCCGCACCTGCATATGGAAGTGCACATCAACGGCCAGCCGGTGGACCCTGCCACCACCGCGCTACCCACCCGCGAACTGAGCAGCAGTGAACGCTTGGCCTTCACCGGTCAGAGCGTTAAGCTTGCGGCCAACCTCAAGCTGCTCAGGGACATTCCGGTCAGCGTGGCGCAGCTGGACTAAGCGGCGCCCCGATCGACACAACCCTGGCAGCCTATCAATCTGCCAGGGTTTTTCATGTCCGATATCTTTATTGGTTTGATGTCCGGCACCAGTCTGGATGGTGTCGATGCGGTAGCGGTGCGCTTCGACAACGGGCGCATGGCGCTGCTGGGCGAAGCCTTTGTCTCCTACCCGCTGGCCGTGCGCGAACAGGTGCTGGCGCTGCAGCAGGTTGCCGACAATGAACTGGACCGCAGCGCCCGCCTCGGCAACGAGCTGGCGCAGCTGTACGCCGCAGCGGTACAGGCCGTACTGCAGCACGCCGGTCTTGCCGCCGACCAGGTGCAGGCGGTGGCCTGCCACGGCCAGACCATCCGCCACGCGCCGCAGGCCGGCTACACGCTGCAGATCGGCAACCTGGCACTGCTGGCCGAGCTGACCGGCATCGACGTGATCGGCGACCTGCGCAGCCGCGACGTGGCCGCCGGTGGCCAGGGCGCACCGCTGGTACCGGCCTTCCACCAGGCGATGTTCGCCAGCCCGGCTACGCCGCGCGCCATCCTCAATATCGGCGGCATCGCCAACCTTACCCGGCTGCAGCCGGATGCGCCGGTCATCGGCTTCGATACCGGCCCCGGCAATATGCTGCTGGACGCCTGGATTCGCCACCACCGCAACCAGGACTACGACGCCGACGGCGCCTGGGCGGCGAGCGGGCACTGCAACGACGCCCTGCTGCAAATCCTGTTGGCCGAACCCTATTTCTCCGCCGGCGTACCCAAGAGCACCGGCCGCGACCTGTTCAGCCTGGAGTGGCTGGCAGCGCGACTGGAGCGCTTCCGCCTGCAGCACGGCGACATCGATGCGGCCAACGTGCAGGCCACCCTGCTGGCACTGAGCGCACACAGCATTGCCGATGCCGTCACCCGCTTTGCTCCGGCCACGCGCGAGCTGTACCTGTGCGGCGGCGGCGTGCGTAATGGCGCACTGTGCCGGGCGCTGGCCGCGCTACTGCCGGGCGTGCAGATCGCCGCCACCGACGCGCTGGGGCTGCCGGCGCAGCAGGTGGAGGCCGCGGCGTTCGCCTGGCTGGGCTGGCGTTTCTGCCAGCGCGCGCCCGGCAATCTGCCGCAGGTAACCGGCGCCAGCGGCCTGCGGGTGCTGGGCGCCCTCTACCCTCACTGATGCGCGATGGCCCAGTGATATTTTCCTTTTTCGGCCGGCAACGCGACACGAATGATGGGCAAACGTTGCCGGGCAACAGAAAGCCCGGCATTTGTCGATATAATGCCCGGCTGACACCATTCTTATTCAAATTCAATGCGCCTGTTCAAGCGTAAAGCAGTCGTACGCAATACCCAGCCCCTGCCACCCAAACTCGCCGGCCTGCTGCGCGAAGCCTGGTGGCTGCTGCTGGCCGTTTCTGCCATCTACCTGGTGCTGACGCTGTTCAGCTACTCGACCAACGACCCGTCCTGGTCGCACAGCTCGGCCGACCCCACCATCCGCAACTATGGCGGCGTGTTCGGCGCCTGGATGGCCGACATCCTGCTGTACCTGTTCGGCTATTCCGCCTGGCTGCTGGTGGGCTTCTGCGTGTTCGCCATCGTCTGGGGCTACCGCCGCATCGATCACACCGACTTCGACGACGGCCCGCTGACCTGGCCGGCGCTGATCGGCTTCCAGCTCACGCTGATCGGTTTTGCCAGCCTGGAATTCCTGATCCTGGCCGGCAAGCAGCTGGCATTGCCGGCCGGCCCCGGCGGCCTGCTGGGCAAGGCGCTGGGCACCGGCAGCGCGCACGCCTTCGGCACCACCGGCGCCAGCCTGCTGCTGCTGGTGCTGGCCGCCATTGGCGTCTCACTGTTTACCGGGCTGTCCTGGCTCAACCTGATGGAACGCATCGGCGGCCTGCTGGAAGACGGCGTGGTCAATGCCTGGCAAGCCTGGCAGGCGCGCCGCGACCGTGAAATCGGCCGCGAGGTGGCGCAGCAGCGCGAAGAAAAGGTAAGCACAGAGAAGAAGAAGATCGAAGACAAGCCGCCGGTGCGTATCGAGACCCCGGTACTGGAAGTGCCGGTATCGCCCAAGGCCGTGAAGCCGGTGCAGCAGTCGCTGTTCGCCGCACCGGGCGACGAGGCGCTGCCGGGGCTGGCACTGTTGGCCGCACCCAAGGAGCAGGCCGAACCGGTATCGGCGGAAACCGTCGAGTACACCTCGCGGCTGATCGAACGCAAGCTGGCCGACTTCGGCGTGGACGTGAAAGTGGTGGCCGCCTACCCCGGCCCGGTGATCACCCGCTACGAGATCGAGCCCGCCGTCGGTGTGAAAGGCGCACAGATCGTCAACCTGATGAAGGACCTGGCGCGCGCGCTGAGCCTGGTGTCGATCCGCGTGGTGGAGACCATACCCGGCAAGACCTATATGGGCCTGGAGCTGCCCAACCCCAAGCGCCAGATCGTGCGCCTGTCCGAGATCGTCGGCTCCGACGGCTACCAGAACATGGGTTCGCGGCTGGCCATGGCGCTGGGCAAGGACATCGCCGGCCAGCCGGTCTCCGCCGACCTCGCCAAGATGCCGCACGTGCTGGTGGCCGGCACCACCGGCTCCGGTAAATCGGTGGCCATCAACGCCATGATCCTGTCGGTGCTGTACAAGGCCACGCCCAAGGAGGCGCGCCTGATCATGGTGGACCCGAAGATGCTGGAACTGTCGGTGTATGAAGGCATTCCGCACCTGCTGGCACCGGTGGTTACCGATATGAAGCAGGCCGCCAACGCGCTGAACTGGTGCGTGGGCGAGATGGAGCGCCGCTACCGGCTGATGTCCAAACTGGGCGTGCGCAACCTCGCCGGCTTCAACCAGAAGATCCGCGACGCGGAAAAGAGCGGCGAGAAGATTCCCAACCCGTTCAGCCTGTCGCCGGAAACACCGGAGCCGCTGGATACCCTGCCGCTGATCGTGGTGGTGATCGACGAGCTGGCCGACCTGATGATGGTGGCCGGCAAGAAGATCGAGGAGCTGATTGCGCGCCTGGCACAGAAGGCGCGCGCCGCCGGCATCCACCTGATTCTGGCTACGCAGCGCCCGTCGGTGGATGTGATCACCGGCCTGATCAAGGCCAACATCCCTACCCGCATTGCCTTCCAGGTATCGAGCAAGATCGACAGCCGCACCATTCTCGACCAGATGGGCGCGGAAACCCTGCTTGGCCAGGGTGACATGCTGTACCTGCCGCCAGGCACCGGCTACCCGCTGCGCGTGCACGGCGCTTTCGTGGCCGACGAGGAGGTGCACCAGGTGGTGGAATTCCTCAAGACCACCGGCGAGCCGGACTACGTGGAGGGCATCCTCAGCGGCGCGGCCGAAAGTGACGAGGCCGGCGGCGAAGTCGGCCTTGGCGGCAGCCCGGATGGCGAAGCCGACCCGCTGTACGACGAAGCGGTGGCCATTGTGCTCAAGACACGCAAGGCATCGATCTCCTCGGTACAGCGCCAGCTGCGCATCGGCTACAACCGCGCCGCGCGGCTGATCGAACAGATGGAAACCGCCGGCATCGTGTCGGCGATGGAAACCAACGGCAACCGCTCGGTACTTGTCCCCGCGCGCGAAGAATGACCCGCACGGCAGCGCGCCCCGGCCCGCTGCCGTTTTTACTTGCGGCCAACCCTGGCCGGCTCCGCATCGTCACGAAAACACCATGTCCCACTACCTGACCGAACCGGCATTCAACCACGGCTACACACCCAAGACCGGCGTACTGCTGCTGAACCTGGGCACGCCGGAGGCGCCTACCGCCAAGGCGCTGCGCCCCTATCTCAAGCAGTTTCTGTCCGACCGCCGCGTGGTGGAGATTCCGAGCGCCATCTGGTGGCTGATCCTCAATGGCGTGATCCTCAATGTGCGGCCAAAGAAAAGCGCCGAGAAATATGCCAGCATCTGGGACAAGGATGGCTCGCCGCTGCTGCTGCACACCCGCAAGCAGGCCAGCCTGCTCAAGGGGCTGCTGGGCATGCAGGGCCATCAGCTGGTGGTGGACTACGCCATGCGCTACGGCAAGCCGGCGGTGGCGGAGGTACTGCAGAGCATGCGCGCCCAGGGCGTGGAGCGCCTGCTGGTGGTGCCGCTGTACCCGCAGTACGCCGCCTCCTCCAGCGGCACCGCGCTGGACGACGTGTTCCGCACACTGATGAAGATGCGCAACATGCCGGAAGTTCGTACCGTGCGTCACTATCACGACCACCCCGGCTACATCGCGGCGCTGGCCGCCAGCGTACGCGAGCACTGGCGGCTGAATGGCCGCGGCGACAAGCTGGTGATGAGCTTTCACGGCGTGCCGCGCTTCACCCTGGACAAGGGCGACCCGTATCACTGCGAGTGCCTGAAGACCGGACGCCTGCTGGCCGAGGCGCTGGAACTGTCCGCCAACGACTACGTGGTGAGCTTCCAGAGCCGCTTCGGCAAGGCGGAGTGGCTTAAACCCTACACCTTCGACACCCTAAGTTCGCTTGCGAAACAAGGTGTTGCCAAGCTCGACATCATTTGCCCCGGTTTTGCCGGCGATTGCCTGGAAACGCTGGAAGAAATCGCCATGGAAGGCAAGACACTATTTCTGGCCGCCGGGGGCAAGGAATATCGCTACATTCCGTGCCTCAACGAGCGACCGGACTGGGTCGCCGCGCTGGCCGATTTGGTCCTTGGCAACCTTGGTGGCTGGATAACAACACCCGGCGATGCAAATATGCGACAGTTGCGAGCGCGCGCCTGTGGCGCAAAACACTAAAGAAAATGGCCCGTTTTTTCGCAATGGCGCACCAGCATGGGGCGCCATTGTTCATATGCGAACATATTTCTTGCGCAAGCCGGTTTTCCTTGGTGCATGCGGCGGTGCAGCACACCACTGGCATTACAAGCCCTGTAAATACTGTATATCGAAGTTCGTTGACACTCGGAAAAGGCGCTCCGCATAATCGCCGCAACTGCTCATCCACAAGATGCCAAGCAGCTTTAATCAAGTCACAGACTTAAGATCAGGGGAAACATAAGATGAATAAATTTGCTCGTCTGAGCCTTTTCGCAGCTGCCGCCATTGCACTGACTGCCTGCGGCAACAAAGAAGAAAAACCGGCCGGCGAAGCTTCCGCTCCTGCGGCTGCTGCCAGCGCTGGCGGCGAAACCGTGGTGAAAATCGGCCAGGTATCTCCGATGACCGGCCCGATCGCTCACCTGGGCAAGGACAACGAATTTGGCGCCAAACTGGCCATCGAAGACCTGAACGCCCAAGGCGTTACCATCGGCGACAAGAAGATCAAGTTCGAGCTGGTTTCCGAAGACGACCAGGCTGACCCGAAAATCGGTACCCAGGTTGCCCAGCGCCTGGTTGATGCCGGCGTGGCTGGCGTAGTTGGCCACCTGAACTCCGGCACCACCATCCCGGCTTCCAAGATCTACTCCGACGCCGGCCTGCCGCAGATCTCCCCGTCCGCAACCAACCCGGACTACACCAAGCAGGGCTACAAGACCACCTTCCGCGTAATCGCCAACGACGTGCAGCAGGGCAAGGCACTGGGCGAGTTCGCTGTTGACGGCCTGAAAGCCAAGAAAGTGGCCATCATCGATGACCGCACCGCTTACGGTCAGGGTCTGGCAGACGAGTTCGAAAAGGCAGTCAAGGGCAAGGGTGCCTCGGTTGTGAAGCGTGAATTCACCACCAACACCGCTACCGACTTCAACGCCATTCTGACCTCCATCAAGTCCACCCAGCCGGACGTGATCTTCTACGGCGGCATGGACGCACAAGCCGGCCCGCTGGCCAAGCAGATGACCCGCCTGGGCCTGAAAGCCAAGCTGATGGGCGGCGACGGCTGGCAGACTCCGGAATTCATCAAGCTGGCTGGTGATGCTTCCGAAGGCCAGTACGCCTCCAGCTGCGGCGTACCGCGCGACAAGATGCCGGGCTTCACTGCTTTCAACGACAAGTTCAAGAAGCAGTTCAACACCGAAGTCCAGATCTACGCTCCGTACGAGTACGATGCTGTAATGGTGCTGGTTGACTCCATGAAGCGTGCCAAGTCCACCGATCCGAAGGTATACCTGGCTGAAGTTGGCAAAACCAACTACACCGGCGTAACCGGCCAGATCGCCTTCGACGAGAAGGGTGACATCAAGAACGGCGCGGTTACCGTGTACCAGGTTAAAGGCGGCAAGTGGGAAGTGGTTTCCACCGTTGGTGGCGGCGCTCCGGCAGCTGCAGCCTCCGCAGCCAACTAAGCTTCACGCTTATCGGCAAAACGGCACCTTCGGGTGCCGTTTTTGTTTTGCCGGGCCCGCCTGGGGCCGATGCTTGCGCAACCGCGCCCTGCCCGTTACCATGTTGCACTGCGATGTCGATTGTATCCTTTCGACGTTCCCTGCCAGGCCAGCCCTACACCCATGGGCCTGCCTCGGCTTCTGTAGTATCGCCGCGCCTCAACAGGGCGCCCGACCGCTGACATAGATCACCTGACACCTAAAAATTGATGCTCCCGTCGAGGAGCAGGGACTCGCTTTACCTATGAAAATCAAGACCATTGCCGCTGCAGCCGCAGCGGTTGCCGTGCTGGCTGGCTGCAACCAGCAGCAACAAGCCGACAACAATGCCCCCGCCTCTGCCGCCAAGCAAGCCAGCAACGGTAACGTTGTGCGCATCGGCTCGGCCAACCCGCTGACCGGCCCGTTCGCCCATTGGGGCCACGATGCCGACAACGGCGTGAAACTGGCCGTGGACGAGGCCAATGCCGCCGGGCTGACCCTGGATGGCAAGAAAGTCAGCTTCGAAGTGCAGTCCGAAGACGACCAGGCCGACCCGAAAGCCGCCACCCAGGTGGCGCAGCGCTTTGTCGACGCTGGCGTGGTAGCCGTGGTGGGCCACCTCACTTCCGGCGCCGCCATTCCGGCCTCGCGCATCTACCACGACGCCGGCATCCCGATGGTGGCCGGTTCGGTGACCAGCCCGAAATTCACCCAGCAGGGCTACAACAACACCTTCCGCATCATCGCCAACGACCTGCAACAGGGCCAGGCGCTGGCCAAGTTCGCCGTGGGCGAGCTCAAGCTGAAAAACATCGCCATCATCGATGACCGCACCACCTACGGCCAGGGCCTGGCCGACGACTTTGCCAAGGCAGTGGAAGCCGCCGGCGGCAAGGTGGTGAAGCGTGAATACACCACCAACACCGCCACCGACTTCATGGCCATCCTCACCTCGCTGAAGGCAGCCAAGCCGGAACTGCTATTCTATGGCGGCATGGACGCCCAGGCCGGCCCGCTGCTGAAGCAGATGCGCAAGCTGGGCCTCACCGCCCGCTTCATGGGTGCCGATGGCGTGAACACCGCCGAGTTCATCAAGCTGGCCGGCAGCGATGCCGAAGGCGCCTACGCCTCCAGCGCCGGCGCGTCCAAGGAACTGATGCCGGGCTTTGCCGACTTCAACAGCAAGTACAAGGCCAAGTTCGGCAGCGAGATCCAGGCCTACGCACCGTACACCTACGATGCCGCCCGCGTGCTGATCGAAGCGATGAAGCGTGCCAACTCGGCCGACCCGAAGAAATTCCTGCCGGAGATCGCCAAGACCCAGCTGCAGGGCGTAACCGGCAGCATCGCCTTCGAGCCGAACGGCGACGTGAAGAACGGCACCGTCACCCTGTACCAGCTGCAGAACGGCGCCTGGAAGGGCGTTACCCCTGCGGCCAACGTTGCCGCCTCCGCTGCACAGTAAGCAGCCTGCAGCAACAAAAAAGCCACCGCATGCGGTGGCTTTTTCTATTTGCCGAGCGTACTAGTTGGCCGCATCGGCCATCTTTTCGCCCAGCCGTACCGGCCGCGCAGGCGCCCAGTCGGCATTGAACTGCACGGCCTGCTGCGGGAACAGCAGCACCACGGTGGAGCCCAGCAGGAAACGCCCCATTTCCTCGCCGCGCGCCAGCTTGATGGCCGGGCCATCGTCATAGCGCCATACGCGCACCTCGCCGCTGCGCGGCGGATTCACCACGCCATGCCAGGCGGTGGCCATGCTGCCGACAATGGTCGCCCCCACCAGCACCAGCGCCATCGGGCCATGCGCGGTATCGAACTCGCACACCACCCGCTCGTTGCGGGCGAACAGCCCCGGCACGCCGCGCGCGGTAGTCGGGTTTACCGAGAACAGTTCGCCCGGCACATAGATCATGCGCTTGAGCGTGCCGTCGCACGGCATGTGGATGCGGTGGTAGTCGCGCGGGCTCAGATAGATGGTGGCGAAATGGCCGTTGGCGAACTGCGCCGCCAGAGCGCTATCACCACCCAGTAACGCAGTGGTGGAGTAATGATGGCCCTTGGCCTGGAACAGCTGGTCGCGCTCAATGGCGCCGAACTGGCTGATGGCGCCGTCCACCGGGCACACAAAGGGCACGTCGGCCAGCGGGCGGGCACCCGGCTTCAGCGCGCGGGTGAAGAATTCGTTGAACGAGGCATAGCTGGCCGGGTCCGGGTTGGCCGCCTCCGCCATATTGACGTTGTAGCGCTGCACGAAACGGCGGATCAGCGCCGTGGTAACACTGCCCCCCTGGGCATTGGCAATGCTGCCGGCAAAACGGGTCAGCGCCTGTTTAGGCAACAAGTACTGCGGCAATACGGCCAAACGGTCACGCACAATATCATCCTCGTCAAAAGCAGCCGGGCATTATAGCGGTAGCGCCACGGTGGCGGCCAGCCTGAATGCGCCGCTGACGCCAGACCGGGGCAGCCGCTTGAAATTGCGCGGCTTTTCCGCTATTTTGATTTTGTACATTATCAAAAGCAGCACCATGAAACTCGCGCTCATCTCCCGGCCGGCGCTGGCAGGCTTTCCCTCCCCGGCTGCCGACCTGCCCACCGACGAACTGGACCTCAACACCCTGCTCTGCCCGGACCGCATGGCAACATTCTTCCTGCGCGCCCGTGGCGATGCGCTGATCGACTGCGGCATCCAGGATGGCGACCTGCTGATCCTCAACAAGGGGCTGACGCCGCGTCACGGCGACCTGGTGGTGTACTGGCAGGACAGCGGCTTCGTGGTGCGGCTGCTGCGCCATAGTGGCGGCAAGGTCTGGCTGGGGCATCGTGATGCGCGGCAGCGCTGGCGCGACCTGCCGCCACCGTCGCATTTCGACGCCATGCTGTGGGGCGTGGTGGTGGGCATGGCGCGCCAGCTGCGCCGCCACAAGGGCAAGGATGACGAGCATGCCGCCTGAACCCTGCTACGGCCTGCTGGATGGCAACAACTTCTATGTCTCCTGCGAGCGGCTGTTCAACCCGGCATTGCAAGGCATGCCGGTGATTGTGCTGTCCAACAACGACGGCTGCATCGTATCGCGCTCGCCGGAAGCCAAGGCGATAGGCGTGCCGATGGGCGTGGCATTCCACGAAGCGCGCAACCTGCTGTACCGCCACCGCGGCGTAGCACTGTCATCCAACTACGAACTGTACGGCTCGCTGTCGCGGCGCATGATGACCCTGGCTGCGCAGCACGCCTGCGCCCAGGAAATCTACAGCATCGATGAATGCTTCCTCGACTTCGCCGGCCTGCCCGACCCGCAAACCCGGGCGCAACAGCTGCGCCAGGCGGTACAGAGCAAGATCGGCCTGCCGGTATCCATCGGCATCGGTGTCAGCAAGACCCTGGCCAAGCTCGGCAATCTGGTTGCCAAGCAGCAACCGCGCTTCGGCGGCGTGTTCGACTGGCACATGCTGAGCACCACCGAGCACGAGGCACAACTACGGGCGATGGATGTCGGCATGGTGTGGGGCATAGGCTACCGCCTGCGCGAACAGCTGCAGCGCCTTGGCATTGCCAACGCGGCGCAACTGGCTGCGGCCAACCCTGCCTGGGCGCGGCAGCGCTTCGGGCTGGCCGTGGAGCGTACGGTACGCGAGTTGCAGGGCGAAGCCTGCCTGGATGTCTGCGACGTCACCCCGCCGCGGCAGCAGATCCACTCCACCCGTTCCTTTGCCCGCCGGCTGAACGACCTTGACGAACTGCAAGCCGCCGTCAGCCACCACGTGGCACGCTGTGCGGAAAAACTGCGCGCCCAGCATAGCGCCACCCGCCTGCTGCACGTGATGCTGCGCACCGACCCGCCCGACCGTGGCGGCGGCCTGCAGCGCCGCAACTGGGCCAGCCTGCCGCTGCTGCAACCCTGCACCGACACCCGCACCCTGACGCATCACGCACTGGGGCTGCTGCAGCAGCTGCATCAGCCGGAGCTGCGCTACCACAAGTGCGGCGTGGTGCTGGACGAGCTGGTGGCCGATGAATTCAGCCGCCAGGGCGATCTGTTCCTGCCCGGCGAATCCGCGCGCAGCCAGCAGCTGATGCAGACCGTAGACGGCATCAACCACCGCTTCGGCCGCGACAGCATACGCACCGGCAGCAGCCTGCTGGGCGACGGCCGCTGGCATATGCGCCAGGACAAGCTGTCGCCACGTTGCACCACGCGCTGGGATGAATTGCTGAGCGCCGCTTGCTGAGCCCGAGACGGCCGGTACAAACAAAATGCGGCCAACCTTGGCCGCAAAAGAGGAGGAGAAACACTCTACTACTCAGGACACACCAAACGTATCTGGCATAGTCTCAGCGTAGCCTGCTTTATCGATAAGACAAGCAAGAAAAAAACCCCGGCATAAACCGGGGTTTTTTGTCAGCCACACAAGCTTGTGCGGGCTTAGCCTTCAACCTTGGACATACGACGACGGTCGTGTTCCTGCAGCCAGCGCTTGCGGATACGGATGGATTTCGGGGTGATTTCCACCAGTTCGTCATCGTCGATGAACTCCACTGCCGATTCCAGCGTCAGCTTGATCGGGGTGGTCAGGCGTACGGCTTCGTCGGTACCGGAGGCGCGCACGTTGGTCAGCTTCTTGCCCTTCAGCGGGTTCACTACCAGGTCGTTGTCACGGCTGTGGATGCCGATGATCATGCCTTCGTACAGCTTGTCGCCCGGGGACACGAACATGCGGCCGCGGTCTTCCAGGTTCCACAGCGCGTAGGCTACGGCTTCGCCGTTGTCCTGCGAGATCAGCACGCCGTTGTGACGGCCCGGCAGGTCGGCTTTCACCGGTGCGTAGTCGTCAAACACGTGGCTCATCAGGCCGGTGCCGCGGGTCATGGTCATGAAGTCGGACTGGAAGCCGATCAGGCCACGTGCCGGAATGTGGTATTCCAGACGGGTACGACCCTGGCCATCGGATTCCATATTGGTCAGCTCGCCACGACGACGGCCGATTTCTTCCATCACGCCACCCTGGTGAGCATCTTCCAGGTCGATGGTCAGGTTCTCGTACGGCTCGCTCTTCTGACCGTTGATTTCCTTGAATACCACGCGCGGCTTGGCCACAGCCATTTCGAAGCCTTCGCGACGCATGTTTTCCAGCAGGATGGTCAGGTGCAGTTCGCCACGGCCGGATACGCGGAACACGTCGGAGTCCTCGGTGTCTTCCACGCGCAGGGCCACGTTGGTCAGCAGCTCCTTGGTCAGACGGTCGCGGATCTGGCGGCTGGTCACGAACTTGCCTTCGGTACCGGCCAGCGGGCTGGAGTTCACCATGAAGTCCATGGTCAGGGTCGGCTCGTCCACCGACAGCATCGGCAGGCCTACCGGCTGATCCTTGTCGCAGATGGTCACGCCGATACCGATATCCTCGATACCGGAGATGATGATGATGTCACCGGCTTCGGCTTCTTCCACCGGCACGCGGTCCAGGCCCTTGTAACCCAGAACCTGGTTGATACGACCGGAAGCAACCTGATCGTCGTGGTTCATTACCACTACGGCCTGACCCGGCTTGATGCGGCCGTTCAGCACGCGGCCAACGCCCAGGCGGCCGGTGTAGGTGGAGTAATCCAGTGCAGAAATCTGCAGCTGCAGCGGCTCGTCGGCACTGCCCGCCGGGGTCGGCACGAACTTGAGCACGGTGTCGAACAGCGGACGCATGTTGTCGGACTCTTCTTCCAGCTCCAGCTTGGCAAAGCCGTTCAGGCCGGAAGCGTAGATGATCGGGAAGTCCAGCTGCTCGTCGGTAGCGCCCAGCTTGTCGAACAGGTCGAAAGTCTGGTCAACAACCCAGTCCGGACGTGCGCCCGGACGGTCTACCTTGTTGATCACCACGATCGGGCGCAGGCCCAGTGCCAGTGCCTTCTTGGTCACGAAGCGGGTCTGCGGCATCGGGCCTTCAACGGCATCCACCAGCAGCAGTACGCCGTCAACCATGCCCAGTACGCGCTCTACTTCACCACCGAAGTCGGCGTGGCCCGGGGTGTCCACGATGTTGATGTGCACGCCTTCGTATTCGATGGCGGTGTTCTTGGCCAGAATGGTAATGCCGCGTTCTTTTTCCAGGTCGTTGGAGTCCATCACGCGCTCGTCAACCTGCTGGTTGTCGCGGAAGGTGCCGGACTGGCGCAGCAGCTGGTCAACCAGGGTGGTCTTGCCGTGGTCAACGTGGGCGATGATGGCGATATTGCGAATTTGTCGGGTCATGGGTGACTCAAATTGGATGAGCGAAACTGGAAGATTCTAGCACAAACACCCCTGACAGAAAACGACATCCTGTGTGTTTGCATCGTCACAAACGCTGTCGCGGCGGGCTATGCTAGTGTTTATTGAAAGGGCATGGCGCAAGCAGCACCGGCAAAGCGTGCGCTGCCGGCACAGGCCATGCCCGACACCCCACCATCACTCATTTCGGCCATCCGCATGCTCAGCAGACTCCTACGCCACAGCCTCTTGCTGCTTGCCATGCTGTACCCGCCCGCCGCCCCGGCCCAGCCCGGCAACTGGGACGGGCCAACCAGCGGGCCTCATGGTCAAGGCCCGAAAGTCATCACCTTCATTGCCCAGGACTACCGCAACGGCGGCATCAGCGGCGTGCTGCGCGCGTTCAACAATGCCGCCACCACCCACCTGGGCTGGCGGGTCAACAATGTGGACGGCAAGGGTGACGCCAGCATCATCCGGGACGCCATCACCCATGCCATCGAGCAGGACAAACCCGACGCCATCGTGCTGGGCGGTTTTCAGGCCAATGACTTCAAGGATCTGGTGCAGCGGGCACACCAGGCCGGCATCCAGCTGGCCGGCTGGCATGCCGGCGCCAAGCCTGGCCCGGCCGGCGACCTGCTGGTGAACATCACCACCGACGCCATGGATGTTGCCCGCCTGGCCGCCAACTACGCCATCAGCAGCAGCGGCGGCAAGGTTGGCGCGGTCATCATTACCGATACCCGCTTCGAGATTGCCATCGCCAAGGCCGCCGCCATGTGCACCGCACTGACGCACTGCGCCAGCTGCCGCTGCCTCACCATCCAGGATGTGGCCATCAGCCGCGCCAGCACGGATACCGACTCGCTGATCACCCGCATGAACGCACGCTTCGGCAAGCAATGGACGCACACCCTGGCCATCAACGACATCTATTTCGACGAGATGAACTTCCCGCTGCGCCGCGCCGGTCGCGGCGACATTCGCAACATCGCCGCCGGCGACGGCTCGCACAAGGCCATCAGCCGCATCCGCAGCGGCCTGTCGCAGCAGATTGCCACCGTTGCCGAGCCCCTGAACGCCCAGGGCTGGCAGCTGGCAGACGAACTCAACCGCGCCTTTGCCGGTCAGCCGCCCAGTGGCTACGTCAGCCGCCCGATACTGGTGACGCGCACCCAGCCATCGGGCGGCAACAATGCAGAAATCGATGCAGACCTGGGCTATCAAGAGGCATACACCCGGATCTGGCAGGCACCCTGACATGGGACTGCCCGCAAACTTTAGGTACACTGCGCCGTTTTTGGGGGATGACAACCATGTACGACTGGAATGCGCTGTGGCATGTGCATGACAAACATCGCGGCGGCTACCGCACGCCGGATGCCGATATCAACCAGCTGGCCGACGAGCTGCAGGGCAAGCTGCTGAAATCGGCGCGCGACGAGCACGACCTGGCGGTATACGACACCGGCGACGACTACACCCTGCTGCGTCACGACAACGGTCTGCAGATGCTGCGCGTGGCCAAGCACCACCTGTTCGACATCGGCGTACGGCTGGTAACCGCCGACGAAGGCCAGGCGCTGGCGCTGCCCTACCTGGAGGTACTGGTGGACAACCTGGCCACCGGCGAGGAAGCCGTCTGGCGCGGCGAGGTGCACTGCAACGACGAGGGAGCGCTGAGCGTGAACGGCGAAACCCTGCGCCTGGACATGCCGCCCCGCATGCAGTTCGATCTGCCGTTCAAGGACGAGGCGCGCTTTGCCGCCGCGCTGCAGGAAGCCTGGCAGGACGCCGCCGAGCACACCACCCTGGACGCTGCCGCCTGGTTCAACGCCGAGGCACTGGAGCACGCACCGGAAGAGGCGCCGCTGGATGCGCGCATCCAGCAGATGTGCGACCGCTACGCCGAAATCATCCGCCGCGAACAGGCGCTGCTGTCGCGCCGCTTCAGCGACGCCGAACTGCACCTGGTAGCCGAAGTGCTGCGCGGCGTGCATTTCGAGAGCGCCGAATCCTGCCGCGGCCTGTGGCTGGCGGTGGAAGCACGCGTGCTGCACGACGAGCTGGACCACAAGTACAAGGTGGATGGCGAGGCATTGCTGGAGAAACTGCGTGCCCTGGGCTACACGCAGGAAGTGGCGCTGATCGAGGCTCTGTCACCGGTACAGCATTAAGGGCCTGCTCACGATCAGCTGCGCGTCGGCGATACGGCGTTAAAAACGCCTTGTCTCGCCCTAGCTCGCCAGATCGTGCACACGCCCCAGGCAGCCAAGGCAGGGCATGCGGCCAACCTCCCCCACGTTGGCCGCAAAAAAACGGGCGGCCGTGTGGCCGCCCTTAATCCCATCCATATCCATGCAGCAGGAAGTACCTTGCTGTGCCGGCACTCTACCCCGCCTGTATTACCCGGGCATGACAGGCAGCAGGCTCAGCACGATCTTGCCGAGATTGCGATTGGCTTCCATGTAATCGTGTGCGTCCTGCACCGCGGCCAGCGGGTAGGTGCAATCCAGCGTCACCTGTGCGCGGCCATCCAGCAGCGCCGGCAGCACTTCGCGCTCCAGCGCCGTGGCCAACCTGGCCTTTACCTCTTCCGGCTGACTGCGCAGCGTGGAGCCGATCACCTTCAGCCGCTTCACCAGCAGCATGCCCAGGTTGAGACTGCCCTGCACGCCGCTCATCACGCCGATCAGCACCAGGCGGCCATCCTGCTTCAACACCGCGATATTGTCGTCGAACAGCGCCGCACCCACCGGGTCCAGCACCACATCCACCCCGCCCTGCTCCTTCAGCCTGGCGGCAAAGCCCGGGCTGCGGCTGTCGATCACCTCGTCGGCACCCAGCCGGCGGCAGAAATCGCGCTTTTCCTCGCTGCCGGCGCTGGCAAGCACCCGGCAGCCGAGCATGCCGGCCAACTGGATGGCCGCCGCGCCCACGCCGCTGGCGCCAGCGTGGATCAGCACCGTTTCGCCGGCATGCAGGCCGGCCACGTCCACCAGGTTGTGCCAGGCGGTCATCCACGCCTCCGGCAGGCTGGCGGCTTCGGCCCAGCTCATCATGTCCGGCTTGGGAATCGCCGCCGAGCTGTCCAGCAGCGCGTATTCGGCATAGCCGCCACCGGCGATCAGGCCGAACACCTCATCTCCCTCCTGGAAGCGCGACGGACCATTGACCGCATCGACGATGCCGGCCACCTCCAGGCCCAGTATCGGCGAAGCACCCTTGGGCGGCGGGTACTTGCCCTCGCGCTGCACGATATCGGCACGATTCAGCCCTGCGGCCAACACCCGCACCCGCAGCTGGCCGGGCGCCGGCTCCGGTTTTTCCACCACGTCCAGGCGCAGGGTGTCCACCCCGCCCGGCCCGGACTGCACCACTGCCTGCATCGCCATGCTTGACTCTCCACAAACCAGTTAAAACTTCTTCCATTACAATAGCACGCCATGAGCCAGCCCTGTTTTCACTGCCACCTGCCCATTGCTGCGGGCCAGGACTTCCCCATCCGCTACCGCCAAGACACTGAACAAGCCTGCTGCGCCGGCTGCCAGGCCGTGGCGCAGACCATCATCGACAGCGGGTTGGGCGACTACTACCAGCACCGCACCCTGGACGCCAACAAGGCCGAGCCGCTGCCGCAGGAGCTGCTGCAACAGATCGCGCTATACGACTCGGACAAGCTGCAGCAGAGCTTCGTTCGCCGCGAGGACGGAGAGGTGCGCGAGGCCACGCTGATGCTGGAGGGCATCACCTGCGCCGCCTGCGTGTGGCTGAACGAGCAGCATGTGCGCCAGCTGCCGGGCGTGCTGGGCGTGGACATCAACTACAGCAGTCACCGCGCCCGCGTGCGCTGGGACAACAGCCGGCTGCAGCTGTCGCAGATCCTGCATGCCATTGCCGACATCGGCTACCGCGCCCACCCCTATGACAGCGCACGGCAGGAAAGCCTGCTGCAGCAGGAGCGCAAGGCCGCACTGAACCGGCTGTGGGTGGCCGGGCTGTCGATGATGCAGGTGATGATGTACGCGGTGCCCGTCTACATGGCGCGGGCCGGCGAAATCGAAATCCAGTGGCTGTGGATACTGCACTGGGCCAGCTTCGTGCTGACACTGCCGGTAGTGCTGTACTCGGCGATTCCGTTCTACCAGTCCACCTGGCGCGACATCAAAACGCGGCGCGTGGGCATGGACACCCCGGTCACCATCGGCATTCTCACCGCCTTCCTTGCCAGCCTGTGGGCGCTGCTGAACAGGGTGGAACACGGCGTGTACTTCGACTCGGTATCGATGTTCATCTTCCTGCTGCTGGGCGGGCGCTACCTGGAAGGCATGGCGCGACGCAAGACCGGCGAGGCCACCGAGCGGCTGGTGAAGCTGGTGCCGGCCTTTGCCCACCAGCTGGATGGTTGGCCGCAAAGCCGCGACAGCCGCGAAGTGGCTGCGACCAACGTTGAGCCCGGCGCCATGCTGCTGGTGCGCCCCGGCGAAACCATTCCCTGCGACGCCCGCATCGTCGATGGCAGCAGCAGCGTGGATGAATCGCTGCTTACCGGCGAGAGCACGCCGATACGCAAGCAAAGCGGCGACATGGTGATCGCCGGCAGCGTCAACCAGGCCAGCCCGCTGGTGATGGAAGTCACCCGCACCGGCGGCGACACCCGGCTGGCCGGCATCGTGCGCCTGCTGGACCAGGCGCTGGCGGACAAACCACGGCTGGCACAACTGGCCGACCGCTTCGCCGCCTGGTTCGTCGCCCTGCTGCTGCTGGCTGCCGCCGGCACCTATATCGGCTGGAGCCTGGCCACCGGCCCGCAGCACGCGCTGTGGGTAACCGTGGCGGTGCTGGTGATTTCCTGCCCCTGCGCACTGAGCCTGGCCACGCCGGCGGCACTCACCGCCGCCACCGGCCACCTGGCGCAGATCGGCGTGCTCACCACTCGCGGCCATGCGCTGGAAACCCTGGCCAGGGTCAGCGACGTGGTATTCGACAAGACCGGCACCCTCACCCACGGCCGCATGCGGCTGCTGGCCAGCACTGATTGCCCGCACCCGGAGCACACGGCGGCACTACAGTTGGCCGCAGCGCTGGAACAAGGCTCCGAGCACCCGATTGCCCGCGCGCTGCTGGCCGCCGCCACGGAAACAGGCGACCCCCAGGCACTGCCGCAGGTAACGGAACTGCACAACCAGCCGGGCCAGGGCGTAGAAGGCGTGATCGCCGGCAGCCGCTGGCGACTGGGCAAACCCGGATTCGTAGCCGACCTGGCCGGCGCGGCCACGCCGCCAACACTGCCGGCCGCCGCCACTGTGGTGGCACTGGGCAACCGGCACGGCATCAAGGCCTGGTTCGCCATTGGCGACCAGTTGCGTGACAGCGTGCCACCGCTGATCGCCAGCCTGCGCCAGCAGGGGCTGCGTGTGCACCTGCTGTCCGGCGATGCCGAAACGGCGGTGGCCGCGCTGGCCGGCGAGCTGGGCATCGCCCATTACCGCGCCGGCGCCACGCCGGAAGACAAGCTGGCCTATGTCAGCCAGCTGCAGCAAGGCGGCGCGCGGGTGCTGATGCTGGGCGACGGCGTGAACGATGCGCCGGTACTGGCACGCGCCGACGTATCGCTGGCCATGGGCGGCGGCACCGACGTGGCGCGCGCCAGCGGTGACATGGTGCTGATGGGCGACGACATCGCCCAGCTGCCGCGCGCCCTGACACTGGCGCGGCGCACCATGCGCATCATCCGCCAGAATCTGGCCTGGGCCGCGGTGTACAATCTGGTCGCCCTGCCGCTGGCCATTGCCGGCCATGTCACGCCGTGGCTGGCCAGCCTGGGCATGGCGCTGAGTTCCCTGCTGGTCGTCAGCAACGCGCTGCGCCTGATCAAACGGAGTAAATAATGGAAAGTCTGTACCTGCTGGTGCCGCTGAGCATCGTGCTGGTGTTCGTGATCGGCGCGGTGTTCTGGTGGTCCACCCACTCCGGCCAGTTCGACGATCTGGAGGGCCCGGCACACCGCATCCTGATGGATGACGACAAGCCGCAGCAGCCAGACCAGGAGTAAGCCTGGCAAGCATCATCAGGCCATGCGACCAAGCTTCAGGGTTGGCCGCATGGCATGGCAATTACCCCCGGAATGTCATACCCTTGCCACTCGCCCGCCGCACATGCGGCGGCCACCCACCTGGCAACACCCCTGGCACCCCATGCAAGCGCAGCACCCGTTGACATCCTTCCCGGCAGACATTTCCCGCCACCCGCTTACGCAGGCGGGCCGCTGATGGCAATCCGCGGCATACACCACGTGGCCATCATCGCGGCCGATTACACCCGCTCGCGCGCCTTCTATACCGAAACCATGGGCTTTGCCGTGCTGTCAGAGCACTACCGCACCGAGCGGCAGTCGTGGAAGCTGAACCTGGCCCTGCCCGATGGCAGCCAGCTGGAATTGTTCAGCTTTCCGGCATCGCCGGCCCGCCCTACGCGTCCGGAAGCCTGCGGCCTGCGCCACCTGGCACTACGGGTGGACGCGCTGGACGCCGACATCGCCCGCCTGGCCGCCGCCGGTGTGGCCTGCGAGCCGGTACGGGTGGACGAATACACCGGGCAGCGCTTCACCTTTCTGGCCGACCCGGACGGGCTGCCTATCGAACTGTACGAGCAGGTGAACTGATTACCGCATAACGCGTCTGTAAACCGAACAAGCGCCACATCCGGCCAGCAGCCGCCGGGCGCACGACAAGAAACGATTATTTTCAGGCGAACACCATCATGCCGCACTTCACACTCCTTACCGGCCGCCAGCGCCGCCCCACCCGCGCAGCCTGGCTGCGACCGCTGGCGCTGGCACTGGCCTTGCTGCCGACCACCAGCCACGCCCTGAGCGACACCCAGCTATTCGATGCCCGCGAGGCCTACCGCAAGGGCGATCTGGCCACGCTCACCAGCCTGGGCAACCAGGCCGAGAACGGCGTGCTCGACACCTGGCCCGCCTACTGGCAGGCGCTGAAAAGCCTGGAGGCCGGCGACAGCAACCCGGCGCGCATCTTCGTGAACCGCTACCGCAGCGGCTACCAGGTGGAGCGGGTGCTGAACGAGCTGATCAAGGACATGGGCCGCCGTTTCCAGTGGGACGACATCCTGCAGTCGTCGCCGGCACTGAACGACAGCGCCCGCGACGACGAAACCGCCTGCTACATCAGCCTGGCCATGCTGCAGCGGCGCCAGAGCGTGCGCCCCAGCTACGATTACCTCGACACCAGTCAGTCCGAAGGCTGCGCGCGGCTGATCGACGAGCAGGCTTCGCGCCAGCTGCTCGCCCGCCCGCAGGTGGAAGCGCGGCTGCGGCTGCTGCTGCTTGGCAACTTCGTGACCGTGGCGCGGCGTCTGGCGCTGGCGGCCGAGGTCGATGGCGACTTCTTCAACCCCGGCAGCAACGAGCAGCGGGTGCAGGCCATCGTCAAACTGGGCAAGAGCAACTACAGCGCAGCTGTCGCCAACCTGCAGAACGCCAAAGACAGCCTGAGTACCGCGCAGACCGGCTTCGCCTGGGGTCAGCTGGCCCTGGCTGCCGCCAAGCGGCTGGACATGGTGATGGCGCTGGACGCCTTCCCGCAGGCAGACCCGGCGCAACTTACCGACGAGCAGTGGGAATGGTGGCTACGCGCCGCACTGCGCCGGCAGGACTGGGTACGGCTGGAACAGATCACCCGCGCCCTGCCCGCCGACCTGGCCGCCAAGCCGGCGTGGCAGTACTGGCGCGCACGGGCGCTGACCGCGCTGGGCCGTGGTACCGAAGCCAACCCGCTGCTGATAAAAACCAGCTTCGAGCACAACTACTACGGCCTGCTGGCGCGTGAGGAACTGGGCACCGCGCTGGAAGCGCTGCCGGAAAAAGTGCCTGCCAACCCGGCACTGCAACAGCAGTTGGCCGCAGAGCTGCCGGTGCGGCAATCACTGGCGCTGTTTGCGCTGTCCGAGCGCAGCGGCCGCGGCGAATGGCGCGAGGAAGGCCGCCGGGTGTGGCGCTGGGCCATGCGTGACCGCAGCGACGAGCAGCTGCTGGCCGCCGCCGAGCTGGCGCGCAGCAATGGCCTGTACGACATGGCGATCTACTCGGCGGACCGCACCAAGTCCAGCCACGATTTCGGCCTGCGCTACCTCGCCCCCTACCGCGAGATCACCAAGCCCTATGCGCAGCAGCTGGAAATCGACGAAGCCTGGGTATATGGTCTGATCCGCCAGGAAAGCCGCTTCTACAACGTGGCGCGCTCCGGCGTGGGTGCCAGCGGCCTGATGCAGCTGATGCCGGCCACCGCGCGCTGGGTTGCCAACAAGATCGGCCTGGGCAGCTACCAGGTGAACGATATCGATACCAATATCCGCCTGGGCACCTGGTATCTGCGCCACGTGCTGGACAGCATGGACGACCAGCCGGTGCTGGCCACCGCTGCCTACAACGCCGGCCCGGCGCGTGCCCGCAGCTGGCAGGGGGAAATGCCGCTGGAAGGCGCCATCTATGCTGAAACCATCCCGTTCAACGAAACACGGGACTACGTGCAGAAGGTCATGGCCAACGCGGTGTACTATGCCGGCGCCTTCCGCCAGAACGGCGGCTCGCTCAAGCAGCGGCTGGGCATGATTCCGCCACGTTGATGGACGCAGACAGGGAGAACAGCACATGAGAATCGCCATCATCGGCGGCGCCGGCTTCATCGGCAGCTACATCGCCGAATACCTGAGCCGCGACGACCACAGCCTGGACATCGCCACCCGCCAGCGTGAGCGTCACAAGGGCATGCTGCTCCACCTGCCGTCCGCCGAGCTGGTGGAGTGCAATGTGCACGACAGCCGCCAGCTGCGCGACTTTCTCGCCGGCCACGATGCGGTGATCAGCATGGTGGGCATCCTGCACGGCAGCCGGGCCGCCTTCGAAAAAGCGCATGTCACGCTGGTGGCCGGCATCATCGATGCCTGCAAGGCACTGGGCATCCGCCGCCTGCTGCACATCAGCGCGCTGGGCGCGGCCGCGAACGCCCCCAGCGACTACCAGCAGACCAAGGGCAAGGGCGAGGCGCTGGTGAAGGCCAGCGGCCTCGATTACACCATCCTGCGCCCGTCGGTAGTGTTCGGCGCCGGCGACAGCTTTCTCAATATGTTCGCCGGCCTCGCGCGCATCGCCCCCGTATTGCCGCTGGGCGGCGCCGACACCCGCTTCGCCCCGGTGTGGGCCGGCGACGTGGCCCAGGCGGTAGCTGCCTGCCTGCGCACCCCGGCCAGCATCGGTCAGTCGCTGGACCTCACCGGCCCGCGCGAGTACACGCTGCGCCAGCTGGCGGGCTACGCGGCCCGGCTGACCGGCCACCCGCGCGGCGTCATCGGCCTGCCGGAAGGCATTGCCATGCTGCAGGCCACGCTGATGGAGCTGCTGCCCGGCCCCACGCTGCTGAGCCGCGACAATGTGCGCTCGCTGCGCGTGGACAACATCAGTAGCCAGCCTTTCCCCAGCGCGCTACTGGGCTTCACGCCGGCAGCGCTGGAAAGCATCGCGCCGCAGTACCTGGGCGCAGAGGAAAGCAACCGCCTGCTCGACCGCTACCGCGAAAGGGCTGCCCGCGAATGAAGTGCTATATCGTTGGCGGCGCGGTGCGCGACCGCCTGCTGGGCTTGCCGGTGAAAGACCGCGACTGGGTGGTGGTGGGCGCCACGCCGCAAGCCATGCTGGCCAAGGGCTATCGCCCGGTGGGCAAGGATTTTCCGGTATTCCTGCACCCGCGCACGCAGGAGGAATACGCCCTGGCGCGCACCGAGCGCAAGGTTGGCCGCGGCTACCACGGTTTTACCTTTCACGCCGCACCGGATGTGACGCTGGAAGAAGACCTGATCCGCCGCGACCTCACCATCAATGCCATTGCCGAGGACGACGACGGCACGCTGATCGACCCCTACGGCGGCGTGGCCGACCTGCATGCCGGCGTGCTGCGCCACGTCAGCCCGGCTTTTGCCGAGGACCCGGTGCGCATCCTGCGCCTGGCGCGCTTTGCCGCCCGCTTCGGCTTTACCGTAGCGCCGGAAACCCTGGCGCTGATGCAGCAGATGGTGGCCGACGGCGAAGTGGACGCGCTGGTGGCGGAACGGGTATGGCAGGAGCTGGCCAAGGGCCTGATGACCGACACCCCGTCGCGCATGCTGCTGGTGCTGCGCGAATGCGGCGCGCTGGCGCGGCTGCTGCCGGAAGTGGATGCGCTGTTCGGCGTGCCGCAGCGCGCCGACTACCACCCGGAAATCGACACCGGCGACCATGTGATGCGGGTACTGGACTACGCTGCGGCCAACCATCAGCCGCTGGCGGTGCGCTTTGCCTGCCTGATGCACGACCTGGGCAAGGCGCTGACGCCGGCGGATATCCTGCCGCGCCACATCGGCCATGAGCCGCGCGGCGAGGCACCGCTGCTGGCGCTGTGCGAACGGCTGCGGGTGCCGGTGGAATGCCGCGACCTGGCGCGCATCACCCTGCTGAATCACACCAAGGTGCACACCGCTTTTGAGCTGCGCCCCGATACCGTGCAGCGCCTGCTGCGCGACTGCGACGCGCTGCGCCGTCCGGAGCGCTTTGCGCAGATGCTGGCCGCCTGCGTGGCCGATGCGCGCGGCCGGCTGCACTTCGAGAACTGTGCCTACCCGCAGGCCGACTACCTGGCCGCCATGCTGGCAGCTGCCGCCAGCGTGGATGCCGGCGCGGTGGCACGCGGCTGCGCCGACAAAAAAGCCATCCCGCAGGCGGTGGACGCCGCGCGGCTGGCGGCGCTGGTGGCCTGCAAACAACGCTGGCCACAGCCAGCCTGAAAAGCATGCGGCCAACCTTTCCCAAGGTTGGCCGCATAGTCAGGCAACAGGCAGACGCCTGCGCCGCCATTCCGCAACTTTTCCTGCTCAATCGCTGAAGGTGAAATTACCCGTCTCATCCTTGCGCGGCTGCAAGGTGATGGTGAAATCCGGGAACAGCCCGCGGCGCACATGCCAGCTCAGCAGCAGCGTCAGCGCCGCCAGCGACAGCAACCACCAATCCAGCAGGCCACCCGCCAGCGCCAGCTGCAACAAGGCAGGCAGGCGCACCAGGCTGTACAGCAAGTAGACATTGAAGGCAGCAGCCAGATGGCGCGAGAAGCCGGCGGCAAAGGCAATCGGCACCAGCGCATAGAACAGCGCCAGCCACAGCCCGGCGCTGCCGCCCAGCAACTGCCCGCTGTCGTAGCCGACCAATAGCGCCAGCATCGCCTGCGCCACCATTACCACGATCAGCGCACGGTTCTTGTTGGCCAGCAAGGTCTGGCGCGCCGGGCTGGCGCTGGCAGCCAGCAGGTAGGCCAGCTGCCGGTCGTTGCCGGCACTGCCGCGCAGTTCGGCATAGATGGACTGCTTGTGCTGCCCGCCCTGCAGCATGCTGGCAATACGGGCGGAAAGGTGTTTGTTCTGCATGGGATGCTCCAACTCGGGTGCGGCATTTTGCCATGACATTTCCTGCCTGGCAGCAAGGACAACTGGATATGCAATGGTACTCGGCTTATCTTATAGAAACAGTCCACGCCCAATAATGGAGTCGATATGCCCAGTCACATCCTGATCGCGGAAGACAGCAGCAGTCAGCGCAGCATGTTGGCCGCACTGTGCCAGCTGTTACCGGATGTGGAAGTGCACCAGGCCTCCGACGGCCGCTGGGCGCTGCAAACCGCGCGCCAGCTGGAGCAGCTGGACCTGGTGATAACCGACCTGAACATGCCGGGCATGGATGGCATCGAGCTGATCGAGCAGCTGTCGCGGCTGGTGCAGATGCCCACCCTGCTGCTGCTCAGCGGCCACGTGCCGGAATTGCTGGCCGGCTGCATGCGCGCTGCCGAGGAGCTGGGCTTCCCCGCCATTGCCTACCTGGCCAAGCCGATAGACGTGGACGTATTCCAGGCCGAGGTGCAGCGCCTGCTGCTGGCCGCCAAGCGCCCGACCAGCGCGGAGCGCGCCATCCCGCTGGCCGAAATCTTCAGCGGCCTGGCGCAGAACCAGTTCTGCGCCTTCTTCCAGCCCATCTACAGCCAGACCGAGCACCGCGCGGTGCAGGTGGAAGCGCTGGCACGCTGGCAGCACCCGGCCTACGGCGTGATCGGCCCCGCCAGCTTCATCAACCGGCTGGAACATGAAGGCTTCATCGTGCTGCTTACCCGGCGCATCGTGCAGACCAGCCTGGATCTGCTGGCGCGCGACCCGTGTGCCCACGATTTGCGGCTGTCCATCAACCTGTCGCGCAGCCTGCTGGAAGACGCCGAGTTCTTTGACTGGCTGGTGCAGGAGGTGGAGTCGCGCGGCCTGCAACCGCAGCGCATCGTGCTGGAAATCACCGAGACCATGGCCTTCAGCGACCTGGGGCACACCCTGGTGACCTTGCTGCGGCTGCGCATGCGCGGCTTTGAGCTGTCGCTGGACGATTTCGGCACCGGCCACACCAACCTGGAGCAACTCAAGGAGCTGCCGCTGACCGAACTCAAGCTGGACCGCAGCCTGATTCGCGGCATCCACCAGGCTCCGCGCAGCCAGAGCATCCTGGACGGCATCATCCGTATCGGCCGCGAACTGAAACTGCGCATGGTGGCCGAAGGGCTGGACAACCGCCACGACCTGGCCTACCTGCAGGGGCGCTACCCGGATCTGGAACTGCAGGGCTTCCTGCTCAGTGTGCCGGTAAGCGCCGACGAACTGGCGCGCCACCTGGGCATGGACCAGCCGGACAGCGCCCAGGCCTGAGCGCCGGGCCGGCAAAGAAAAACGGCCCGCAGGCCGTCTGGAATCAGTCTTCCTGCTGCAGCCGCCGCGGGCGCCACAGCACATCGCTGACACCTGCCGCGGCATTGAGCACCCGCGACAGGATGAACAGTACATCGGACAGCCGGTTCAGATACTGGCGAGGCAGTGCCGGCAGGCCGGGCTCGACCTCGTCCAGCGCCACCACGCTGCGCTCGGCGCGGCGGCATACCGCCCGCGCCTGGTGCGCCAGCGCCGCGGCCTTGCACCCACCGGGCAGGATGAATTCCTTCAGCATCGGCAGTTGCTCGTTCCAGTTGGCCGCATGCTGCTCCAGCATCGCCAGCTGCGGCTCCTGCAGCGCCTGGTAACCGGGCACGGCCAATTCCGAACCCAGGTCGAACAGGTCGTGCTGCACCTCGGCCAGCAAGGCATCCACCTCGGCGGACAGCGCCTCGCAGCGCATCAGGCCGACAATGCAGTTCAGTTCATCCACCTCGCCCAGCGCGTGAATGCGCGGCGAATGCTTGGAAACGCGGCTGCCATCGCCCAGGCCAGTGGTACCGGCATCGCCGGTGCGGGTGATGATGCGTGATAAACGGTGTCCCATCAGTTGTCCTTGCCGTGCCGCGGCGCCACTTCATCCAGCGCTTCGCGCAGCGATTCTTTCAGTGACTGCGCCAGCATCATGTCGAAATCTTCTTTCATCTGCTGCATCACGCCGGAAATCAGCTGCTTGGCCTGCTGCTCCAGTGCGTCCTGCATCCACAGCGTCAGCTCCACTTTCATGCGCGGCAGCACCCGCTGATACAGCGCCTCGATCAGCGCGCCTTCGTCCACTCCGCCCAGCACCGGGCCGGCTTCCAGTGGCGGCGTCACCGCCTCCACGCGGATGGCGGGCGCTTCCGCCGCCGGCGCCATGGTAAACGGCGGGCTGACCACCAGCGGCGATTCGCTGGCCGCCACCGGGTGAAACGGAATATCTTCCAGCCGCGGCGCGGCTGCTCCCGGCGTATCGTCCACCACCGTGCGGCGCGAACGCATCACCATGGCTTCAGGCTCGTCCTGCAGCGCGGCGCCCTGCGGTGGCTCGGTGTGCAGATCGCGCGCCCAGTCCAGCTCGACATCGCGCTCGCTGTCGCCACGCAGTTGGCTGCGCAACGGCCAGGCTTCGCCACCCGGCAGGCTGCTGGCGGAAGCCCCCATATGGGCAGCGGCAGCAGCGGCCGCGGCAGCCGCCGCCAGGCCCAGGCCGCCCCCCAGTACTCCGGTGGGCAGGCTGTCCAGCGAGATGCTATGCGGCATTGCCGCCATCTCCGCTTCTGCAGCAGGCTCCGCAGGCGCTGCGGCCGGCTCGGCGAAGGCATCCGCGTCGGCGCCTTCTACTGCCACCAGCGTGTCCTCGCCCTCCTCCGGTGGCCAGCCGTCGTCGTCAGCCAGTTCGGCCGCGGCTTCGGTAGCTGCTTCGGCAACAGGGGCTTCAACAACGGGAGGCTCAACTTCAACAAGCGGAGGCTCGACAAGGTGCGGCTCGGCGGCATTGTGGCCCGGCCCGCTTGGTGCGTCCGCTACCGCCAGCGGCTCCGGCGACCATGCCGCAGCAGCGGCCTCGTCAGCCAGTGGCCAATCGGCGTCGCTTACGTTGGCCGCAAAGTCATCAGCACTCGCTGCCGCCGCCACGTCGTCAGCCACGCCGTCAGCCACAGTACCGGCAAGCGGCTCCCCGGCTTGCGGATGAGCAGGCGGAGCGCCAACCTCCTCGATGACAGCATCCAGCAGCGGCGGCTCGCCAGCCGACAACGGCGCAGCATGTTCCTGTGCCGGCTGCAGCGATTGCAACAGGTCGTCCAGCGATACATGGAAGCTGTCGGCAGCGGCTTCAGCCGCAGCAGGCTCCGCCAACGCTGGCGGCAAGGCTGGCTGCGCCTCCTCTTCCGCCACGGCAGCGGCTGGCTGCCAGCTCTCCGCCCATACCGGGTCGGGTTCGGCGGCGGGAATCAGCGTAGCTTCCGGCGGTGTCTGTGTCAGGAAGGCATCGGCAGGCAGCTCCGGCATTTCCACCGGTTCGGCAAAATGCTCCAGCTCCGCGTGCAAGGCGGCCAGTTCGGCGTGATGGTCGGCGGGGGCGGCAGGCTGCTCGGCAGCGAGCGCCTCTTCGGCCAGCAGCGGCTCGAAGCGGGCGCGGGCAAACAGCGCGTCAAGCCCGGCCTCGGCGGCCAGCGGCGTGGCTTCGCCCGCGGCGCCGGCCGGCAGGTCGAAGGTGAAATCCTCACCTTCCGCAGCGGGCGCGGGCGGCGCTGCAGCGGGCGCCGGGCTTGGCAATACATCGTCGAGCGACAGGTCGCCCGGCATGTCCACTTCCAGGTCCAGCGACGGCAGGCTTTCGATCAGCTTGCTGGCATCCAGCGCAGAGGCGTCGCCGGCATCCTCCGGCGCGCCCAGCACATCGTCCAGGGTAAGCTCCGGCGGCAGTTCCAGCTCCGGTTCCTTCGGCGGCAGGCTGCGCGCCAGTTCATCCAGTTCGGCGCTGAAATCGAATGCCGGCACTTCCAGTTCGTCGTCGCTTTCGGCCACCACGTCGGTCAGTACCGGCAGGTCCTGCAGATTCCAGCCGTTATCGCTTTGTTTCGGGTCGGTCATGCCGCATCACTCATGTTGTGATGGTGAATGTCAAAGCCCAGGTCAAGGTAGCGGCGGTAACGGCTGCGTGCCACCGTCTTGGATGCCTCATCCTGGCCCACCACTTCCAGAATACGAGAAAAACCGGCGGGGTCCGCCGGCATTTGCGGGGAAAGGTTCAGCAGCACGCGCTGGCCGGCATCAGCCGGAAACTCCCCGGCGGCCAGCCAGATCGGCGTCATCGCCGCTTCCGGCTGCTGCCACTGGCAATGCGGGATGAAGGAGATGTCGCCAAACGACCAGAGCGCCTGGCTGAAGGCCTGCAAGGCGGCGTTGTCCGCCAGCACGATCAGCAGCGGCTCGCCCTTGCGGAACACCGTCTGCGCCGCCCGGCAGGCGAACTGCCGGGCATCGGCGACATCGGTATAGAAATCAATCCGCGTCATCTTCGGCCGCTTCGACCACTTCACGACGCGGACGGCCACGGCGCACCACGTTGCCCAGCGCGATGTCGGCACGGTCCTGCAGGAACTGCACCAGCATCGGCACCGGGCGGCCGGTGGCGCCCTTGTCCTTGCCACTGCGCCAGGCAGTGCCGGCGATGTCCAGGTGCGCCCAGTCGTAGGCCTTGGCGTAGCGTGACAGGAAGCAGGCTGCGCTGATGCTGCCACCCGGACGGCCGCCGATGTTGGCCATGTCGGCAAACGGGCTCTTCAGCAGTTCCTGGTACTCGTCCCACAGCGGCATGTGCCAGGCGCGGTCGCCCACTTCCTCGCCCGCCTGCCACAGTTCCTTGGCCAGGCCATCCTGGTTGCTGTACAGGCCGGTGGCCACATGGCCCAGCGCAATCACGCAGGCGCCGGTAAGGGTGGCCACGTCCACCACGGTGGCCGGGCTGAAGCGCTCGACATAGGTCAGCGCATCGCACAGCACCAGGCGGCCTTCAGCGTCGGTGTTCAGTACTTCCACGGTCTGGCCGGACATGGTGGTAACAACGTCGCCCGGCTTCAGCGCGCGGCCGGACGGCATGTTTTCGCAGGTGGCCACCACGCAGATCAGGTTCAGCGGCAGCTTCATTTCCACCGCGGCGCGGAAGGCGCCGATCACGGCGGCGGCACCGCCCATGTCGTACTTCATCTCATCCATGCCCTCACCCGGCTTCAGCGAGATGCCGCCGGAGTCGAAGGTCAGGCCCTTGCCCACCAGCACCAGCGGGCGGTCGGCCTTGTCCTTGGCGCCAAAGTGCTTGAGCACCACGAAGCGCGCTTCCTCGTCGCTGCCCTTGGCTACCGACAGGAAGGAGTTCATGTTCAGTTCGGCGATTTCGGCCGGGCCCATTACCTCGGCCTCGGCACCGAAGGATACGGCCATCTCGCGCGCGGTTTCCGCCAGGTAGCTCGGGGTGCAGATATTGCCCGGGGTGTTGGCCAGGTCCTTGCACAGCTTCATGCCGGCAGCAATGGCCAGGCCGCGGCCCAGGCCGCGCTCGCCGTCGGCCAGGTCGCTGCGGCGCGGCACCGCCAGGGTGAACTTGCGCGGCTCGCGGGTTTCTTCCTGCTTGGACTTGAAGCGATCAAAGCGGTACAGCGCGTCCTGGGTCACCACGGTGGCCTGCTCGATCATCCACTCCACGTCGTGTTTCTTGACGTGCAGTTCGGAGAGGTAGCTCACCACTTCATTGGCCTGGGTATTGCTCAGCGCCTTAACCGAGGCGCGGATCGCCTCGCGGTATTCCTTGGCGCGGAAATCGCGTTCCTTGCCAAGGCCGACCAGCATCACGCGGTCGCACAGGGTGTGCGGCACCGAGTGCAGCAGCAGCGTGGAGCCGAGTTTGCCATCCATGTCGCCGCGTTTGAGCACGTCGGCGATGAAGCCGTTGGAGATGCGATCCAGGAGATCGGCGGCAAAAGACAGTTTGCGGGTTTCATAAACGCCGACCACAACGCACGCTACGCGCTGCTTCTCCGGGCTTCCGCTTTTAATGTTAAACTCCATAGGACGCTCCACCATGTGTATTGGGTTCTGCAAGGCGCATTCCTCAGGCTTGTGGCCCAGCCGGAACCGGCCCGCCATGCCTTGTTTCCTGGCCGGCAATCAATCGTTGAAACCTTTCCAATTATCACTACCCTCTAGACACATTGTCAAAACGGGCCTCTTTTTATGCTTTTTCGAAAAAGCCTCAACCGAGAGCTGACTTATACCAGTATCGGTGTTTTTTCCATTTTATTTGCTATTTTGCTCTCCACCCAGACAATCAACATGCTGGGGCGCGCAGCCCAGGGCCTGATTGCCAGTGACGCGATTTTTGCCATGGTCGGTTTCTGGTCGATCGGCTTCTTTCCGCTGCTGATGATCCTGACGATTTTTGTCAGTGTCATCGTGGTGCTGACCCGCATGTGGCGCGAGCAGGAAATGGCGGTATGGATGGCCAGCGGCAAGTCGCTCACCGACTGGGTGGCACCGGTGCTGCGCTTCGCCCTGCCGCTGTGCGTGCTGGTGGCGGTGGGCACCACCATGGTCGGCCCGTGGGCCGCGCAGCGCAGCAAGGAATACGCCGAAACCATGAAGCAGCGCGAGGACATGACCGCGCTGGCACCCGGCGTGTTCAAGGAATCCGGCAACGGCGAGCGGGTGTATTTCATTGAAAGCTACTCGGTGCTGTCCGGCGCTACGCGCAATGTGTTCCTGCAGATCACTACCCGTGGCCAAGTGTCGTCGATCTTCGCCAAGGAAGGCCAGGTAAGCTACGACGAAGACGGCAACCGCGTGCTGATGCTGAAGGACGGTCGCCGCTACATCGGCGAGCCGGGCAGCGCCAACTACGAGGTGATGGAATTCAAGCGCTACACCCTGAAGATGGTTGAAGCGGCCAGGCTGATCCACCCGCCGGTGAACAGCGACGGCAAGTCCACGCTGGAACTGCTGCACAGCGACAACCCGTCCGACCGGGCCGAGCTGGCCTGGCGCTTTTCCATGCCGCTGGGCGGCCTGGTGCTGGCGCTGCTGGCGGTGCCGCTGAGCTACTACAACCCGCGCCAGGGCCATGCCTACAACCTGGTGTTCGCGCTGGGCGCCTACCTGCTGTACCAGAACCTGTTGTGGTCGCTGCGCAGCGCCATCAACAGCGGCAAGATCGCCAGCTCGCTGGGCATTCTGCCGGCGCACCTGGTGATGCTGGCACTGGCAGTGCTGCTGCTGCGCTACTACAACCGTCCGGCGCGGCCCATGCTGCAACGCCTGAAGAACCTGCTGCAAAGACAGTCGACATGAGCATCATCCGCAACTATCTGCTGCGCCGCTTTACCGCCGCCACCCTGTTCGTGCTGGTGAGCCTGCTGGCGCTGTACGGCTTTTTCGACGCCATCGGCGAGCTGCCCAGCCTCGGCAAGGGCAGCTTCGATTCCTCCACCCTGCTGCTGTATGTGCTGCTGCAGGCACCGGGGCATGCCTACGAGCTGATGCCGCTGGCGGTATTGATTGGCGCCATGGTGGCCATGTCGCAGCTGTCCAGCAGCTCCGAGTACACCGCCATCCGCACCAGCGGCGTATCGCTGCGCAACATCGCCAGCACCAAGCTGCTGTTCGGCGCGCTGATGGCCATCTTCGCACTGTTCCTCGGCGAGTACGGCGCGCCTTCCGCAGAGCAGGCCGCCGAGCGCATCAAGCTCAACGCCACCCACTCGCTGGTGGCGCAGGAGTTCCGCTCCGGCCTGTGGGTGAAGGATGACAACAACTTCATCAACATCAGCGAGATGCTACCGGACAACACCCTGCTGGGCGTGCGCATCTACACCCACGACCCGGACTACCGGCTGACCCGCACCCGCGTGGCGGAGCGCGCCATCTACCTGGCCAGGGAAAAACAGTGGCAGCTGCAGAACGTGCGCCAGTCCGACATCAGCGACAGCGGCGTCAAGGTTGCCCGCATCACGGAAACCCGCTGGCAGTCCATCCTGCAGCCGGAACTGCTGTCCGTGCTGCTGGTAGTGCCGGAACAGATGTCGGCACTGGACCTGATGCAGTACATCGACCACCTGCGCAGCAACAGCCAGAAGACCCAGCGCTACGAGATTGCGCTGTGGGGCAAGCTGTTCTACCCGCTGGCCTGTATCTCGATGGCCATGGTGGCGCTGGCGTTCACCCCGGTGAACGGCCGCCATAACGACCTGGGCATCAAGCTGTTCACCGGCATCTGCATCGGCATTGCCTTCCACTTCAGCAACCGCCTGTTCGGGCACATGGGTTTGCTGTACAACTGGAATCCCATCGTGTCGGCCACTCTGCCCACGCTGTTGTTTCTCGGGCTGGGTCTGGTCGCCATATCGCGACAGGAACGACGATGAACGAGCGTATCGACCACTGCAAGCGCTGGCGCCAGGCCCTGCAACAGGGCCGTGAAACGTTGGCCGCAGCCTATCTGCAGCAACGCAACGCCCGCGATTACCTGCTGCGCCACGGGCAGTTGGTCGATAGCATCATCCGCTCCGCCTGGGAAGTGCTCGGCATGGGCCAGCGCGCTGCGCTGCTGGCGGTGGGCGGCTATGGCCGCGGCCAACTGTTCCCGCACTCAGACATCGACCTGCTGCTGCTCCTGCCGGAAGCCACCTCGCAGAGCCTGTCCGGCTTTGTCGAGGAATTCATCGGTGCGATGTGGGACATCGGCCTGGAAGTGGGCCACAGCGTACGTACGGTGCAGGAGTGCCTGAGCGAGTCGCGCCAGGACATCACCGTGGAAACCACGCTGCTGGAAAACCGCCTACTGGCCGGCAACCCGGCGCTGTACCACCAGCTGAACGCCGCGGTGGAAAAACACCGCGACCCGCTGCGCTTCCTGGAGGGCAAGCTGCTGGAACAGCAGCAGCGCCACAACAAGCACTTCGGCGTTACCAGCAACCTGGAACCCAACGTCAAGGAAAGCCCCGGCGGCCTGCGCGACCTGCACACCATTCTGTGGATCAGCAAGGCGATCGGCGTGGGCCACAACTGGGAATCACTGACCCGCAACGAGATACTCACCCCGTCGGAAGCGCGGCTGATCCGCTACAGCGAGCGCCAGCTGGAGCAGATCCGCATCGACCTGCACCTGTCCGCGCGCCGCCGCGAAGACCGGCTGATCTTCGACCTGCAGCAGCAGGTGGCCACCATGGGCGGCCTCGCCGACAACAAGGCCAAGCGCGCCAGCGAGCAGCTGATGCAGCTGTACTACAAATCGGCCAAGAACGTCAGCCAGCTCAACGGTATCCTGCTGCCCAACCTGCGCGCGCGCCTGCTGTGCGATGTGCCGCGTGTCACCCAGCGCCTGGACGAGCACTTCTACAGCGTCAACAACATGCTGGGCATCTACGACAACGATGTGTTCGAGCGCGAGCCTGCCACCATCCTGCAGGCTTTCCTGCACATGCAGCATCACTGCCTGAACGGCATGGCACCGCGCACCCTGCGCGCGCTGTGGCACGCCCGCCGCCAGATCAACGAACGCTTCCGCCACGACCCGCAGAACCTGGCGCTGTTCATGCAGCTGTTTCGCGAAGGCCGCGGCCTGACCCGCACGCTGCGGCGCATGAATCTGTACGGCGTGCTGGGCAAGTACTGGCCGGCCTTTGGCCGCATCATCGGCCAGATGCAGCACGACCTGTTCCACGTCTACACCGTGGACGAACACATCCTGATGGTGGTGCGCAACCTGCGCCGCTTCGCGGTGCCGGAGTTCAACCACGAGTACCCGCTGCTGTCGCGGCTGCTCAACGATTTCGACAAGCCGGAGCTGTTGTACATCGCCGGCATGCTGCACGACATCGCCAAGGGCCGCGGCGGCGATCACTCGCAGCTGGGCATGGCCGATGCCGCGCAGTTCTGCGACACCCACGGCATGGCCGACGAGGATCGCGAGCTGGTGGTGTGGCTGGTGCAGCACCACCTCACCATGTCCAGCATCGCGCAAAAGCAGGACATCTACGACCCGGCCACCATCCAGCAGTTTGCCGACCTTGCGGCCAACCCTCGCAAGTTGGCCGCACTGTACATCCTCACCGTGGCCGACATCCGCGGCACCAGCCCCAAGGTGTGGAACGCCTGGAAGGCCAAGCTGCTGGAAGACCTCTACCACGCCACGCTGCGCACACTGACGCGCGGCGGACAGATCGACGTTGCCTCCGAGCTGGAAGAGCGCAAGTCTGCCGCGCGGCGGCTGCTGCGCCTCAACACCGTGCCGGAAGCCGCCGAGCAGGCATTCTGGACCCAGCTGGATACCGTGTACTTCCTGCGCCACGAACCGCGCGAAATTGCCTGGCACACCCGGCTGCTCAACCGCTGCATGCACACCACTGAGCCGGTGGTGCGCGCCCGGCTGCTGGACGACAACAAGGAAGGGCTGCAACTGCTGGTCTACACCCCGGACCAGCCGGAACTGTTCGCCCGCATCTGCGCCTTTCTCGGCCGCCACAACTACAGCATCGTGGACGCCAAGATCTACACCACGCGCCACAACTATGCGCTGGACACCTTCCACGTATTCCTGCCGGAGTTCCACGACAGCAACTACCGCGACCTGATCAACTTCATCGAATTCGAGCTGGCCGCCACCCTGCAGCGCCACGACCCGGTGCAGCTGCCACCCAAGGGCCGGCTGAACCGGCACCAGAAGCACTTCCCGGTGCGCGCGCAGGTGATGATCCGCCCGGACGACAAGGGCAAGCACTACGTGCTGTCCATCACCGCCGCCGACTATCCCGGCCTGCTGGCTCGCATCGCCAAGACCCTGTCCGACTACCATGTCAGCGTGAATTCGGCCAAGATCATGACCCTGGGCGGCCGGGTGGAAGACTCCTTCCTGCTTTCTTCCTCGCACCTGGGCGACGACAAGACCCTGCTGGCCCTGGAAAACGACCTGATTACCACCCTGCGTATCTGAACCGCCATGCTCTATTTCGAAGACCTCACCCCCGGCCTGCGCTTCACCACCGACAGCACCACGGTACAGGCTGACGACATCCACGCCTTCGCCAGCCAGTTCGACCCGCAGTACTTCCACCTGGACGACGGCAAGGCGCAGGGCAGCATTTTCCAGGGTCTGGCTGCCAGCGGCTGGCATACCAGCAGCCTGAGCATGCGCCTGGTGGTGGAAAGCGAATTCGGCCGCAGCGTGGCCGGCGGGCTGGTGGGCATGGGCGTGGACAAGATGCGCTGGCCGCGGCCAACCCGTGCCGGCGACATACTACGGGCCAGCATCGAAGTGCTGTCCGGCAAGTCCTCCGCCTCGCAGCCGGACTACGGCGTGGTCAAGCTGCGCTGGACCACACACAACCAGCACCAGCAAGAAGTGATGTCACTGGAAACCGCCATCTGGGTGCCCCTGCGCCAGCCGGCAGCCAGCTGATACCGGCTCGCACCAGCCTAAACAACAAAGCCCTTGCGCACTGCGCAAGGGCTTTGTCACATCAGTCAGGCTGCCTGCCGGTTCAGCGCCGGGCGGTCTGCCACTTGCGGTAGTCCCGCGTCAGCTTGTCCAGGTCGAAGGCAGCGCCCTCCAGGTGATGCGAGCTTTCCAGCACCGCATCCGCCGAGGAGACACTCTGCTCGCCCAATGCGGCCAACTGTTCCACCGATGCCGCCACCTGGTGCATGGATGCCGACTGCGAGTTCATCTGCTCCACCAGCGAGTGGGCAAACTCCCGCGCCCGGTCGGCAACCGACAGCAGGTTCTGCAGGTGCTCGGCGGCCTGGCGGATCTCGTTGCTGACGTGCCCCACCTCGGTCACCGACTGGTCCATGGTATTGCTAACCCCCTCGGTGATCGACACGATCTGCCCCACGGTCTCGGTAATACCGTCGGTGGCTTGCGCGGTGCGTTCCGCCAGCTTGCGCACCTCGTCCGCCACCACGGCGAAACCACGGCCGGTTTCGCCGGCGCGCGCCGCCTCGATGGCCGCGTTCAGCGCCAGCAGGTTGGTCTGCTCGGCGATTTCGTGAATCAGCTCGGTCATATTGCTGATCTTGCCCATCGCCTGTTCCAGCTGCTGCAGGTCGGTCTTGGAGCGATGTACGGAATCCACCGCCTGCTCCGCCGCCCGTGCCGCCAGCCCCATCACGGCCTGACCGGTAGTGGCTGCCTGGCGGGTGGCATCGGCCCCCTGCTCGCTCTGCTCGGCCATGGTGCTGACATGCTCCACCGTGCCGCTGATCTCTTCCATGCTGGCGCTGATCTGCTGCAGGCCGGCGCCCTGCTCGCGGGCGCGCGCCACCACGCTTTCCACTTCCTGGCTCAGTCGCTTGGCCTGCTCGTACGTCATGCCGCCGGCAGACAGGGTGTCGGCCACCAGTGCCCGCAGATGCAGGCGCAGGCCTTCGAGGCTATCCATCATCTCGCCCAGCTGGCCACCAAGATGGGTGTGCAGCGGCTGCTCAAGCCGGCCTTCGCCCAGCGTCAGGAAGCCTTCATGAATGCGTGCCATCACCAGGCTTTCGCGCCGGCGCCACCAGTACGACGCCAGGCTCAGGCCGATGAAACAGCCGACACCGGCAATCTGCCGCACCAGATCGCCCAGCCCCGGCCACGCGGCAGCCAGCAGCATGCCGCCGCTGAACACGCCGGTCAGCACAAAGCCGGCACGTCCGGCGTCCGGGCGTTTCTGTATGGCCTTCAGCGTGGAAGGCATGCTGGCCTGTTTGTCGCGCAGCTGCTTGTAGAACGCCTCGGCGGCGGCGATTTCGTCGCGCTTGGGCGTGCTGCGCACCGAGATGTAGCCCACCAGCTTGCCATGTTCGCTGATAGGGGTAACGTAAGCTTCCACCCAGTAGAAGTCGCCATTCTTGGAACGGTTCTTCACCAGGCCGCGCCATGGTTTGCCTACCTTGATGGTGTCCCACAGGTCGGCAAACGCCTCTGGCGGCATATCCGGGTGGCGCACCACATTGTGATTGCGGCCCAGCAATTCTTCTTCGCTAAAGCCACTGATATCGATGAAAGCGCGGTTGGCATAGGTAATCGCGCCCTTGAGATCTGTTTTGGTGACAATCGGGCGGGCGGGGTCAAGAAAACGCTCGTTGTCGGTTACCGGCATATTTATTTTCATAACGATTTCTTATCAATTGCTGGGCATCTGCATCAAGATTATCAAACAATGCAAACTCATCCTACACAAATCCGAACTTGGCTTGGGTATAGCCAAGCTCCGCCGACTTGCCAACAGCAAAAACCGCCTTGATTTAACACACGAAATGGTTCGATTGCCCCGCAAAAACAAGCGGGGCGGATGCGCCACACCCGGCGTGCCCCGCCCCGCGTCAGGCAGCCCGTCGCCGGGCCGGCACCGACGACACGCCGCCCCCTAGCGCGCCACGACAATCATTTCGACGTCGCGCAGTGCCGCCACGGTGCTGCCGCCGGCATAGCTGATCGACGACTGCAGGTCTTCCTTCAACTCCACCAGCACGCGCGCCATGGAGCCCTTGTACTCCACCAGGATCTTCTTGCCTTCCACGTTCTTGTATTCGCCCTTGTTGAACTGCGAGGCGCTGCCGAAGTATTCCTTGTAATGCTTGCCGCCGATTTCCACGATTTCGCCGGCCGACTCGTCGTAGCCGGCAAACAGTGAGCCGGCCATCACCATGGTGGCGCCGCAGGCCAGCGCCTTGGCCACGTCGCCGTGCTCGACGATGCCGCCATCGGCAATCACCGGCACGGTCACCGCGGCGGCGCAATCGCGCACGGTGGCGATCATCGGGCGGTGAAAGCCGGTCTTGTTCTTGGTGATGCACACGCGACCGCCGGCAATGCCGGCCTTGATGGCATCGCAGCCCCAGGCTTCCAGATCACGCGCCGCCTCGGCAGTGGCGATATTGCCGCCGATCAGGAAGCTGCCGGGAAACTGCTGCTTGACCTGGCGGATCATGCGCTCGGCCTTCACGCACCAGCCATTGGCCACATCCAGCGTGATGTATTCCGGCGTCAGCCCGGCATCGCGCAATGCGGCCAACTGTTCCAGGGTGTCGTCGTTCACACCGATGCTGATCGACGCGAACAGGCCCTTGGCCTGCATATCACGCACGAAACCGACGGTGTCCACGTTGAAGCGGTGCATGGTGTAGAACCAGCCGTGGCGGGCGAAGTATTCGCAGGTTTCGGCATCAACCACGCTCTTCATATTGGAGGCATACAGCGGCATGTCGAAGCGGCGCGGCCCGAATTGCACCGAGGTATCGCATTCCTTGCGGCTGTCGACGACGGTTTTTCTGGGAACCAGATAAACATCGCCGTAATTGAGTTCATTCTTGAACATGATGTGTGCTCCATATTGCATTCAGGGTGGCATGCCGCCGTTCCGGAATAGCGACATAAAACAGGGGGCCCCAAATAAAAAGCGGAAGCCACCCGGCTTCCGCTTGCAATCCTTCCTGCGCTTGCCTCGCAGGGCTCGCACACAAACCTTGTCAATCTACTTAGCGCCAAACGCAGCGTCAAGCACTAATTTCGCACGCCGGTTCAGTTGTCCAGCCACTGCAAAATGCCGCGCCACGCCTCCAGGTCGCGCGCCGCGCGCGAGGCCGGCAGATCGAACAATGTCATGCCGCTGGCCGCCGCCTGCACATACAGCTGGGTGTCGCGCAGCCAGCCCAGCACCGGCAACTCCAGCTCGGTCAGAAACTGCTGCAGCTCGCGCGCCGACTTGGTACGCGGATCAACCCGCATGCCCACCACGCCGACAAAGGCACGTTGCTTGCGCACCGCTTTTTCCTGCACCAGCTGGGCAAGAAACTCCCGGCTCGCCCACATATCGAATGGGGAGGGTTGAATCGGTACGATGACCCGGTCCACCTTGCTCAGCAATGCGGCCAACTTCTTGCCCTGCAGGCCGGCCGGGCTGTCCAGCACCACCACCTGGGTGCCCTTGGGCGGCTTGGCCGGCTCGCCCGGCGCCACCTGCCAGCCATCGATATACGGCAACGGGGACGGCCGGTTGGCAAGCCAGGACAGTGAGGACTGCTGCTTGTCCACATCGCCCAGCATCACCCGCGAGCCCTGCGCCGCGTAAAAGCCGGCCAGGTTCGTCGCCAGGGTCGATTTACCGCTCCCCCCCTTGGGATTCGCAATCAGAATCGAATACGCCATACTGCCTTCCCGCCTCTATATCTCTTTGTCTTATTGTGAACACCGCCATGCAATGTAACACGCCCGCTTCTTTCGCCGCCCTGCTTTTCGACATGGACGGCCTGATGATCGATACCGAGTCACTGTCGGCCCGCGCCTGGCAGCAGGCGGCAAGCGCGCTGGACATTCCGCTGCAGCAGCGGCATATCGACGCCATGGTCGGGCTAGCCATGCCGCTGTGTCTGCGCTACCTGATTACCGAGCTGGGGGACGAGACGCAGGCGCGCGAACTGGAAGCGCAGAGCCGCCGGCAATACCACCAGGCGCTGCACCAGCAGGAGATTCCGCTCAAGCCCGGCATTACCGAGCTGCTGGACTGGTGCCACCACCTGGATATTGCCCGCGCTGTCGGCACCGCCACCCAGCGCCAGCTGGCAGACATCAAGCTGGCGCGCACCGGCCTGGCACGCTACTTCGAGCACACCATCGCCGGCGACGAAGTGGCGCGTACCAAGCCGGCGCCGGACGTCTACCTGCAGGCGGCCAGCCGGCTGGGCGTGGCGCCGGAATACTGCATCGTGCTGGAAGATTCGGCCTACGGCGCACAGGCGGCGCTTGCGGCCAACATGCGGGTGATCATCGTGCCGGACATGCAGCAACCGCCGGCCGACATAGCAAAACAGGCCCTGGCGGTGTGCCAGGACCTGTTCGAAGCCAGAAAACTGCTGGAGAGCCTGCTCAGCCTGCCGCGTTGATGCGCTCCACCACCTGCGCCAGCGCCGCGGCCGCCTGCTCGTTGTCCACCTGGCAGGTGCCGGCGGCCTCGTGGCCGCCGCCGCCGAACTCCAGCATCAGCGCGCCAATATTGCAGCGGCTACTGCGGTCGACGATGGATTTGCCGGTTGCCAGCACGGTGTTCTGCTTGTTCAGCCCCCACATCATGTGAATGGAGACCTTGGCCTGCGGGAACAGCGCATAAACGGCAAAGCGGTTGATCGGGTGGATCACCTCCTCGTTGCGCAGATCCAGCACCACCACATGGCCCTGCAGCGTAGCGCAGCGGCGCAGTTGCTCCTTGGCCTGGATTTCATGCTCGAAATACAGCTCCACCCGTTCGCGCACATCCGGCAACGCCAGGATTTCATCGATATTGTGGTTACGGCAGTACTGAATCAGGTCCATCATCAGCGCGTAGTTGCTGATGCGGAACTCGCGGAAGCGGCCGAGGCCGGTGCGGGCATCCATCAGGTAGTTGAGCAGCACCCAGCCCTTGGGGTTGAGGATTTCCTCCAGCGAAAACTGGGCGGAGTCGGCTTTGTCCACCGCCGTCATCATCTCGATGGCAATGTTCGGGAAGCGCTCCTTGCCACCGTAGTAGTTGTACACCACGCGTGCGGCAGAAGGCGCCGCCGGGTCGATCACATGATTGCTGCGATTGCCCTCGTTACGCAGCGTTTCGGAAAAATGGTGGTCGAACGCCAGGTGCGCGCCCGGCACATATGGCAGGTTGGTGCTGATGTCGCGCGGGCCGATATCGACCTTGCCATCCTGCATGTCCTTCGGGTGCACGAACTTGATATCGTCGATCAGTTCCAGTTCATTCAGCAGCACGGCACATACCAGGCCGTCGAAGTCACTACGGGTTACCAGTCGGAATTTCTCGCCAGCCATGTTTCCCCCTTGAATATTTCGGCGTTGCATTTCAATTCGGCAATAAACAGTTGCCCTCATTCTGCCGCCAGCAGAGGGCAATCTCTATGACAATAGTCATGTCGGCGTGGTGTGAACAGCATAATTGTTATTAGTTGTGAACAAATGTTTGGTTACCCGGTCACACTTGTGCTGCCTTGGGCCTGCCGCCATAATCCGCCTCATGAAATTTCTTACCGACTTTTTCCCCGTCATGCTGTTCTTTGGTGCCTACTCGCTGACCAAGGACATGTTCCTGGCTACCGGGGTAGCAATCGGCGCCACCGTCATCACCGTGGCACTTACCTGGCTGCGACACCGCAAGGTGGACACCATGCAGTGGATCAGCCTGGCGCTGATCAGTGTCATGGGCGGCGCCACCCTGCTGCTGCACGACAAGCATTTCATCATGTGGAAACCCACGGTGCTGTACTGGGTGATGGGCGGCGGCCTGCTGATCGGCCAGCTCACCGGCCGCATCGGCATGCGCTCGCTGATGGGTAGCCAGCTCAGCCTGCCTGACAGTGTCTGGAAGAAGCTCAACTCCGCCTGGGTGGTGTTTTTTCTGCTGCTTGGCACCGTCAACCTGGTAGTGGCCTACAATTTCAGCGAACAGGTGTGGGTCAACTTCAAGCTGTTTGGCGGCTTCGGCATGATGATCGTGTTCGTGATCGCCCAAAGCCTGTACCTGTCCAAATACGTCGAGGAAACTCACTGATGCTGTACGCGATTACCGGCCAGGATGTGCCGGACTCCCTGGCGCAGCGCCTGGCCGCCCGCCCGGCCCACCTCGAACGCCTGCAGGCACTGCAAGCCGCCGGCAGACTGCTGCTGGCCGGCCCGTTTCCCGCCATCGACAGCAACGACCCCGGCCCGGCCGGCTTCACCGGCAGCCTGATCGTTGCCGAGTTCGACAGCCTGGAAGCCGCCCAGTCCTGGGCCGATGCCGACCCCTACGTGGCCGCCGGCGTCTACGCCCAGGTCAGCGTCAAACCGTTCCGCAAGGTATTTCCGGCATGAGTGATACTGCCCGCCTGCTGGAACAGCGCCTGCAAGCCCTGAACCCCTTACAGCTGCACATCACCGATGACAGCGCCGCACATGCTGGCCATGCCGGTGCCAAGTCTGGCGGCCATTTCGACCTGGTCATCGTGGCGGCAGCCTTTGTCGGCAAGAATCGCCTGCAGCGCCAGCGCCTGGTCTACGATGCCGTTGGCGACCTGACGCAGCTAGGCATCCACGCCCTTTCCATGCGTACTCTCACCCCAGAAGAAATCTGACAACATGAAACCGACGAGTAAACTGATTGCTGCTGCCGTCCTGGCTGCTGCGGCCAACCTGGCTGCCGCCGCCCCCGTTGCCACCGTCAATGGCGTAGCCATCGACAAGGATCTGCTGGACAAGGCCGTAACGGAAGTCGTGCGCGACAGCAATGGCCGCGCACAAGACACCCCGGCCCTGCGCGAAGAGCTGCGCCAGTCGCTGATCAGCCGTGAGCTGGTACTGCAAGCCGCCACCCGCGGCGGCCTCGACAAGAGCCCGGAATTCGCCACCGCACTGGAAAACGCCCGTAAGGAGCTGCTGCAGCAGGCTTTCTTTGCCACCACCGTGAAGAATCACCCGGTGACCGACGCCCAGGTGCAGGCCGAATACGACCGCTACGCCACCCAGTTCAAGAGCAGCAAGGAAGTTCAGGTACGCGAGATCGTGCTGGCTGACGAAGCCGGTGCCAACAAGGTGATTGCCGAGCTGAAAAAAGGCGCCAAGTTCGACGCGCTGGTGAAGCTGTCGGTGGATGCCAACAGCCGTGACCGTAACGGCGACATGGGCTGGGGCAACCTGTCCACCATGGACCCGTCGCTGGCCAACGTGCTGAAAGGCCTGGGCAAAGGCCAGGTCAGCGCCAAGCCGCTCAAGTCCCCGCTGGGCTGGCATGTTTTCCGCGTGGATGACGTCCGTGACGCCAAGCCGGCACCGCTGGATGCGCTGAAGCCGCGCATCATGCAGGAACTGCAGAACAAAACCATTCAGGATGCCATTGGCGAACTCCGCCAGAAGGCCAACATTCAATAAACCTACTGAAAGTCAGCAATGAACAAGCGATTCAAGCAGACCCTGATTGCCCTCACCCTGGCTGCCGCCGCCGGCAGCGCCATGGCCACCCCGTCCGTTAACGGCGTAAGCATCAGCCAGCAGCGCATCGATGCCGTGGTGAAGATGATGGAAGCCCAGGGTCAGCCGTCCAGCCCGCAGATGGTACAAATGGTGACCGACCAGCTGGTGACCGCCGAGGTGCTGCGTCAGGAAGCCGTGAAGAAGGGCATGGACAAGTCCTCCGACTTCCAGGCTGAAATGGAAAACGCCCAGGCCATGTCGCTGGCCAACCGCTACATCAAGGACTACGTGCACGCCAACCCGGTAACCGAAGCCCAGATCAAGGCCGAATACGACAAGGCCAAGGCCGAGTTCCCGGAGAAGAAAAGCTACCACGCCCGCCATATCCTGGTGAAGACCGAAGCCGAAGCCAAGGCCGTGCTGGAGGCGCTGAAGAAGGGCAAGCCGTTCAACCAGCTGGCCAAGGAAAAATCCATTGATCCGGGCAGCAAGAACACCGGTGGCGACCTGGGCTGGCAAGACCCGGCAACCTTCGTACCGGAATTCTCCGGCGCCATGGTGAAACTGGCCAAAGGCCAGGTAACTGCCGTACCGGTGAAGACCCAGTTCGGCTACCACATCATCAAGCTGGATGACGTGAAGGTTGAAGCCGCACCGCCGCTGGAACAACTGCGTCCGCAGCTGGAACAGCGCGTGCAGGGTCAGCGTATCGAAGCGCTGATCAAGGACCTGAAAGCCAAGGCCAAGGTACAGTAAGGCCAGCGCCAGTAAAAAAGCCCACCGCAAGGTGGGCTTTTTTTATTGCTGCCGCTCAGCCAAAACGCCGCGCTGCATCCAGTGCCAGGCCGCTGCCAATACTGCCGTAGCGGTCGCCCTCCACCACCGTGGCGTTGGGGAACATGGCAGCCACCCGCTGCCGCAGCAGCGGCACGCCACTGGAGCCGCCGGTAAAGAACAGGGTGTCCACCTGCGCCGCCTGCAATTGCGCATCCTGCAGCAAGCCGCCAACGGTACGCTCGATATTGCCCAGCAGCTGGTCGATGGACTCATGGAAGGTCTCGCGCAACACCTCGTGCTGCAGGCCGTCCTCGATCTCCTGCAACGACAGCAAGGTACTGTCGCTGTCGCTCAGCGCGATCTTGGCCGCTTCCACCTGGATGGCCAGCCAGTGGCCGGCGCGCTTGCTGATCAGGTTGAACAGCCGGTCCAGCTTGTCGCGCTCCAGCGCATCGGCATACACCCCTTGCAGCTCCGACCACACCTTGCGGCTGTAGGCGAAGTTGATGGTGTGCCAGGTCGCCAGGTTGAAGTAGTAGCTGGACGGCACTTCGGCGTTGTTGCGCAGCCGTGTGCGGTAGCCAAGCTCGGGCATCACCGCGCGCAGGCTGAGCTGCTTGTCGAAATCGGTGCCGCCAATATGCACGCCGCCGTTAGCCAGGATGTCTCCCAGCCGTTCGACCTTGGTCACGCGATCGGGCGACAGGCGCAGCAGCGAAAAGTCCGAGGTACCGCCGCCGATATCGACGATCAGCACCAGCTCTTCACGCTGGATACGGCTTTCGTAGTCAAAGGCGGCAGCAATCGGCTCATACTGGAACGCCACGTCGACAAACCCGGCCTGGCGGGCGATCTCGCCCAGTGTGCGCTCGGCCAGGCGATCGGCCTCTGCATCGTCATCCACGAAGAACACCGGGCGCCCCAGCACCACCTGCTCGAAGCTGCGCCCGGCCGACACCTCGGCGCGCTGCTTCAGTGCAGAAATGAAATAGGACAGCAGATCGAGAAAGCGCAGCGGCCGCCCTTGCACCTCGGTCTGCCCGGTCATCAGCCCGGTACCGAGAATGCTTTTCAGCGAGCGCATCAGGCGACCTTCGTAGCCTTCCAGGTATTCCGCCAGCGCGGCGCGGCCAAAGGCCACGCTTTCCTCGTCGGCGTTGAAGAACACCACCGAGGGCAAGGTAGTCTTGCCTTCTTCCAGTGCCAGCAGGGTCTGCTGCCCAGGGCGCCACCAGCCCACCGTGGAATTGGAGGTGCCAAAATCCACGCCACAGGCTTTTACTGTCATGATTCCCGCTCCTGGCGCAAAAGGAGCGGGATTATAACGAAGCTGCCGCCCGCGGCGGCAAATATTACGTGCTACCGCCGCCGTTATGCCCGTGATCGGCCCTGCGCACGGCAACCGGCCCGGCCTGCTGTTCGATCTCCGTCTGCAGCCCGCGCAGCAGCCCCAGGCGGAACAGACATTCCACCAGCACGAACAGCGGGCCGATGAGCAAGCCGACCAGATCATCGACAAACGCCGGCTTGCGCCCCTCATACACGTGGCCCAACAACTGGAATGCCCAGCCCAGCACGAACAGGCCGCCACCGGTCAGCAAACCACCCGGCGGCGGCAATGCGGCCAACCTTATGCCACCCCACAGCGCCAGCAGCATGACAACGGCCATGCAGGCCCCCAGCACGCGACTCAGCCGCAGGTAGTACAGCACCACCAGCAATATCGCGACATGCGCCACGCTGACGCCAGCCAGCGGCACACCGGCCAGCAGGGTGGCCACCGCCAGCACGATCAGCGGAACCCCGATGAGATGCGTGCGGATATTGCGCGGGTCACGGTGATAGCACGCATAGTTCACCAGCTGTTGCTGCAGATTCCTCATCATTCCTCCACCGGTTGGCACGATCTGCCGCCTGCCGGGCACCCCGGCCGGGCGGCCAGGCCGCATGCCTGCAATTTCTTATCCGCGCTCAAGGAGCAGCCCGCCAGTGGCATGGCACAGTGCGGTCATCATCAGCAGGAGAACCCCACATGCAAGTCCTCACCGATACCGTCTTCCCGTTCGACGCCCGCGGCGTTGCCAAGCGCTTCCGCCATGCTGCCATCTTCGGCGCCCTGGAATCGCTGCACAACGGCGAAACCATGCGCTTCATCAACGACCACGACCCGCTGCCGCTGCTGGGCCAGATCCAGCAACGCTACGGCGAGCAGATCCGCTACAGCTACCAGCAGCGCGATGCCAGCCAGGTTGTCATCGACTTCACCATCCACCTGGCTGAAGCGGAGCCGGCTCCGCAGCAGGGTGGTTGCGGTGGCGGCGGTGGCTGCGGCTGCTCCGGCGGCTAAACGATTGCGGCAGGCGGCCATTTGGCCGCCTGTTTTTTTGCAGCGGTCACCCTTCCCTTTTGCATACGCTTTTTTCTAGAATGCACAGGTTTCCACCCTGACCGCCGCCCATGGGACGCACTCTCGCCCTCAAACTGCTGTCCCTGCTTGGCCTCGTGCTCGCCGTCGTCGTGACGGGCACGCTCGGCTACCACCTGCTGGAAGGCTGGTCGGCATTCGACAGCCTGTACATGACCGTCATCACCCTGGCCACCATCGGCTATGGTGAAACCCACCCGCTGGACACCCTGGGCCGTACCTTTACCATCCTGCTGATCGTGTTCGGCACCGGTGTGGTGGGTTACGGCCTGTCTTCACTGACCCTGATGCTGTTCCAGGGCGACCTGCCCGCCTATTTGCGCAAGAAGAAAATGGACAAAATCATTTCCCGCCTGGAAAAACATGTGGTGATCTGCGGCCTGAGCCGCAGCGGGCTGTATGTGCTGGATGAGCTGCAGCGCGCCGGGCACAAGATCGTGGTCATCGAAAAGGATGCCAGCCGCGCTGCCCAGTTTTTGGCGCCGTACGGCCACCCCTACATCATTGGCGATGCCACCGAGGACGACAACCTGCTGGCGGCCGGCATCGAGCGCGCCCGCGCGCTGATTACCAGCCTGACCTCCGACGCCGACAACGCTTTCGTGACCGTGACAGCACGCAATCTGAACGCCGGGCTGACCATTGTCTCCAAGGCCGAAACCGAAAGCGCGCGCAAGAAGCTGCTGGCGGTGGGCGCCGACCACGTGGTGATTCCGTCCTACCTGGGCGGCATGAACATGGCCTCGCTGGTGGTGAACCCGCAGGCGATGCATTTCTTTGAACGGCTGCACAACCGCTACCCGCACGCCTTTCGCGCGGAGTTACTGCCGGTGCAGGAAGAATGGGTTGGCCGCAGCATCGGCGAATGCCTGCCGGTGAGCGATGGCAGCGTGATCGTGATTGCGGTGGAGCTGCCAGGTGGCGAGGTGCAGTTCAACCCGGGGCCGGACACCTCATTGCACCGCGACGAATCGCTGATGGTGATCCGCCGCCACGCGCCGGCGGATGCCGCATAAACAACAAGGCCGGGCTTATAGCCCGGCCTTGCACCTTGTGCCGCGACGGCTTACCCGTAGTGGCAAACGTAATGCAGCGTGTCGGTAACTTCGATCTGGAAGCTGCTCTCGCCCGGCACCTTGAACGAATCACCGCCCTTGTAGGTGCTGCCAGCCTGCTCGCCGGCCAGAGTCACCTTGCACTCGCCCGCCAGCACTTCCATGATCTCCGGCGCGCCGGTGCTGAACAGCAGCTTGGCCGGCAGGATCACGCCTACCGATTTGCGGGTGCCGTCCGGCAGAATCACGGTATGGCTCACGCACTTGCCGTCGAAATACACATTGGCGCGTTTTACCACGCTTACATTATCAAACTGCTCCATGAATTCTCCTTGTCGAATGGGCACGGCCGTTTGCGGCTCTTGCACTGCATCATGCCTGCGCGGCATTTCCAGCGTCAATGCCCACCTTGGACACGGAGCCTAATTCACCCCTATCTGCACCGGTGGCGTGGGCTGCTGCCGCAGATCCATCAGCACCAGCTTGCCCTTCTCGCTAGCGTACTTGATGGTATCCAGCCGGTTGGTTTCCAGCAGCAGGCGCATGATGTCCTGCTCGTCTATGCCGCTGCCACGCGCCTGGGCGATCGCCTCGGTCAGGCTTTGCGCCAGCACCGCACGCGCCTTGGCCAGACCTTCGGCACGCAGCTGCTGCGCCTCCGCCTCGGCCCTGGCCTCACCCAGGATCAGCGCGCGCTTGGCTTCCGCTTCCTGCACCGCCGCCTCGCGCTTGCGCTCGGAAGCGATCACGCTGTTAAACGCGTGCTGCACCTCCTCCGACACCATGGGCTGGTCGATCAGCACGCTGACGATTTCGTAGCCGTACACGCCCATGCGCTCGGCCAGGTTGAGCTGCACATGGTGCGCCAGTTGATCGCGATCTTCATACAGATTCATCAGGCTCATGGTGGCCGTGGACGAACGCAAGGTATTGAGCACCCAGGTCTTGACCTGTTCCTGCGGTGCGGCCAACTGGTAGTAGGCATCCGCCGCGCGCTGCGGCAACACCCGCACCATAATCGCCACCGGCAGGCTGACAAACATATTGTCGCGGGTCTTCACCTCCACCTGCGCCGACAGCTCCTGCACGCGCAATTCCATTACCTTGGCCACGCGCTGCACGCCCGGCACGACCCAGTTCAGGCCAGGCGACATCACCCGCGAGAACTTGCCGAAGGTTTCCACGATGGCCAGCGTCTGCTGGCCGACAATGCGCACGCCGGCAAACGCCAGCAAAATCAACAGCGGGAGCAATACAATCAGATCCATGTTCCTATCCAGCAAAGTTGGCAGACCAGCATCATATGCCAAGGCGCAAGCCGATACAGCTAGGATGGCGTGACTCGACCTCAGCGTACATGTGGCAAGGCGTCGCCCTGCTGCATCAGCTCGCGCACCACCTGGTTGAAACAGGCAATCCATTTCGGATCGAACTGCGCTTCACTGGCGTTCACTTCCGCCACCGCCCGCAACAGCGAGCGCGCCTGTTGCCGCTGGCCATGCTTGAGGATCACCGCTTCGAAGGTATCGATAATCGCCAGCAGCTTGGCACCATCGCAGATCAGCCCGCCGGGCTTGCCCGCCGGGTAGCCGCGGCCATCCGGCCGCTCGTGATGTTCGCGCACGATGCGCGCGGCCATATCCCAGCCGGGCATGCGCGCCAGCAGGTCGGCTGCCCAGCCGGGGTGTGCGGCCAACTGCACGCGCTCATCCTCGCTCATGCGCCCCTGCCGCAGCCATAGCTCCTGCGGCAGGAACATCATGCCGACATCGTGCACGTAGACCGCCGCCTCCAGCTGCAGCGAGTCGATGGGCATGCCGGCCACGCGATTGCAGGCCATGGCCAGAATGAGATTGCGCTCGGTGCGTCCCTGGAACAGCGCGGAGCGCTGCTCGAACTGCAGGCCCAGCGAGTGAAAGAAATCAAGATCGGCCTGCTGCGCCGGCGTCGCCACCGACTGCTGCCCTGCCTGGCCCTGCGGCACGAAGCCGGTCAGTTGCTTGACCAGTTGCCAGGCCGCTTCGTCCACCTGCGCGGGCGGCAGCTGCCCCAGCGGGTGCAGGGCTTCCGTCAGCTGGTTGAAATCCCGCAGCGCAACCGCGCGGCCACTGTCCAGCTCAGCGATCAGCAGCTCCAGCCGGTCCACCGCCAGCAGCACCACTTGCTCCAGCGCGGCGCCGAACAGCAGCTCCCCCGACTTGATGCGGGCCAGGATGTCCTCCACCGCGTGCACCAGCGGCTCGACAAAATACAGCCGGCACAGGCCGGCATCACCCTTGATGGTGTGAAAAAGCCGCATCAGCTCGGCCTGTACCGCCACGTCCATGGGCTGCTGTCGCAATAAATGCAGCAGATTCGCCGCGCGCGGGGCGTAATCGTTCAGCGCATAGAGGAAATCGGCAAAACTTTCTTCATCCTCAATACGATAGTGCTCGATGGCCTCTGGCATGCAGATGTTCTCCCGTTGCGATTACAGACTGAACTATAGAGCCTGCAGGAAATCTCATTGGCAAAATTGCCGCGCCAACACATGACATACGACAAGTGCCACCGGTTTTTTTAGGGTCAAACCCCAAAAAAGACTTGCTTGTCCCGATAAGCGCAGGCAGACTGCGACTTGCAGTTTTTCAAGTCGTGATCTGTACAGTTGTTGTAAAGGCTATCGCCGTACCACAGTTTGTCTTTTCCCTTGATTGACATGCGCTTTTCTCATACTCAACGCTTTCTCAATAAGGGAATAGAACATGGCAACCGGTACCGTAAAATGGTTCAACGACGCTAAAGGTTTCGGCTTCATTACTCCGGACAACGGCGGTGACGACGTATTTGCACACTTCTCGCAAATCAACTCCAAAGGCTTCCGCTCCCTGGCTGAAAACCAGCGCGTAAGCTTCGACATCGTTGAAGGCCCGAAGGGCAAGCAAGCCTCCAACATTCAGCCGATCTAATTCGGTTCGAATCTGGAACTTAAGAACCCGGATGCTTGCATCCGGGTTTTTGCTTTTTACCTACCGGAGTAGCGCATGGACACCTCCCACGACGACATCATCGCCAGCACCCGCAACTGGCTGGAAAAGGCCGTCATCGGCCTGAACCTGTGCCCGTTCGCCAAGTCGGTCTACATCAAGGAACAGGTGCGCATCGTGGTCAGCGATGCCGCCACGCCGGAAACCCTGCTGGAGCACCTGATTACCGAACTGCGCCTGCTGGCCGACAGCGACCCGGAAGAGATCGACACCACCCTGCTGGTGCACCCTTTCGTGCTGCAGCGCTTCCTGGATTTCAACGAATTCCTGGGCGTAGTGGATGCCGTACTGGCCGACCTGCAGTTGGAGGGCGAACTCCAGGTAGCGGAGTTCCACCCCAAGTTCCAGTTTGATGGCACTACGCTCAACGATGTGAGCAACAACACCAACCGCTCACCATACCCGACACTGCACCTGCTGCGCGAGGCCAGCATTGCCCGCGCCGTCGAAGCCTTCCCCGACCCGGCGGCCATCTACGAGCGCAATATCGAAACCATGCAGCAGCTTGGCCGCGACGGCTGGGCAGCACTGGATGTCGGCCCGCACCAGGCCAAATGACCCCATCCAAAGCCGGCACATGCCGGCTTTTTCATGGCTGCGGCCAACGGGCAGCAAGCCGGCGGTGGCGGCCGGATTTGCCTTGATACAACACTCGCCACCCCACTACGCCCGCCCATGGCGGCACACCCAGCCCTTAACCTTGCACTTGACCAGCCACAGGCGTAATACAGATTCACACGCATGCCTGCGCGCCCAGTGCCAGCCTACGGGCTGTCGGTCTACAAGCCAGATACAGGCACTGATGTCGCCGTTTCCTCACCAAGGAGCTGCCGTCATGTCGCATTACCAGTCCAAGTCCGCCTATTTCGAAGTTCGTGCAGAAGTCCGCAGCAACATCCTCGCCGGCAAGCCGATGCCACGCAGCCGGCCGGAAGACATCCGCAACGCCAATGCCCGCCGGGAGATAGAACGGCGCCGCATGGAGCGTGAATCCAAGGAATAAATCAGGGCCTGCCGGCTACCGGCAAGCCCTCAAGCGTTCCGGCCATCGCGTGCGCTGGCAGCGCCGTCAGTTCTGGCCCATCGACCCTGCTGGCGCTATGGCTGCCACAGGTAATAGATATCCCATTCTTCTTCGTGGCTGCGCACAAAGCCCAGGTGCTGGTAGAAGTGATTTGCCGGGCTGTCGCGCAAGGCCGCCAGGCGGATGCCCAGCCCCAGCAGTCGCGCCTCCTGCTGCAGCGCATGCAGCGCCCAGCTACCCGCACCACGGCCTTGTGCCTGCGGGTGCACATACAGATGCTCCAGCTGGCAGTAGCCCTCTGCCACGCGCATGGCGGCAAACCCCACCCGCTCGCCGGCCAGCAATATCCAGCGGGTATCCTGAGCCACAAAGCGACTTGCAAAGCGCTGACGCGAGCGCGGCGGATCGTAGCGTCCCACCGCTTCCAGACTTGGACGCATGGCAGCCAGCCGCAGCTGGTGCAACGCCTCGAAATCGTCGGCCTGAGCTGCTTGCCAGTTCAACATCGCCACCTCCGCCGAAACACCATTTTCGCCATGCCGCGCCAGCGGCCGCACCATGCACAAGGCCGCGCAAGCGCGGCCTTGTCTGTTTTGCTGCCAATCAGCCTTCCAGCTGCCGCACCCGCTCGAACAGGCACACCGTGGCCGCCATGGCCACGTTCAGTGACTCGGCATGCCCCGGCATCGGGATGCGCACCCGCACATCCGCCTGCGCCAGCACCGCCTCACTCACCCCGGCGCCCTCGTTGCCGAACACGAAAGCCACCGGGCCGCGCAGATCCTGGCCATACAGCGACACACTGCCCTCCAGATGCGTCACCAGTTTGCGCCCCGGCCATGCGGCCAACCTTGCCGGCAGATCCTGCGCTTCGTGGATGTTCAGCGCAAAGTGCGCCCCCATCCCGGCGCGCAACACCTTGGGAGAGTAGACATCGACACAGCCCCTGGACAGAAACACCTCTCGCACGTTGGCCGCAGCAGCGCAGCGCAGTATGGTGCCCAGGTTGCCCGGGTCCTGGATGTCGTCCAGCATGACGCAGCCGCCACCCGGCGCCGCGCTTGCAGCCGCCGGCCGCGGGCAGATGGCCAGCACCTCGGCCGGGCTGGCCAGCGCCGTCACCTTGCTCAGCACCGCGGTGCTTACCAGCTGGCAATGCCGCGGGTCGACACTGGCCAGCAGCGCCAGCAACTCGACCTTGCCGGCCGCTGCCTCGTTGACATACACCGCATGCGGCCGCCAACCGGCCGCCAATGCCGACTGCAGCAGGTGTATGCCCTCCAGCACGAGGACATCGTGTTTACGGCGCTCGCGCGCGTTGTCGAGCAGGCGGGCCAGCAACTTCATGTCGTCGTTGGCCGCAGAAGTAATGTGCTTGTGAAAATTCATTTACAGGACAATCTGCGATACCCGCGCCACGGTTTCCTTGAAGCGCTGGTAAGTATCATCTTCGATAGGTTTATTGCTGCGGTAGTTATCCACCACGAACACGCCTGCCAGCTTGTGGCCGGTAAACACGGACATGGCGGCAAACGCGCCCTCGCCCAGCAGGGACAGAAAATCGTCGCCATAGCGATGTGCCAGCTGCGTACGCGCCCCGGATGGAGCGTGGAAGCTCTGCGGCTTGCTGGCCAGCAGGTTGAAGAAGCACCCCGGCTCCAGCGACACCACCAGCTTGCGAATCGGATCATGGTCATCCAGCCCCACCTGGTAGCGCAGGCGCAGGGTGTGACTGTGCTGGTCGTAGCGCAGGAAGAAAATGCGCTCCAGCTTGAGATCGTTGGCGAAGTGGCGGATTGACTCGCGCAAAGCCTGCTCCAGTTGCTCCGCGCCACTCAGGGTCGGTACCGGCTGGGCACTTGGCGCCACCGGGAACGGCCCTTCGCGCCACAGGAATGCCCGCGCCGGGTAGGTGTAGCCTCGGGCACGCGGATTGCGCGCCACCCGCAGGATGGCGTCGCGCACCGCCTCGTGCGCCGCTTCCGGCGTACTGCCGATCAGCCGCGCCGCCGCCTCGATGCCGATATGCCACTGCGGCCGCCACCAGCCCTGGTCGATGCCGTTGGCGGTGGCAATGGCCAGCTTGAGCAGCTGCTTGCGGCGGCTGGTCGCCCCGCCACCCAGGGTAACCAGCAGGCCGCTGGGCAGGGCCAGATGCTGAATGAACTGCTCCAGCAGCTTGGGGTAGTCCATGCCGAACACGTCCGACACTTCCTGCAGCAGCGGCCCCTGCGGCTCGCGGTTGCGATAGATCAGGTACAGGCAGGCCGGCAGGTTGTACACCAGTGCGGCAATGAAGCAATCCTGCACCCGCGTCTCGCCTATCATCGCCAGCCAGTCCTTGATCAGGAAGGCCGCCACCCGGCTCTTGCCCAGCCACAGGCCCAGCGCATCGATCACCTCAGGGTCCAGCTTGCCGCGGCTGACCATCAGCGCCTGCACGTTGCCAAAGCGCTTCTGCACGCTTTCCAGCCCGATCAGCATCAGCATCTGCTCGACCGTCGGGTTGGATTCGCTGCGCTGCAGCGCACTGGACCCCCCTACCATGCGCAGCAGATCCAGCAGCAGGAACGGGTCGGACAGCATCAGGTTGGCCAGTTCCGGAAATGCCAGCTCATCCTGATGGCGCGCCATCATCTGCCGCACCTGCACCGCCGTATCTGCCAGTACGGGCCAGCGGTTCTCGGATAGCGATGACAACCAGTTAGCAAGTTCCATGCGGGTGACGCCAGATCAAGAGTTCGGTTTGCAGGGGCCCGGACAGGGCGAGGCGATGTACCGGTAGTACGCCTTCTATCATAAAGGAGTTACTTACAAGTATGGCATCAGGATGGCACTGCTGCTGAAACTGCTGCCATACCCGCGCCATCGGCGCCGGCGACAGGAAGGCATGCACCACGTCGAAATCCGCCCAGTTCTGCTGCCAGAAGCTGCCATAGCGCAGCCGGGCATTGGCGGGGCGGCCGGCCAGCAGGTAGCGGATACGGCTCCACAGCCAGGGCAGCAAGGCGTTCTCGATGCCGAGCAACTGTAGATCATGGCGGCTTGCGGCCAACTGCAACACCACCCGCCCGTCGCCACTGCCCAGGTCCAGCACACGGGCGCCCTGCGGCAGCATGTCGGCCAGGCGGCCAATGCTCTCGCTCGAAGACAGGTACAGTGGCACGCGCTCGGTCAGCGCATTGCGTGACAGCGCCAGCAACAACAGCAAGCCGGCAAGATACAGCCACGGCGGCAACTGCCAGTGCGAGGCCAGCAGCACCGCCGGCGCCAGCAAGGCCTGCAGCAGCAAGGCGAGGCCGTTCATGCCCTGCAGGCGCGCCAGCAGCAGCACCAGCAGCGCCTGCAGACCCGCCCATGTCCAGGGCTGCTGCAGTGGCGCCACGAAAAACCATGCCAGCAATGCCGCCAGCAGCTGGGTCAGCACCGGGCGCAGCAAGACGCCGACACGCACTACTGCTTGCCTTGCGATGCGGCTGCCACGTCACCAGCCGGCGCCGAAGCATCGCCCGACTGCCCGCCATCGGAGCGGATGCGATCTTCCGCTTCCTTGGTGAGAATCACGATGGCGATGCGCCGGTTTTCCGGGCTGAATACGTTCTGTTTATTGATGGGGTCGGCCGCACCCAGGCCAACCACGCGCAGCACTTTCTCGTCCAGCATGCCACCGGCCACCATCTCCCGGCGCGCGGCATTGGCGCGGTCGGCCGACAGCTCCCAGTTGGTATAGCCAGCGGCACTACCCGGGAAGCGGTTGGCGTCGGTATGCCCGGAAATACTGATGTGGTTATCCATACCGTTCAGCTCGCGGCCGATCTGCTGCAGGATGAGGCGGGTGTGATCCAGCGGCACGAAGCCGCCGGACTGGAACATCGGCCGGTTCTGTTCATCGATGATCATGATGCGCAGGCCATCCGGCGTCATCTCCATGCGGATCTGGTTCTGCAGCGACTTGAGCGCATCGTTCTTGTTCAGCGTGGCATCCAGCCGCTGCTGGATGCGCTGCTGCAGCAGCTTCATCCGCTCCTTGTCCTGTGCGCCACGGCCTTTCTGCTGGTCGGTCTGCTGGCGAGGGCTACCCTTGGACACCACGCCGGTGGACTTGGTGAGGTCGGTGCCGCCACCCTTGATCACCGAGGTAGCTGCACCGGTGCCCTCGCCACCCTGCAGCGCAGTCTTCAGCGGGGACCTGAAGTAATCGGAAATACCTTGCAAGATGCCTGTTGAAGTCGAGCCCAGCAGCCACATCAGCAGGAAGAACGCCATCATCGCGGTCACGAAGTCGGCGTAGGCGATTTTCCACGCACCGCCATGGTGGCCGTGGCCGCCTTTCTTGATTTTCTTGACGACGATGGGGCGTTGCGATTCGTCAGCCATGCTGCCTGCCTTTGTCGGGTTGTGCTGCGCCAGCCGGGTTGGCCGCAGCTTTGTGCGCGAGTAGAGATGCCACAGCGTGCGCCATCCGCATGTACAGACGGCCCGCTGCGATCATTATGAATAAAAAAAGCGGGTTTGATTGTATCAAAACCCGCTTTTTACTGCTTGTCGCTTGCTGACTATCAGGCCAGGCCGCGCTCGCGCAGTTTCTGCTCGAAGGTTTCCATGCAGCGGGCGGCAGTACCCAGCATGGTGTCGATCTCGGCCTTGGTGATCACCAGCGGCGGTGCGGATACCATGTGGTCGCCGCAGGCACGCATGATCAGGTTGTTGCCGAAGAAGATGTCACGGCACATGGTGCCCATCTCGCCCCAGTTGTCGAACAGCTCGCGGGTGGCCTTGTTCTTCACCAGGGTGAACGCCTGGATCAGCCCGACGCCACGAACGTCGTCCACATGCTCGAACTGGCCGAAGGTTTCGCGCCAGCGCTGCTGCATGTAAGGGCCGGTTTCTTCCTTCACGCGCTTGACGATGCCCTCGTCGCGCAGCGCCTTGACGTTGGCGTGCGCCACGGCGGCAGCCACCGGGTGGCCGGAATAGGTAAAGCCGTGGTTGAAATCGCCGCCTGCGGCCAACGTTGCCGCCACTTCATTGCCAACGAATACCGCGCCGATCGGCAGGTAGCCGGAGGACAGGCCCTTGGCGGTGGTGAAGATGTCCGGCTTGAAGCCGAAGTGCTGCTGGCCGAACCACTCGCCGGTACGGCCGAAACCGCAGATCACCTCGTCGGCAACCAGCAGGATGTCGTACTTGCGGCAGATGCGTTCCACTTCCGGCCAGTAGGTGGACGGCGGGATGATCACGCCGCCGGCGCCCTGGATAGGCTCACCCACGAAGGCGGCAACCTTGTCGGCGCCGATTTCCAGAATCTTGTCTTCCAGCCAGCGGGCAGCCGCCAGGCCGAACTCTTCCGGGGTCATGTCCTTGCCGTGCTTGTAGTACCACGGCTGTTCGATGTGGGCGATGCCCGGAATCGGCAGGTCGCCCTGCTCGTGCATATAGCTCATGCCACCCAGCGAAGCACCGCCGATGGTGGAACCGTGATAGCCGTTCCAGCGGCCGATCAGGGTTTTCTTCTGCGGCTTGCCTTTCACGTCCCAGTAACGGCGCACCATGCGCATCATGGTGTCTACCGACTCGGAGCCGGAGTTGGTGTAGAACACGTGGTCGAAACCGGCCGGTGCCACTTGCGCCAGCAGGTGCGACAGCTCTACCACGGCCGGGTGCGAGGTCTTGAAGAAAGTGTTGTAGTAGGCCAGCTCGTCCATCTGGCGCTTGGCGACATCAGACAGGTCCTTGCGGCCATAGCCGAGATTCACGCACCACAGGCCGGCCATGCCGTCGGTGATCTTGTTGCCTTCGCTATCCCACAGATAGATACCGTCGGCGTGGGTAATCATGCGCACGCCCTGCTGGTTCAGCGAGGTGGTGTCGGTAAACGGATGCAGGTGATGTGCTGCATCCAGTTCGCGCCACTGGGCGGTGCTGCGTTGTTGCTGCGTCATTTCTACTCTCCTGGGTAATAGGCCCGCGACCAAGGTTGGCCGCGGGCTCCTGCACCGGAATCGTCAGCCCGGAGGCTGCGGTGCTTGTTATTACGTCAACCGCTTACACGTGCAGCAGCAGGAAGCGGCGTTCCCACGGGCTGATCACGCGGAAGTACTCGGCAAATTCCTTCTCTTTCATGCCGATGAACATCTTCACGAAACGCGGGCCCAGTACTTCGGCCACGTCGTGGCAGCGCGACAGGCGCTCCAGTGCCTCCTCGGTGCCACGCGGGAACTGGAACGGCAGCTCGTAGGCATCGCTGGCCAGCGGGTCACGCGGCTGGATCTTGTTGACGATACCCAGGTAGCCGCAGGCCAGGGTGGCGGCCATGGCGATGTACGGGTTCACGTCCACGCCCGGCACGCGGTTTTCCACGCGGCGCGCAGCCGGCGAGGAATGCGGCACGCGCAGGCCGACGGTACGGTTGTCGTAGCCCCACTCCACGTTGGTCGGTGCCGCGGTGTAGCGCGACAGGCGACGGTAGGAGTTCACGTACGGTGCGAAGAACGGCATGCACTCCGGCAGGTAGTGCTGCAGGCCGCCGATGAAGTGCAGGAACATCTCGGACGCACTGCCATCCGCGTTGCTGAACAGGTTCTTGCCGGTGTTGATGTCGGTCACACTCTGGTGAATATGCATCGCGCTGCCCGGCTCGCCTTCCATCGGCTTGGCCATGAAGGTGGCGTACATATTGTGGCGGAACGCTGCCTCGCGCACGGTGCGCTTGAACAGGAACACCTGGTCACACAGATCCAGCGCGTTGCCGTGCAGGAAGTTGATCTCCATCTGCGCGGTGCCGATTTCGTGAATCAGCGTGTCGACTTCCAGATTCTGCGCATGGCAGTAGTCGTAAATGTCTTCGAACAGCGGGTCGAATTCGTTCACCGCATCGATGGCATAGGAGCGACGGCCGAATTCGGCGCGGCCGGTACGGCCGATAGGCGGAGCCAGCGGAATGTCCGGATCCGGGTTCGGCGACAGCAGGTAGAACTCCATTTCCGGCGCCACTACCGGCGCCCAACCCTTGTCGCTGTACAGCTGCAGCACGCGGCGCAGCACGCTGCGCGGTGCCACTTCCACCGGGCTGCCATCGGCGCGGAAGGCGTCGAAGATCAGCTGGGCAGTCGGGTCGGTAGCCCACGGCACGAAGCGCAGGCTGTCCGGATCCGGCTTCAGGACCATATCCGGGTCGGTCAGATCCAGCATGCTGTCATCCGGGTAATCGCCGGTAACTGTCTGGATCAGCACCGCTTCGGGCAGGCGCATCTCGGCCTCGGACACGAACTTGTCCTTCGGCACGATCTTGCCGCGTGCAACGCCGGTCATATCCGGAACAATGCACTCCACTTCGGTGATTCTGTGCTCACGCAACCATTCGAACATTTGGTGACTCATGATGCTTTCCTCTTTTCTCCAGCCTCGCGGGAAGTCAGACCCGGGGCGGATGGTTTGCCGAGTACGCGCCGGCTATTGGTTCCGACGCATACGGCGCTCTCGGCAGGCATCGCCGAAAGCCTTCAAAATTGCCTGGGATACTTTGTTGTCCCAGTATTTCCATTCCGGATGCCACTGTACTGCATAGGCGAAGTTCCTGGCAGACGCCACCCGGTAGGCTTCCACCAGGCCATCCTCGGCCACGGCTTCCACTTCCAGCCCCGGCGCCAGCCGCTTGATGCCCTGCTGGTGGATGGAGTTCACCATTACACTGTCGCAGCCCAGCCAGCCTTGCAGCAGACTGCCTTCGGCCAACTTCACCGGGTGGGCCGGCCCGTACATTTCGTCCAGGTCGGTGGTGTCCGGCTCACGGTGATCGTTCAGCCCGGGCTGCTCCTGTACATGCTGGTGCAGCTCCCCGCCCAGGACCACGTTGATCTCCTGGAAACCGCGGCAGATGCCCAACAGCGGCACGCCTTCCTCGATCAGCATGTCGATCAGCGGCAGCGTGGTGGCATCGCGCGCCACATCGTGCTGGGTGCCCTCACGGCTGGGCGCCCCCTGATAGTGGTGCGGCTCGACGTTGGAGGGCGAACCCGGCAGCAGCACACCATCGACCATGTCGACGATGGCGCGCAGCTGCGTGGCGTCACCCAGCGAAGGGATCAGGATGGCGATACCGCCCGCCCCGCCCACGGCGGCGGTGATGTACTTCTCACCTACCGCGTGGAACGGAAACAGCCCGATCTGCTTAACATCACAGGGAATACCGATAATCGGTTGCTGCATGATTTCCTCAGTTGCTCAACTGGCTGCCTTGATGGCGGCCAACGGTTCTACGTACTCGTACCCCAGGTCGCGTGCCACGGCGGCGTAGGTCACCTGGCCGCGGCATACGTTCAGGCCGTTGCGCAGGTGCGGGTTGGCCACCAGCGCCTCGGCCCAGCCCTTGCCGGCCAGCTCCAGCGCGTACGGCAGCGTGGCATTGGTCAGCGCCATGGTGGAGGTGCGAGCCACGCCGCCCGGCATATTCGCCACGCAGTAGTGCACGATGCCGTCCACGATATAGGTCGGGTCCTGGTGTGTAGTGGCGCGACTGGTCTCGAAGCAGCCACCCTGGTCGATGGCCACATCCACCAGCACCGCGCCGGTCTTCATATTCTTCAGCATGGCGCGGCTCACCAGCTTGGGTGCCGCCGCCCCCGGAATCAGCACCGCGCCGACCACCATGTCGGCATCGCGGATCGACTCCTCGATGTTGGCCGCATTGGACATCAGCGTCTTGATGCGACCTTGATATACGTTGTCGATTTCCTTCAGCCGGCCCAGCGACTTGTCCAGCAGCGTCACATCCGCGCCCAGACCCTGCGCCATGCGCGCCGCGTTCAGCCCCACCACGCCACCACCGATTACCACCACCCTGGCCGGCGCCACGCCCGGCACACCGCCCAGCAGCACGCCGCGACCGCCCTGCGCCTTTTCCAGCGCATGCGCACCGGCCTGTACCGCCATGCGGCCAGCCACTTCCGACATCGGCGCCAGCAGCGGCAGGCCACCACGCTCGTCGGTCACCGTCTCGTAAGCGATGGCGATGGCGCCGGAATCCACCAGCAACCGGGTCTGTTCCGGGTCCGGCGCCAGATGCAGATAGGTAAACAACACTTGCCCGGGACGCAGCATGCGGCATTCCACCGGCTGCGGTTCCTTCACCTTGATGATCATGTCGGCTGCAGCAAACACCGCCTCGGCCGTAGCCGCGATGGAAGCCCCCGCCTGCAGGTAGTTTTCATCGGTAAAACCGATGGCCAGACCAGCCTGGGTCTGCACTACCACCTTGTGGCCGGCGGCCACGATTTCACGAACACCGGACGGCGTGAGGCCAACGCGATACTCGTGATTTTTGATCTCCTTCGGAACGCCTATTAACATAGCTGTCTCCTTTGGCTGTGTCGTGATGTGTTGTACAGGTGTTGTTTAAAAAAATCTACAACAAACTTGCAACCACACACTGATTTTGACTATAAAATGCACATGTTGCCAAGAAATTTTGTTATTGCGGCGCAACAACCATGGCAAAAGCGGTCAAAATCCTTATCATCAAACGTCTAAAATTATTAACATACGGATTGGACAGAAAGCATGGATGTCGGAGCACGACTACGGATGGTTCGCGAACGCATGGGTCTTTCCCAGCGCGAACTGGCCAAACGAGCTGGCGTTACTAACGGAACGATCTCCTTGATCGAACAAAATCGCGTCAGCCCCTCGATCAGTTCGCTGCGCAAGGTACTGGAAGGTTTGCCGATGACCCTGTCGGACTTCTTTACCTTCGACGCCGATCCGCAACAGCCGCGCGTGTTCTACACCCCGGACGAGCTCCCCAACCTGGGCAACGACCAGATCCAGCTCATGCTGGTCGGGACGTCCCATGAGCGTCGCGACATCGCCATCCTGCGCGAGGTGTACCAGCCCGATGCCGATACCGGCCCGGAAATGCTGATGCACGAAGGACAGGAAGGCGGCGTGGTGCTGAAGGGGCGCATCGAAGTCACCGTTGGTAACGACGTGCGCGTACTCGGCCCAGGCGACTCTTACTACTTTGATAGCAAGTTGCCACACCGCTTTCGCAACGTTGGCGGCGAAACCTGCGAGATTGTCAGCGCAAGTTCGCCTCCCACGTTCTGACCGCCGGGAAACCGGCGGATAGACACAACAAAGGAGAAACACAATGGCTCGCACCCACGCTGAGTGGAAAGCCCTTTCCAGCGAAATCAAGATCGAAGGCCGCGCCTTTATCGACGGTGAATACGTCGACGCCGCCGACGGTCGCAGCTTCGACTGCATCAACCCGGCCACTGGTGACAAGCTCGCCAGCATCGCCTGGGCTGGTGAGCACGAAGTGGAGCTGACAGTAAAGGCTGCCCGTCGCGCCTTTGAAAATGGTGGCTGGTCCGACCTGCCGCCGCTGGCCCGTGGCCGCATCCTGAAGCGCTTTGCCGCGCTGATCCGCGAACATCGCGACGAACTGGCTCTGCTGGAAACCCTGGATGCCGGCAAACCCATTGGCGACACCACCACGGTGGATGTACCGGGCGCAGCCTATTGTGTGGAATGGTTTGCCGAAGCCATCGACAAGGTGGGCGGCGAAGTCGCCCCGGTGGACCCGAAACTGGTGGGCCTGGTTACCCGCGAAGCCATTGGCGTGGTTGCCGCCGTGGTGCCGTGGAACTTCCCCATTCTGATGGCCAGCTGGAAATTTGGCCCGGCGCTGGCAGCAGGTAATGCACTGATCCTGAAACCGTCGGAAAAATCGCCGCTGACCGCCATCCGCCTGGCCGCGCTGGCCAAGCAGGCCGGCATCCCGGACGGCATCTTCCAGGTACTGCCGGGCGCCGGCGACGTGGGCAAGCGCCTGGCCATGCACATGGACATCGACTGCATCGCCTTCACCGGCTCCACCGGCGTGGGCAAGCTGATCGCCGCCGATGCCGCGCAGTCCAACCTCAAGCGTGTATGGCTGGAGCTGGGCGGCAAGTCGCCCAATATCGTGCTGCCGGATTGCCCGGACCTGGCGCGTGCCGCACGCACCGCTGCCGGCGCCATCTTCTACAATATGGGTGAAATGTGTACCGCCGGCTCGCGCCTGCTGGTGCATGAAGACATCAAGGATGCCTTCGTTGCCGAATTCAAGAAGGCCGCCGACGGCTTCTACCCCGGCGACCCGCTGGACCCGTCCAGCGGCATGGGCGCCATCGTCGATCGCACCCAGTACGACAAGGTGCTGTCCTACATCGACAAGGCCAAGTCTGAAGGCGCCGAACTGGTATGCGGCGGCAAGGCCACCCACGTAGACACCGGCCTGTTCATTGAGCCGACCGCCTTCGTATGCCAGCGCCCGGACATGACCATCTGCCGCGAGGAAATCTTCGGCCCGGTACTGTCCATCATCACCTTCAAGGATGTGGAAGAAGCCATCCGCATCGCCAACGACACCGAGTACGGCCTGGCCGCCGCGGTGTGGACCAGCAACGTCACCACTGCACACCAGGTATCGCGCCGCCTGCGCGCCGGCACCGTGTGGGTGAACTGCTACGACGAAGGCGGTGACATGAACTTCCCGTTCGGCGGCTTCAAGCAATCCGGCAACGGCCGCGACAAGTCGCTGCACGCGCTGGAGAAGTACACCGAGCTGAAGTCCACGCTGATCAAGCTGTAAGCGATACGCGATATCGGTAGCAAACGGGCCTGCGGGCCCGTTTTGCATTACCGCGGCAAAAACCCTACCGCCGGCATGTCGCAATCAGCAAAGCAGGTGCACGAAAAAACGCGGCATACTGTAAGAAATAGCCCCCGGCACACGACCAATGCCGGTGATGCTTACGCCGAAAGAGCTAGGCCAGCGCCTACCTCCGGCCAACTGGCAGGGCGTTTGCTTTGACCTACACTGTGTGCAATTCACCCGTATCGGAAAGTGTCGTATGTTGTCCGACCGCTTTGGCAGAAATATCGAATACCTGCGTGTCTCGGTAACCGACCGCTGCGACCTGCGTTGCAGCTACTGCATCCCCAAGGGCTTCAAGGGTTTCGAAGAGCCGGAGAACTGGCTGACCTTCGACGAAATGGAACGCGTGATCGCCAGCTTCGCCCGCCTGGGCACCCGCCGCATCCGCCTCACCGGCGGCGAGCCGCTGCTGCGACGCAACCTCCCCGAGTTGGCCGCAAGGCTGTCCGCCCTGCCCGGCGTCGAGGATTTGTCGCTGACCACCAACGGCACCCAGCTGGACAAACACGCCCAGGCGCTGTTCAAGGCCGGCCTCAACCGCCTGAACGTAAGCCTGGATTCGCTGCGCCGCGACTGCGTGCAGGAGATCAGCGGCAGCGACAGCCTGGACAAGGTGCTGCACGGCCTGTCCGCCGCGCGCGACGCCGGCTTCAAGACCATCAAGATCAATATGGTGCCGATGGTGGGCGTCAACGATGGCGACATCGAAGCGATGATCGCCTTCTGTATCGAAAACAACTTCATCCTGCGTCTCATCGAAGCGATGCCGATGGGCAGCACCGGCCAGCACACCCAGGGGCTCAACCTGTCGCGCCTGCTGCACCAGCTGAGCCAGCGCTTCGACCTGCAGGAAAGCTGCAAAACCCTGGGCGGCGGCCCGGCCCGCTACTGGGAAAGCCGCGACGGCCGCTTCACCCTGGGGCTGATCACGCCGATGTCGCAGCACTTCTGCGCCACCTGCAACCGCGTGCGGCTGTCGGTGGATGGCACGCTGTACATGTGTCTGGGGCAGGAAGAGCGCTTCGAACTGCGCCCGCTGCTGCGCGCCGGCTGTAGCGATGCCGAGCTGGAGGCCGCCATCCGCGAGGCCATCGAGCTCAAGCCGGAAAAGCACGAGTTCATCGAACGCCCGCAACAGGTGGTGCGTTTCATGTCGATGACCGGCGGCTGACGCGCCCCGTTGGCCGCAAGCCTGCGGCCAACCCTTGCCGGCGTCGGGCTCTGCTGCAGCCGGTTTCGCTCCGCCACGAGACCGGCTGCACCAGAACCTTGAAGCGAGCCGCATCATGAACTCGGTCGAACCGCTGCTGGAAGGCTTCCGCCGCTTTCAGCAAGACTATTTTTCCCCGGAACACAATCTGTACGAATCGCTGCGCCACGGCCAGAGCCCGGCCACGCTGGTGATAGGCTGCTGCGATTCGCGCGTGCACCCGCCGGCTCTGATGAGCAGCCAGCCTGGCGAGATGTTCGTGGTGCGCAACGTGGCCAACCTGGTGCCGCCCTACGATGCCGGCAACCTGCACGCCAGCGTGGCGGCGGCGCTGGAATTCGCCGTGCTCAACCTGCAGGTGGAGCGCATCATCGTGATGGGTCACGCTGGCTGCGGCGGCATCCGCGCGCTGATGCAGCGCAGTACGCCACAGGACAGCGCCCTCACCCGCTGGCTGGATATCGCTGCGCCGGCACGCGATTTCGTCTACCGCCGCTACGGCCACGAGGACGAGGCGCAGCGCCTGCGCCGCTGCGAGCAGGCCGCCATCATGGTGTCGCTGGACAATCTGCTGTCCTACCCGTGGCTGGCGCAGAAAGTGGCGGCCGGCGAGCTGGTACTGGATGGCTGGTTCTTCGACCTCAACGATGGCGCACTGTGGGGCTACGACGCCGCCGGCCAGGCCTTCGTGCCACTGGTGTGCCCGCTGCAGCCGCGGCAGACCGCGGCAGCCTGATCACCCGAAGCGCCCGCCCGGGCTGCTGGCAGCGCGATTGAATCGGCGCCCTGCCGTTTACGCGACAAGGCCCTTCCGCCTGGCGAAAGGGCCTTGTCGATAAAGGTTGGCCGCACAAACGTGCGGCCAACCTTTTACTACCTGCCGAAGCTTCCGCTCAGCGCAGCACCACGGTGCGGTTGCCGTTGAGGAACACGCGCCGCTCCAGGTGGAAGCGTACCGCGCGCGCCAGTGCCAGGCACTCCATGTCACGCCCCACAGTGAGCAGCTGCTCGGCGCTGTGCGCGTGATCCACCCGCTCCACCACCTGTTCAATGATCGGGCCTTCGTCCAGATCGTCGGTAACGTAGTGCGCGGTGGCGCCGATCAGCTTCACCCCGCGCGCATGCGCCTGGTGGTAGGGCTTGGCACCCTTGAAGCCGGGCAGGAAGGAGTGATGGATATTGATGGCGCGGCCGGCGAACAGGCGCGAGGTTTCTTGCGACAGCACCTGCATATAGCGCGCCAGCACCACCAGCTCGGCACCGGTGGATTCCACCAGCGCCAGCAGCGCCGCTTCCTGCTGCGGCTTGGTGTCCGCCGTCAGCGGCAGATGGTGGTAGGGAATGCCGTAGCTGCGGGCAATCGGCTCCAGGTCCGGATGGTTGGACACCACCGCCACCACGTCCATGTCCAGGTCGCCCATCTTGCGGCGGTACAGCAGGTCGTTCAGGCAGTGGTCCAGTTTGGACACCATGATCAGCACGCGCGGGCGCACGCGGCTGTCGTGCAGGTTCCATTCCACCACGCCCTGTTCGGTCAGGCCGGCCAGGCCCTCGCGCAGGCCGGCTTCGGTGAATACGCCATCCAGCGCATGAAAGGTACTGCGCACGAAGAAGCGCTCGGTTTCCTGGTCGTCAAACACCGCCAGCTCGTCGATATAGCAGTGCTGCTGATCCAGCAACTGGGAGATGCGGGCCACCTGGCCCGGGCCGCTGCGACAGGTGCAGGTCAGCGTGTAGCGGTGGGATGCGCTCATGGGTGATCTCCTCTTGTGTGCGTCATGTCGCCCGATGCGGGCCATGAGCCTGTTCATGATCTTTATGGCAGCTGCGCAGGCCCGGTGGGCCGGCTACAACGTAAAAAAACCAGCAACAGGCTCGATACGGCTAACCTTAGCGCCCAGCCCACGGCGCGACTGGTCGCCAGCCGTCACGGGCTGGCCTTTTCTGGACATTAGCGCTGGTCGCGCCGACATGGGTAGATGTCGGAAACAGACAGGACGCCATGCGGCCAACATGGCCCAATGCCGGCATAGCCTGGGCGACAAGCGAGGAGACGACGTGAACACCCCCATTCTGTGCAGTTATATCGGCGGCCGCAGTATCGATAATCCGGCACTGCCGTTGCTCGACAATATCGAACCGGCCACCGGCAAGGTGCTGTGCCGCGTGCAGCAGGCCGGCGACGACGAAGTGGCGCTGGCCGTAGAGGCCGCCAAGCAGGGTTTTGCCGTCTGGTCGGCAATGAGCGGCGCCGAGCGCGGCCGCATCCTCAACCGTGCGGCGCAGCTGCTGCGGGAACGCAACGCCGAGCTGGCGCTGCTGGAAGTGCGCGACAACGGCAAACCTATCCAGGAGGCCGAGGTGGTGGACGTAATGTCCGGCGCCGACTGCGTGGAATACTTCGGCGGCCTGGCTGCCAGCATCCATGGCCAGCAGTTCGCACTCAAGGGCGCCTTCGCCTACACCCGCCGCGAACCGCTGGGCGTGTGCCTGGGCATTGGCGCCTGGAACTACCCGATCCAGATCGCCTGCTGGAAATCCGCCCCGGCGCTGGCCTGCGGCAATGCCATGATCTACAAACCGGCCTCGCTCACCCCGATGAGCGCTATCGAACTGGCCAAGATCTACACCGAAGCCGGCGTGCCGGACGGCGTGTTCAACGTGATCCTGGGCAGCTCCAAACCGGCGCGCCAGCTGATTGCCCACCCGGACGTGGCCAAGGTATCGGTGACTGGCTCGGTGGAAACCGGCAAGGCCATCATGGCCGATGCCGCCAAGACGCTGAAGCGCGTCACCATGGAGCTGGGCGGCAAATCGCCGCTGATCATCTTCGATGATGCCGACCTGGACCAGGCGGTTTCCGCCGCCATGCTGGCCAACTTCTACACCCAGGGCGAAATCTGCACCAACGGCACCCGCGTGTTCGTGCACGAGGCCATTCACGATGCCTTCCTGGAAAAACTGGTGGCCCGCACCCGCAAGCTGAAGATCGGCGACCCGCTGCTGCCGGACACCCAGGTGGGTGCGCAGATTTCCGGCGACCACGCCGCCACCGTACTGCGCTACATCGAACAGGGCATCGCCGAAGGCGCCAGCCTGCTGGCCGGTGGTCACCGCGTGGAAGTACCGGGCTGCGAGGGCGGCAACTTCGTTGCCCCCACCATCTTTGCCGGTTGCCACGACGAGATGAGCATCGTGCGCGAGGAAATCTTCGGCCCGGTAATGTCGGTGCTGAAGTTCAAGGACGAGGCCGAGGTGCTGGCACGCGCCAACGACACCCGCCTGGGCCTGGCCGCCGGCGTGTTCACCCGTGACCTGGCACGCGGCCACCGCATGGTGGAAAAACTGCAGGCCGGCGTATGCTGGATCAACAACTACAACATCACGCCGATCGAAATGCCGTTCGGCGGGCTGAAGGAATCCGGCATCGGCCACGAGAACAGCCTGGCCACGCTGGACTACTACACCCAGCTCAAGAGTGTGTACGTGGAGTTGAGCGGCGTAGCCTGCCCGTACGAGTAAGACGCACACACCCGGCGCCCCGCTCGCCCGCTGCGGCCAACCTTCCGCGGCGGGCGCGCTCGTGCCGGTTACCGCAATGTCCGCCCACCCTGAACGCGGCGCAGCCGCAAGAGAACGGTCATGAAACAGGAATTCGACTACATCATCGTCGGTGCCGGCTCAGCCGGCTGTGTGCTGGCCGCACGCCTGACGGAAGATGCCGATGTCAGCGTGCTGCTGCTGGAAGCAGGCGGCCCGGACTGGCGCCTGGACTGGCGCACCCAGATGCCGGCGGCGCTGGCCTACCCGCTGCAGGGCAAGACCTATAACTGGGCCTACACCACCCAGCCCGAGCCGCACATGGGCAACCGCATCATGACCCAGGGCCGCGGCAAGGGCCTGGGCGGCTCATCGCTGATCAACGGCATGGTCTACATCCGCGGCAATGCCATGGACTACGACAACTGGGCCAGCAACAAGGGGCTGGAAGACTGGAGCTACCGCGACTGCCTGCCCTATTTCCGCAAGGCGGAAACCTATGACAAGGGCGGCAACGATTTCCACGGCGACAGCGGCCCGCTGCATGTCACCACGCCCAAAGCCGATATCTCGCCGCTGTTCGCTGCCTTCGTGGCCTCCAGCGAGCAGGCCGGCTACCCGCGCACCGACGACCTGAACGGCTACCGCCAGGAAGGCTTCGGCCCGATGGACCGTACCACCACCGCCGACGGCCGCCGCTGCAGCACCTCGCTGGCCTACCTGGACACCGCGCGCCAGCGGCCGACCCTGCAGGTGAAAACCCGCGCGCTGGCCGACCGTATCCTGTTCGACGGCAAGCGCGCCATTGGCGTGAGCTATCTGCAGGGCGGCAGCTGGCACGAGGCCTATGCCAGCCGCGAAGTGATCGTCAGCAATGGCGCCATCGCCTCGCCGCAGCTGCTGCTGCGCTCCGGCGTGGGCAATGCCGACGAGCTGCGCGCCATGGGCATCAACAGCGTGGCGCACCTGCCCGGCGTGGGCGAAAACCTGCAGGATCACCTGGAAATGTACCTGCAGTACGAATGCCTCAAGCCGGTATCGCTATACCCATCGCTGCAATGGTGGAACAAGCCGCCGATCGGCATCGAATGGTATCTGCGCGGCACCGGCATCGGCGCCAGCAACCACTTTGAGGCCGGCGGCTTCATCCGCAGCAGCGAGCAGTTCGCCTGGCCCAACCTGCAATACCACTTCATTCCGCTGGCAATGAACTACGACGGCAGCAACCCGGTGAAGGCGCATGGCTTCCAGTGCCACGTCGGCTCCATGCGCTCGCCCAGCACCGGCACCATCAAACTGAAGAGCTGCGACCCGCGCGACCATCCCATCCTGCGCTTCAACTACATGGCGCACGATATCGACTGGCAGGAATTCCGCGCCGGGGTGCGCATCACCCGCGAGATCATCGCCCAGCGTGCCATGGACGAATTCCGCGGCAAGGAAATCAAGCCGGGCATGATGATCAAGAGCGATGCAGAGATCGACGCCTTCGTACGTGAACACGCCGAGACCGCGCTGCATCCGTCCTGCACCTGCAAGATGGGCGATGCCAGCGACCCGATGGCAGTGGTGGACAACGAAGGCCGCGTGCATGGTCTGTCCGGCCTGCGCGTGGTGGACGCCTCCATCATGCCGCAGGTGGTGACCGGCAACCTCAACGCGCCCACCATCATGATGGCGGAGAAGATCGCCGACCGTATCCGCGGCCGCGCGCCGCTGGCACGCTCGCAGGCACCCTACTTTGTCGCCGGCCGCCAGCCGCTCAAGTTGGCCGCAAGCGACACCCAGACCGGTGCTCCGCTGCTGTGGTATCCACCCAAGGCAGCAAGCATTCGTTGACCCTGTTCAACCCTCTCCGCGCGCACTTCGGTGCGCGTTTTTTTTTGGGTCGTGCGGATGTCGCGCCAGCCCCGGTGATGCCGGCACGACCAGGACCCGGCACTGCGCCGGCCCCATAAACGACAAAAGCCCGCACAATGGCGGGCCACATGTTGCAAAGCGAAAAAGCTTAGCAGATAACCGACAGATGGTTTTTCGGCAGCCAGTCAGCGCCGCCACGCGGCCAGGCAACCAGTACGCCGCGAGCCTGGTCGCAGGCAACAACGGTGCCGTCAAACTTCTGTACGTGGCCAAACGGTGCGTAATTCACGCGGAAACCCGGTTCCGGCTGTACTTCGTTACGGGTAAACAGGGACAGCAGGCTGGAGATAATGTATTTCATTTTCAGTAGTCCAAGAAGTTTTGCATTTCCAAACGATGGTGCCATTGTAGAGCACTGTTGTGCGCCGCAACATAAGGAATGCGACAAAAATGTTCGATACTGAGTATAAGTATGTAATTTTACGAACATGTTACGGCGTGCACAGCCCACAGCAACACGCCCGCTGAGCCGAGCGCCAGCCAGCACCGGCGCCACCCTGTCGCTGGGCAAGCTGCTGCCAGCAACGCCACGCCAGCCGACAGCGTTGGCACTATCCACCCACCTTCGACCCACCTTCACTTGCGGACAGCGCCAGCACGCGGCGACAGCAGAACCAGCCGCTATTTATGCAACCTGGCAGCGAAAAGCATGCAAGAATGCAGGCATTCTGGTTGCAGCCAAATCTTGTCGGTGGCCAAATTCGCCCTTGCTGGCCCGGTTTGCAGCTACGCATCAGCTTGAACAGGCGGCGCCGGGCACTTAAAGAACCGGATATCAAGTGTTCGCGTGGCGGACAAGCCCAGGCGCCCCGGTCAGCTTGTTTTTGCCTGTGTGGCAAACGGGCCCCAGGCCGGCCGTACATTTATTGTTGCCGAGAAATTGCATTTACTCGTCAGGTAGCCTTCAGTCATGACGAATTCGCCCCAAGTCACTCCGCAGCCCATATTCTTTGTTCGTCCATCCCAATTAAAACAGATGCGGGATCCACTATTTGCCAAGTGGAATCTGGATTTGGCGCAAGAAGAAAAATCACCCGACTCCGCATTCAACCTTGCAGAGCTGGTCGACTTCAGCCTGATGAACGAAGTATTTGCCAGTTATCTGGAGGTTGTCGGGCTGCCGGTTGCGATTATCGACTTTAATGGCCGGGTTTTATCATCCTCGAACTGGCAGCGCCTGTGCATGGAGTTTCATCGCGTCAATTCGACAACCCTTGAGCGCTGCCTGGAAAGCGACAAAAGCCTGTCGCGGCACATGAGTGACGGCAAGAATTATGCCATTTACCGCTGCCATAATGGCCTGACTGACTGTGCATCGCCTATCGTCATCGAAGGGCAGCACATTGCCAACCTGTTTATCGGCCAGTTTTTTCTTGAGCCGCCCAGCATGGCGTATTTCGAAGCGCAGTGCGACCAGTTCGGCTTTGATCCGGACAGGTATTTCAAGGCGCTATCCGAAGTGCCGATTGTAGCGGAAGAGAAACTCCCCTCCATTCTGAAAATGCTGGTAGGGTTTGCCACCCTGATTGCCCAGCAAAGCATTGCCGAACACCGCGCCAGAATCGCCTATGAGAGCGTGGAAAAGCAGGTTATTGAACGCACCAAAGCGCTGGTTGATGCCAAGGAGCGCCTGGAGGCTGCCGCCTCGGCCGGCATTGTCGGTATCTGGGACTGGGATATTGAAAATGGCCAACTGATCTGGGATGAAGTGATGTACAAGCTCTACGGCATCCATGAAGACAATTTCACGGGAGCCTACGAGACCTGGTCAAATGCCATCCACCCGGATGACAAAGCCTATGTCACGGAAGAAATACAGGCCGCGCTGCGCGGGGAGCGGACATACGCGCCGGAATTCCGCGTGATCTGGCCGGATGGCTCGGTGCACTATATCAAGGCAGTAGCGCATACCACCTATGACCCGCAGGGTAAGCCGCTACGCATGGTCGGCGTCAATTACGACCTTACCGAACAGAAGCAGATTCAACACAAGCTTGACTACCTGGCGTTTCATGACCAGGTCACCGACCTCCCCAATCGCAGATTGCTGGATGAGCGCCTGGAGCAGTCAATCGCCCAGGCACGTCCGGAACGGCTCAGGATAGCGGTGCTGTTTATCGACCTGGACAAGTTCAAGGCAGTGAATGACGTTTATGGCCACAACACCGGCGACTGGCTGCTGAAACAGGTAGCGAACCGAATCGGCAGATGCCTGCGCAAGACGGACACCGTTGCCCGCATTGGAGGCGACGAGTTTGTTGTGCTGTTGCAGAATATCGACGCCACCGACGCTGCCGTGGGTGTTGCCGAACACATCAGAACCCTGCTGGATCAGCCATTCATGATGGAAGATGGTCTGGCACTCAATATCTCATCCAGTATTGGGGTGGCGACCTACCCCGACCATGCAGGCAATGCACAGGAGCTATTGCGATTCGGCGACGAGGCCATGTACAAGGCCAAGAAAGGCGGGCGGAATACCGTGGTGGTTTTCAAGGCGGAAAATCACAACGCGACAGAAAATCACCACGCCGCCACCAGCTGCTGAAAACCGTACCATCACGGTGTTCACTGTTTCTGCCACGGCGAAACAGCACAATACTTACCTGGCCGCACAAAAAAGCCGGCCTGCAAATAATTTGCTGGCCGGGCTTGATGGCCATACCAGCGCAGCCCCTCCACACGATGCAATGGCAATTGCTTGCCACGCTCGATCAATTCCCAAATCCCCGCCTAAAAACCCGAAAAACTGCACCAGATTTTCGTCCCCATAAAATTACTGCTTGCTTTTCTTTGCGCAAAACAGCAGCAGATATGCCACTACATGGCTGGCTCAAGCCCATGTAAAACACCAGCCCTCCAGTCAGAAATACAGGCATCACCCTATCGCACACCATGCGGCATGGCCCGCAAATAGCGCCATGTAATTCCCGGCAAAGCAGCAAGACACAGCGGCGGTGGCATGCATTTCGATTTGATCTGGATCAACCGAAGCCCGATGGGCATCCCATATATTGCAAACAACTGAATATCCTGATCTTCAAAAAATCATGCAAAATATTGATCTGTTTGACAGCGGAACACACCGCTTTGTCTTGCTGAATGAGAGTGAACCCGGGGAAGAAGATGGCATTCGCTCCAATCAGTACCTGATCCAGCATGGCGAAGATGGTGTATTGCTTGACCCGGGCGGCTTTGGCGTGATGCCGCGAGTGCTGACCGAGATGCTCCGCTACCTGCCGCCCAACCAGATCAAGGCCATTATTCTTTCGCATCAGGACCCGGACATTGTCGGCGGCATTTCTGCCTGGCTCGAATTGACGCATTCCCCGGTATACATTTCCAGCATCTGGCTGCGGTTTATTCCGCACTATGGCATTGAAGCGATGGAGCGCTTCACCGGCGTGCCTGATGCAGGCCAGCATCTAAGCATCACGCCAGACTTTGACTTGCAGCTTATTCCGGCGCACTTCCTGCACTCGGAAGGACAAATCAACGTTTACGACCCCCGCTCCAAAATCCTGTTCTCGGGCGATATCGGCGCCGCCATGATGCCGACCGATCTGGATGAGGCGTTCGTGGACGACTTTTCCAGGCATATCCCGCATATCGAGGGTTTCCATCGCCGGTACATGTGCTCCAACCGCGCGGCAAGAAACTGGGTGCAGCGTGTTTCCCGCCTGGACATCGACATGATCGCCCCGCAGCATGGCCCGGTATACCGCGGCAAGGCCGTGCAGGAATTCCTGGCCTGGTTCAACCAGCTGGAATGCGGCGTGGACCTGCTGGAAGAGTTCATCAGCGAGGAGCACGCGTGAGTGCCGCCAAACTCCACGACCTGCCACAGAATATTGCCGAGATGCGGCTGCAGGTGGTCGAACGCTTTGCAGCCCTGTTCGAAAACCAGATCCGCAACCAGAATTTCCGTGGCGCCATCCTGCGGCTGGTAAGCGATGTACACCAGGATGTCATCACTACCCTGCAGCAAGGCGTGACCAGGATTGCCGAGGGAGGCATTCCCGCAGATGAACGTGACAAGCTGCATCACATACTGTCTTCGACGATAAATCGCTGCCGGAACCTTGAAGCAGCACTGCCGTTTCTATTGCAGACCAATACGAAGCGCGGCGGCAACAACTGCGATGATCTGAAACGCATCCTGCTGCGCTTTGACCAGGCCACGCAGTGGCTGGCCGGCACACTGATTGAAAAAAACCTGCTGGAACGGCAAAGCGCGGTGCTGGAGCAGATCATTCTCTCGCACGAAAAGGTGACGCAGTGGAAGTCCTTTGTGCAGGAGATTCTGGGCAGCTTTCATACCATCTTCCCGTTCCAGTTCTTTTTTATCGCCTTTGCGGAAGAGCACGGGCTGGGGTTGAATATTTATTATGTAGGCACGCCGGACGAGTCGACCAAGTCGATGGTGCGAACCCGGCTGGCCAAGGAAATGATCAGTGGGCTGCACCTGCCGGATGACTTGCCTATCGACTTCGAAGAGTTCGAGATCGAATCCGACACCCGCCTGGGCATGCCGCTGGATGTAGAAATGATCACGGTGGCGGTGCCGGAGATGGACTCGGTCAACCTGGCGGGGCTGCTTGGCATCGCCTACGCCAGCACCCGCCACCCTGGCGAGCAGGAGCTGGCCGTCATCCGCTCGATTCTGGCCGTGATGGTCATGGTGGTCGGCTCCAGCAAGGCGCTGGGCAGAACCCTGGATGAGCTGGAGTATTACTCGAATCACGACCCGCTTACCGGCCTGCATAACCGGCGCTACTTCAGCGAGATGATCGAATACGAGGTCGACCGCTCCGAGCGGCATGGGCATGAATTTTCACTGCTGATGCTGGACCTGGACGACTTCAAGGATGTAAACGACACCTGGGGCCACCCCTGCGGCGACACCGTGCTGCGGCGGATTGCCGAACTGCTGCGCGTGGTAACCCGCAAGGGCGATCTGATTGCCCGCCTGGGCGGCGACGAATTCATCATCCTGCTCACGGAAACAGGCGCCGAAGCCGCGTATGTGGTGGCGGAAAAACTGCGCAACCTGATGCGCAACAACCAGTTTGCCGCGCCGGACGGCAAGCATTTCCATGTCACCACCTCGATCGGAGCCGCAACCTTCCCGCAGGATGCGCAAAGCGTATCCGACCTGATGACCGGGGTGGATGTGGGCCTCTACCGTGCCAAGGAGCTTGGCAAGGATGGCATCGGCTCGGTCGCCGCAGTCAAGGACAGGGTGCAGCACAAGCGCCAGACGCGTGACTTCGTGGAGCACCTGCGCAACGCCATCGGCGAGGGGCGCCTGATCCCCTATTTCCAGCCGATATACGATTGCCACAGCGGCGAACTGTTCGCCTATGAGGCACTGGCGCGCCTGATCGAGCCCAATGGCGAAACCCTGTCTGCTGGCGCCTTCATTGAAACCATCGAGAAATACGGGCTGTCACGCGACCTGGATCGCGCGGTGATATATCACGGCCTGCATGCGCTGCGACGGCGCCTGGATGCCGGCAAACCGCCGGTGCTGCTGTTCATCAACCTTTCGATGCAGGAAATTCAGGGCCGCGGCGTGATTGGCTATGCCGAAAAACTTTGCGCCGAACTTGATATCCCCCCCAGCCACCTGGTATTTGAAATCATCGAGCGTGATGCCATCAGCGACATGACGCATATGCGAAGCTTTTTGAATACGCTGCGCAAAAAAGGCTTCCTGTTTGCGCTGGACGACTTTGGCAGCGGCTATAACTCCTTCCACTATCTTCGCGAACTGGCATTTGATTTTGTCAAAATCGATGGCGCATTCGTGCGCAACATCATCAATTCCAAAGTCGACTATTCCCTGGTCAAGAACCTGAGCCAGCTATGCCAGGACCTGGGGATATTGACCGTCGGAGAGTTCGTGGAATCGGCGGAATTGCAGAGTGCATTGCAGAGCATGAATGTAAACTATGCCCAGGGTTTCCATCTTGGTGTACCCGGGGCATCGATGACATAGCCGGCCCTGTTTTAATGACTGATCGTCAATACCGCACCAGCCAGCATGAACAGACCGCCGCATGACTGGTTGAAACGTTTGCCGCTGCGCTCCAGTCGCGGGCGGATACGGTGGGCCAACCGCGCCAGCAGGCATTCCACACAGAACTCGATCACGGCAAAAGTCCCGGCCATGATCACGAACTGGGGCCACAACCCGCGCTGCGGGTCGATGAACTGCGACAGGAACGCGCCGTAGAACAGCAGCGCCTTGGGGTTGGAGATCGCGGAGATGAAGCCCTGGCCGAACAGCGCTCGCCCGCGCCTGGCCGGTGCCTGCCCGTCGGTGCTCAGGCGCAGCGCCGGAGCGCGCCACAACTGGATGCCCAGCCACACCAGGTAGGCGCCGCCGACCAGTTTCAGCAGCGTCAGCGCCTGGGCCGAAGCCTGCAGCAAGGCACCGATGCCGCACATCGACAGGCCGATCAGCACGACGAAGCCGATAACACCACCGCTCACGGTATACAGCGTTTTACGGTGCCCGTAGAGCGCACCATGGGTCAGCGCCAGCAGGCCATTCGGGCCGGGGGTAAGAGACAGGCCGATTGCTGCCGCCAAGTAGAGAAGCCAAGTCTGCCAAGCCATTGGAGTGCCCTCGTGTCTGGAGTGCTTCCAGTCTAAGCATGGCCGGCAGGAATCAATGGCAAAATATGGCCGTATTGCGATAATTTCTGGACAGTTGCAACGACCGTAGCGGATCAACCATGTCATCGTCTCTCCCGCCCCCACCCGTACCTGCCAGCAACACAGCTGCGGCGCCCGAGGTGCGTTTCCTGCTGCTACCCCTGCCGGAATTCTCGCTGCTGCCGTTCGGCGGATTTCTCGACAAGCTGCGGTTTTCCGCCGATGAGGCCGACTACAGCCGGCAACGGCATTGCGAGTGGCGGGTACTCGGGCTGAGCGCCGGGCATATCGTTTCCAGCAGCGGCGTGGCCACGGCGATCCAGGTCACGCCGGGGCAGATCCGCCTGGCGGATTACGACTACCTGGTGGTATTCGGCGGGCGAACCGCGCGGGGTAGCCAGGCGCTGGGCGAGGCTTATGGCGGGCTGTTGCGCGAGGCGGCGGCACAGGGGGTGCCCCTGGTCAGTGTCGACAACGCCTGCTTCATGTTGGCCGCAGCGGGTTTGTTGAACGGCTATCGCGTGGCGCTGCACTGGCGCCACGTGCAGGAGTTTCACGCCGCTTTTCCGCATATCCGCGTGGTGGAGGAGCAACTGTACTGTTTCGACGGGCCCCGTATCAGCTGCGCCGGCGGTAGCGCCGCCATCGATCTGGCGGTCGAGCTGCTGGCCCGCCACCTTGGGCGGATACGCGCGCTGAAAGGGTTGGCCGACATGCTGGTGGACGCGCCGCGGGCGCAAGGGCATCAGCTGTCGTCGCTGGATGAGGACGCGCACGCCGGGCGGCATGTCGGTCGCGCCATCGCACTGATGCGCAGCCGCCTGGCGGACAAGACCGGCATCACCGAACTGGCCGCCCTGGTCGGGCTTAGCCGTCGGCAGCTAGACCGCTTGTTCCATGCCGAATTCAGCCTGTCGGCACACGATTACTGGCAGGAAATGCGCTTGCAACACGTACGCTGGCGGCTACTGAATTCGGATCACAGCCTGGCGCTGCTGGCCGACGAGATCGGGCTGCAGGATGCCAGCTACCTGTGCAAGGTATTCCGCAAGCGCTTCGGGCAAAGCCCGGACACGCTGCGCCGGCAGCCGCATTGAATGATGGGCAAGCGCCCATGCGGCCAGGGTACTAGCTTGCCGGCGTTTGCCCGGCAAAGTGCCGGTCTATCCATTGCTCGCATACCTCCCACAATTGCGGCGCCCCGCGCCGGATAACCGGGCCATAGCGGGCGACGACCTGCTCCAGCGTCACATTGTTTTCCGTCCAGGTGCCGCCAGCGGTAAATACATTGATGAGCAGCGGCTGAAAGCGGTCCAGCGCCTTGGCGAATTTTGCATCGTCGGTTTCTGCGCGCTCGAACTCCTGCCACAAGGCAAGAAGGGCCTTGCCTTGCGGCGCGGGCAACATGCCAAACAAACGCGCAGCTGCCCTGGCTTCCTGCTCGGCCTGCAGTGCGTTTGAACCGCCGGCATGGATGGGAAAATCGCCAGCATCTATCTCGACAATATCGTGCAGCAACAGCATCTGTATGACACGGTTCGTGTCCACGACAGCGCTGGCGTACTCGTTCAGCAGCAAGGCATACATTGCCAGGTGCCAGGAATGCTCGGCCGAGTTTTCCTTGCGGCTTTGATCAAGCAGCGGCGATTGCCGCACTACGCTCTTCAGGCGGTCGATTTCTCGCAGAAAGCTTAACTGCTGTTGCAGCGCTGACAGGGGCATGATGTTCCTGCGGCAAAAAGTGGCGTTGCCGGATTATAGCGAACGGCACGCCGGGAGCCCGGCCTCGGCCCGGGGTTGCCCGGGTGTCTCAGCTTAGGCCTGCCCCACCCGGACGATCTCGCCCTCATCGCGCTTGCGGCCAACGTCAATATCGGCGTGGCTGTTGCAGCTATACATGCGCAAGCCGAACGCCGAAGCCTTTCTCCGCTGCCGGATCAGGAAGGAGGCGTAGCTGAAAGCCCGTGGTGACGGTTTCCCCATTCCTCAGGACGGGCTGCCGCACGCTTCAATCCAGCGGTATCGCTATCTTCAATAGTGTGCCACGCCCTGGCGCGCTCTCAATGGCAAACTCGCCCCCCAGTGTGGCGACGCGCTCTCGCATGCCCACCAGGCCGAAGGCGCTGGTTTTCCGGACATCCTTCATGCCCACGCCATTGTCCTTGATCTGCAGATGCAGCTCGCGACCAAGCCGATACAGCGCGATGCTCACCCGTGTTGCCTGGGCGTGCCGGGTGATGTTCGACAGCGACTCCTGCAGGATGCGAAACAGCGTGGTGGCGCGATTGTCGTCCAGGTCGCAGTGGAAATCCTCCTCCTTGGCGTGTATCGCACACATGATCCCGGTGCGTTGCCGGAACTCCTCCAGCTGCCACTCAATAGCCGCCTGCAACCCCAGGTCGAGCACCGGCGGGCGCAGGTCGTTGATGATGCCGCGCACGCTGCGGATCGCGGTATCGATATGGTTAAGGATGTCGCCCGCCCTCTTGTGCAGTTCCGGGGGCAAATCGCCGCCGTTTTCGTACAGCATGGAGATGTCGATACGCAGGGCCAGCAGGCTCTGCCCCAGCTGGTCGTGGATTTCCCGCGCAATGCGCTTTCTTTCCTCTTCCTTGATCTGCTCCTGGTAGGACGCCAGCTCGCGCAGCTGCCGCTTGGACTGCAGCAATTCCTCGGCCTGCAGCGTCAGCTTGCGCTGCAGGTAGAACAGGTCGACGAACACCCGCACCTTGGCGCGCATCACCTCGGGCACGATGGGCGAAAAGATGTAGTCCACGGCACCGGAGGTGTAGCCACGGATGCTCTCGGAGTCGGTGCTGGCCTCGGCGGTGACGAAGATGATGGGGGTATGCGCGGATTTCGGCCGGCCATGTATCAGCGCCGCGGTTTCGAAGCCGTCCATCTCCGGCATTTTCACGTCGAGCAGGATCACGGCGAAGTCGCGCTGCAGCAGCAGGCGCAAGGTCTCGCGCCCCGAGGTCGCGGTGCTGATGTCCAGGCCCATGTCAGCAATCACCGTGGCCAGCGCGGTCAGCTTGGCCGGGTTGTCGTCCACCAGCAGCACCGGGGCCGGCACGCCGTCCGGCGGGGCCAGCGTCCCCGGCGACACACCCTGGCGGAATACCGACGGTTCCTGTCTCTGCGTAGCCATATCGACTCCATTGCGCCGTGTGCGCCGTCTGTCAGCGATGCAGCCACTTGCGCATCAGCGACAGCAGCTGCTCGGTATCCACCGGCTTGCTGGCGTAGTCCGACGCGCCCGCTTCGATGCACTTTTCCCGGTCGCCCTTCATCGCCTTGGCTGTCAGCGCAATCATCGGCAAGGCGGCAAAGCGCTTGAGCGAACGTATCTGGCGCATGGTTTCAAAGCCATCCATGCCCGGCATCATGATGTCCATCAGCACGATGTCGGTGTCGGGCTGCTGCTGCAGCAGTTCGATGGCGGCGCGGCCGTTCTCCGCCGAGCTCACCTGCATATTGTGGGACTCCAGCACGCTGGTCAGCGCAAAGATATTGCGCACGTCGTCGTCCACCACCAGCGCCTTCTTCCCCTCCAGGCCATCCGGGCCGGCATAGAGTTTTTCCAGCATGCTGCGCTGCTGCGGCGGCAGCGCAGCCACCGCGCAGTGCAGGAACAGCACTGCCTCGTCCAACAGCCGTTCCGGCGACTGCACTTCCTTGATCACCCCCTGGCTGGCCAGCTCGCGAAAGCGTGCCCGCTCCTGCGGCGTCAGCACTTCCGTGCCATGCACCACCACCGGCAGCTCGCGCGTTGCCTCGCGCTCGCGCAGTACCTCCAGCAGCCGAATGCCGGGCATGTCGGCCAGGCCCAGATGCAGCACCAGGCAGTCGTAGTGTTTGCGCTCCAGCCGTTTCAGGGCGGCGCTGCCGCCGGTGACAACTTCCACCTGCCCGCCGCCGTCCAGCAGCTTGGCCAGCTTGCTGCGGCCAACGTCATCGCTGTCCACCAGCAGCAGCTGCCGGCTCCTGCGCTGTGCAAACTTCACCAGCCCTGCCAGTGCGCGCCGGGTCTCGTCGGCGGCCAGCGGTTTGACCAGGCAGGCCAGTGCGCCATAGCGCAGCCCGCGGCTGCGGTCGTCGTCGGCAACAATGATCAGCACCGGGATATGGCGGGTGGCGAAATTGCGCTTGAGCTGCTCGAAGGTAGACCAGCCATCAACGTCGGGCAGGTCCAGGTCCAGCAGCAGGGCCATCGGCTGGAAGCGCGCCACCAGCTCCGGCACTTCCGCACCGCGGGCGGTGACCACGCCGCGAAAGCCGCTCTTGTGCGCGGCATCCAGCAACGTGCCGGCAAAACCGACGTCGTTCTCCAGCAGCAACAGCACCTGGTCGCTGCCCTGGATGGACTCGCGGTCATCGAATATCTGCACCGGCAGCGCCAGGCCGGCGTCGCGCCGGCCAGCCTCCAGCAGTGGCAACGCAGCTTCGCCCACGGCCCGCGAAGCATCTGCGCCGCGCAGCGGCACGAACAGGGCAAAGGTGCTGCCCTTGCCGATTTCGCTGGCAATCAGCCGCAGCTCGCCACCCAGCTGGCGCGCCAGCTCGCGGCTGATCGACAACCCCAGGCCGGTGCCGCCATATTTGCGCGAGGTGCCGGTATCGGCCTGCTGGAACGCTTCGAAGATCAGGCTCTGCTTGTCGATGGGCACGCCGATACCGGTATCGGTGACCACGAAGCTCACCACCGCGTCGGCACGGTTCAGGCCGCTGTGGTCGGCGCTCCAGCCGAAGATGGCCGGCGCGATGCCGATGCTGACGCGGCCCTGCTCGGTGAACTTGAAGGCGTTGGACAGCAGGTTCTTGACCACCTGCAGCAGGCGCTTCTCGTCGGTCCACAGCGCCGGCGGCAGGTCCGGTGCCAGCTCGATGGTGAAGCCCAGCGCCCGGTTTTCCGCCACCGGCCGGAAGGTGCGCTCGATCTGCTCCTGCAGATCGGCAAACGCGGTCTTGCCCAGCTCCAGGCTGACGGTGCCCGACTCGATCTTGGACAGGTAGAGAATCTCGTCGATCAGCTCCAGCAAGTCCTTGCCGGCGCCGTAGATGGTTCTGGCGTAGTCGACCTGCTTGGTGGTGAGGTTGCGTTGGGCATTGTCGCTGAGCTGCTGCGCCAGGATCAGCAGGCTGTTCAGCGGCGTGCGCAGTTCGTGCGACATGCTGGAGAGGAATTCGGACTTGTACTTGGAGGTGCGCGTCAGTTGCTCGGCCTTTTCTTCCAGTGACAGCTTGGTGATCTCCACCTCGCGGTTCTTGCGCTCCACTTCCGCCTTCTGCTCTTCCAGCAGGCGGGCCTTGTGCGCCAGTTCCTCGTTGGTCTGCCGCAGCTCCTCCTGCTGGCTCTGCAGCTCCAGCGCCAGCTGCTGCGACTGCTTGAGCAGCTCCTCGGTGCGCATATTGGCCTCGATGGTGTGCAGCACAATGCCGATGGACTCGGCCAGCTGGTCGAGAAAGGTCTGGTGAATGGTGCTGTACTGCATGAACGAGGCCAGCTCGATGACGGCCTTGACCTGGTTCTCGAACAGGATGGGCAGCACGATGATGCTCAGCGGCGCCGCCGCCCCCAGCCCGGAGGTGACCGCCACGTAGTTGCTGGGCACCTCGGTAAGCAGGATGCGCCGCTTCTCGTAAGCGCACTGCCCGACCAGGCCCTCGCCGATGCGCCACTGGTCGTTGACGTTGATATTGTCCTTGTACGCATACGCCGACAGCAGCTTGAGCTTGGCCTGCTCCGCCGGGCTCTCGCCCATCATGTAGAATACCCCGTGCTGGGCATTGATCAGTGGCGCCAGTTCCGACAGCACCATGCGCGACACCGTCAGCAGGTCGCGCTGGCCCTGCAGCATGCGCGTGAAACGCGCCAGGTTGGTCTTGAGCCAGTCCTGCTCTGCGTTCTGCCGTGTGGTTTCACGCAGGTTGCGGATCATCTCGTTGACGTTGTCCTTCAGCTCCGCCACTTCACCCCGGGCCTCCACCTGCACCTTGCGCGTCAGGTCGCCCTTGGTGACCGCGGTGGCCACATCGGCAATGGCGCGCACCTGGTTGGTAAGGTTGGCCGCAAGGCCGTTCACGTTGTCGGTGAGGTCGCGCCAGGTGCCGGCCGCGCCGGGTACGTTGGCCTGCCCGCCCAGCTTGCCTTCCACCCCCACCTCCCGCGCTACCGAAGTCACCTGGTCGGAAAACAGCGCCAGGGTATCGGTCATATTGTTGATGGTGTCGGCCAGCTCGGCGATCTCGCCCTTGGCCTCCACCGTCAGCTTTTTCTTCATGTCGCCGTTGGCCACCGCGGTAACCACCCTGGCAATGCCGCGCACCTGGTTGGTCAGGTTGGCCGCCATGAAGTTGACGCTCTGGGTGAGGTCCTTCCAGGTGCCGGACACGCCGCGCACCTCGGCCTGGCCGCCCAGCTTGCCTTCGGTACCCACCTCGCGCGCCACGCGGGTGACTTCCGAAGCAAAGCTGTTGAGCTGGTCCACCATGGTGTTGATGGTGTTCTTCAGCTCCACGATTTCGCCCTTGGCCTCCACGGTGATCTTTTTGCCCAGGTCGCCCTTGGCCACCGCCGTGGTCACCTCCGCGATATTGCGCACCTGGTTGGTCAGGTTGGCCGCCATGCTGTTCACCGAGTCGGTGAGGTCGCGCCAGGTGCCGGACACGCCGCTTACCCGCGCCTGGCCGCCCAGCTCGCCCTCGGTGCCCACCTCGCGCGCCACCCGCGTCACCTCGTCGGCGAAGGTGGACAGCTGGTCCACCATGGTGTTGATGGTGTTCTTCAGCTCCAGGATCTCGCCCTTGGCTTCCACCGAGATCTTCTTGCCCAGGTCGCCGTTCGCCACCGCGGTGGTGACCTGCGCGATATTGCGCACCTGGGTGGTAAGGTTGGCCGCCATGCCATTCACCGATTCGGTGAGGTCGCGCCAGGTGCCGGACACGCCACCCACTTTCGCCTGGCCGCCGAGTATCCCCTCGGTGCCTACTTCCCGCGCCACGCGGGTCACTTCGGAGGCGAAGGAGCCGAGCCGCGTCACCATGGTGTTGACGATCTGCGCCGAGCGGAGAAACTGCCCGCGCAGCTGCAGCCCGTTCAGGTTCATCGGCAGCTGCTGGCTCAGGTCGCCCTCCGCCACCGAGCCGATGACGCGGGTCATCTCGTTCATCGGGCTGATCAGGTCATCCGCCAGCGCATTGCTGGAATCGACGATCTTGCGCCACGAGCCTTTCATCATCGGCAAACCGATACGCTCCTCGACCTTGCCCTGCTTGCCCACCAGCCGCGCCACGCGTTCGAACTCGGCGGTGGTGTCGGCCGCCATGTCGATGATCTCGTTGAGCGTATCGGCGATCTTGCCCGGCATGCCGGTCCAGTCTTCCGGCATGCGCGTGGTGAAGTCCCCGCGGCGCAGCGCCTTCAGCGTGGCCAGCAGGGTATTCATGTCCAGCATGTCGGTCTCAGCCGTGGTGGTCGTCATGGTGCTGCCCCATCAAAAAAAGCGCTGCTTCCCGGCATGCTGC
>NZ_LT607802.1:2638105-2792827 GCF_900090205.1 Vogesella sp. LIG4 | reverse complement strand
CGTCGCCATCGATCAGCACGCGGCCGGAGGTGGCGGTTTCGAAGCCGGCGAGGATGCGCAGCAGGGTGGATTTACCGCACCCCGAGCTCCCCAGCAGAGCGAACAGCTCGTTCTTGGCCACGCTCAGGCTCACATGATTGACGGCAGTCGCATCGCCGAACTTCTTGACGACGTCGATAATCTGAATGAAGTCAGCCTTTGATGCCTGGATGGCTTCCTTCTCACGATGGCTCATGGGCATAGTCATGATCTTCTCTATTTCACTCTTGTAGATATAGTAGGCAAAGTCCGCCCCTTGCCGCCCGCCAGGGGCGGGCGGCAGCAGAAAACCGGGGCTATTTAAACAGATTGTTGCAGATTTGGTCGTTTAGTGACCGGTTTTGAGTTGAGTCCACAGCCGGTTTTCCAGACGCAGAATGTCTGCCGGCAGCGGCTTCATCAGGAAAAGCGTTTTCATGACAGCCGGCGGCGGGTATACCGCCGGATCGTTGGCGATCTCCGGCTTCACGTACTTCTTGGCTTCCGCGTTGGCGGTCGGGTAGAACACCTTGTTGGTGATCTCGGCGTTCACTTTCGGATCTTCAATGTAGTTGATCCACTTGTGAGCATTTTCCGGGTGCGCTGCATCCTTCGGAATCACCATCACGTCAAACCAGATCGGGGCACCGCTCTTCGGAATGGTGTACTGGATCTTGTAGCTCTTGCCGGCTTCGGCAGCGCGGTGCTTGGCGATGTTCACGTCACCGGACCAGCCCAGGGCGAAGCAGATGTCGCCGTTGGCCAGGTCGTTGATGTAGCCGGAGGAGTTGAACTGGGTGATGTAGGGGCGGATTTTCTTCAGCGCTTCGAACGCAGCCTGGTAGTCGGCCGGGTTCTTGCTGTTCGGATCGCGGCCAATGTAGTGCAGCGTTACTGCAAACACGTCGGCGGCCTGATCCAGCATCGACACGCCACAACCTTTCAGCTTGGAAACGTATTCCGGCTTGAACAGGATGTCCCAGCTGTCCAGCGGGGCATTCGGACCCAGAGCGGCATTAACCTTGTTCAGGTTGTAGCCCAGACCATCGGTACCGTAGGCCCAGGGTACACCGAACTTGTTGCCCGGATCGGCACCGGCAACCTGCGCCATCACGACCGGATCCAGGTTCTTCAGGTTCGGCAGCTTGGACTTGTCGAGCTTCTGGTAGATACCGGCTTCGATCTGGCGTGCCATGTAGTTGGAAGTCGGCACCACGATGTCGTAGCCGGCCTTGCCGGTCAGCATCTTGGCTTGCAGGGTGTCGTCGCTGTCGTAGACGTCGTACTTCACCTTGACGTGCGTTTCAGACTGGAAACGAGGAATTGTCTGATCCGCGATGTAGTCGGACCAGTTGTAGACGTTCAGCATCTGGTCCTCGGCCACGGCATGCATGCTGGGCGCCAGCAGCATCAAGGAACACAGCAGCTTCACTGATTTTTTGATTTTCATACAGTTTCCCATCCACAAGTTTTCAGAAACAGCCCATGCAGGTTTGACGTGATTCTGCATTGGACACTCAAAGATATTCATTCCAACTGCCAAAACGGATTACCGGTCAAGGTCCCGCCAGGCACGCACCAAGGCGTACGACTACGAAGTATCGCCCAAGACCATTTTATGCCCACCGTTTATGCCCGGCGAACTTAAGTATGCACCCTATCCACACGATCGTCCCACCCTGCGGGGAAGGGGCCGCCGGCGGGCTAGCGAGTATATAAGGGAGGCCCTGAGCTGTGGGCTTGAAGTTGGGCAGTTGCCTGCGGCAGTACGGCGGCGAAACGGCCGCCATCTTTGCCGAAAATGAACTGTTCGGAAGTACCTGGGAACGGGAAACAGCCTGCCGCAGCTGCCGCGCTTACTACTACGCCTGCACCTGCCAAATGGCCTGGTCTGTCACCGCATGTCTGATGATGTTCGCTGGAGCGGATCATCTCTATTTCTCCGCCTGGCTGCAGCACTTATTGATTTGCCGCACCAGGTTTGCCGTTGCTGTTTTCGTCGTACCCGTTACTGATACGCGCACCGTCTGTCGGACTACCAAGACGACCGGTGGCTGTTTTTTTACACCGCAGTCTCCTCCTGCGCGGCGCCATCCGGACGGTTCGGCCAACACATCTGTATCGACCTTTACCCAGTATATTGTTTAATAAATTTTACGCAAGCCCTGTTTCTGTCTTTTCCGTTTAACACTTTTTCGCTGCTCTGCACCATTAAATGGCCGTTTCAGCGGTCATGCACTGACATGGCGCTCAATATTCTCAACAACAGCCGTCGATAATCGTAAACAGTCGCTAGGTGGTCCGGCATCGCGGCCAGCGGCGAGAAATGCCGACGTCGTTTCCTCCCCTTCCCGCGGTTGTTATCGGGCCAAACAGGCACCCTGGCTGTCGGCCTTGCCCCAGCAGGCTCCGGGAGCATGCCCACTGCGGCCCGCCACGCAGCGGCCAGCAGCGGCCCGGCAAACCCTGCGCCAGCAAATATGACAGCAACAAAAAAGCAAACGGCATATCGTCGCTGCCGACCTCCCCTGCCGGCCTTGCGGCCAACCATGCCGCCCGCCGCAGCAGGCTGCCGCCGCAACTGGCAATGATTTTAATCAAAAGTGTTGTAAACAACACAACAGTCACAATGGCCACGCCAGCAGGCGGCTGGCAAACCACTGCCCGCCTGGCCAGGCGCAGCAAATTGGATGCCAGAAAAAAGCCACCCTCGTGGGGTGGCATAAACACAGCGTCTTGGGAGAGTCGCGTGAGGGTTTACTTCATGGTCGGCATGGCGAACTCGGCGCCGGCGCGGATGCCGGTCGGCCAGCGGGTGGTCACCGCCTTCATGCGGGTGTAGAAACGCACGCCTTCCGGGCCATGCATGTGATGATCGCCGAACAGCGAGGCTTTCCAACCGCCAAAACTGTGGAAGGCCATCGGCACCGGCAGCGGCACGTTGACGCCTACCATGCCCACCTGGATGCGATGGGTGAATTCGCGTGCGGCATCGCCGTCGCGGGTGAAGATGGCGGTACCGTTGCCGAAGGCATGGGCGTTGATCATCTCCACCGCCTCGGCAAAGCTGTCCACGCGCACGATGGCCAGCACCGGGCCGAAAATCTCTTCCTTATAGATGGTCATGTCGGTGGTGACGTTGTCGAACAGGCAGCCCCCCAGGAAGAAGCCGTCCTCGCAGCCCGGCACGGTCAGGCCGCGGCCGTCCACCACCAGGCTGGCGCCCTCTTCCACGCCGCGCGCCACGTAGCCGCACACCTTGTCGAAGTGGGCGCGGGTCACCAGCGGGCCCATTTCCGACTTAGGGTCGCTGCCCGGCCCCACTTTCAGCGTCTTGAGGCGCTCGGACAGGCTGGCCACCAGCTTGTCGGCCACGTCGCCCACCGCCACCGCCACCGAGATCGCCATGCAGCGCTCGCCGGCGGAACCGTAGGCCGCGCCCATCAGCGCATCAACGGTCTGCTCCAGGTCGGCATCCGGCATTACCACCATATGGTTCTTGGCACCGCCCAGCGCCTGCACGCGCTTGCCGTGACGGGCGCCGGTTTCGTAGATGTACTGCGCAATCGGCGTGGAGCCGACGAAGCTCACCGCCTGCACGTCCGGGTGGGTCAGCAGGCCGTCCACCGCCAGCTTGTCGCCCTGCAGCACGTTGAACACGCCGTCCGGCAGACCGGCTTCGCTCAGCAGTTCGGCAATGAACAGCGCGGCGGACGGGTCACGCTCCGACGGCTTGAGGATGAAAGTGTTGCCGCAGGCAATGGCCACCGGGAACATCCACATCGGCACCATGGCCGGGAAGTTGAACGGGGTGATGCCGGCCACCACGCCCAGCGCCTGGCGCATGGTCCAGGCGTCGATGCCGCGGCCAACCTGTTCGGTGTACTCGCCTTTCAGCAGCTGCGGAATGCCGCAGGCGAACTCCACCACTTCCAGACCACGGGTCACTTCGCCCAGCGCATCGGAATGCACCTTGCCGTGCTCGCTGCTGATCAGCGCCGCCAGTTCGTCCTGGCGCGCTTCCAGCAGCATCTTGAACTTGAACATGATGCGGGCGCGGCGCAGCGGCGCGGTTTCACTCCAGGCCGGAAAGGCGGCCCTGGCGGCGGCGACAACGGCATTGACATCGGCCTGCTCGGCCAGTACCACCTCGGCCTGTACCTTGCCGCTGGCGGGGTTGTAAACGGCGCTGTTGCGCGTACCGGTGCCGGCGCTGTGCTGACCGTTGATGTAGTGGGAAATGATGCGGTTCATATGCGTAGTCCTCTGCTGGCGGGCAAAGCGCTGCCCTGGCGGCCCGCAGGCGGGCCGGCCCTGTTCGTCATGTCGGGTGGGTTGGGTTACGGCTTGGCGATGATCCACTCGTGCGCCGGGTCGTTCTTGAAGCACCATTCGCGCTTCGGCCCGGCCATCACATTGAGATAGTAGGATTCATAGCCGTAGGGCACGCTCACCGGGTGGTAGCCTTCCGGCACCATCACCACGTCGTGGTCTTCCACCGCCATGGCCTGGTCGATGCGGCGGTCGTCGGTGTACACGCGCTGGAAGGCAAAGCCCTGCGCCGGGTTCAGCCGGTGGTAGTAGGTTTCTTCCAGAATGCTTTCTTCCGGCAAGGCATCGCGGTCGTGCTTGTGCGGCGGGTAACTGGAGGAATGGCCGGACGGGGTGCGCACCTCCACCACCAGCAGGCCGTCCGCCGGCTCGGTCTGCGGCAGGATGTCGGTCACGTAGCGGGTATTGGCTTCCTTGCCGCGCACGCTGCGCTGCATGCTGTCCGGGGTGATCAGCCGCGCTGGGTGGTTGCCGGCCGACGGTGCTGAGCAGAACGCCACTTCGGCAGCGCTTTCGGCAGTCACTTCCACCTCCGCCCCCGGTGGTGCGTACACCGCGTACGGCGCCATGTCGTCGAACACGCTCTGGCGCTCGCCCAGGTGGCTCCACAGCTGCTCGCCCACCCGCACGCTGACCTTGCCGGCCAGGATCACCACGCAGCACTCGCGGCCCGGCTGCTGCCACAGCTCGCGCTCCCGCGGCGCCAGCTTTACCGCACGGAAACCCACGTGGGTCCAGCCGGCCGATGCCGGGGTCACGTCCACCAGCGGCTTGCCTGCCTTGTCCGCCTTCACCAGCAAATTCATGTGAGCCTCCTCAGGATTCGCGCGCAACCAGCGCCTGCAGGGTGTTGAAGCCCTTCTGCGCGTATTCGTAGCTCGGCGCGATGGTCGGGTCCTGCTCCGCCTCCACCACCAGCCAGCCCTGGTAACCATGCTGCGCCAGGCGGTGGATGATGGGGCCGAACTGGATGTCGCCGTCACCCGGCACGGTGAAGGCACCGTTGAGCACCGACTGCAGGAAGCTCCAGCTGCCGTTGCGTGCCAGACGCAGCACCTCGGCGCGCACATCCTTGCAGTGCACGTGCACCACGCGGTTGATGTGCTTGTCCAGTTCGGTGAGCGGATCGCCGCCGGCAAAGTACATGTGGCCGGTATCGAACAGCAGGCCCACTTCCGGCCCGGTCAGCGCCATCAGCTTGTCCACGTCGGCCGGCGTTTCCACGAAGGCCCCCATGTGGTGGTGGTAGGCCAGCTTGATGCCGCGCGATGCCAGGTGGCGGGCGAACTTGCTCAGACGCTCGGCGTACTGCTGCCAGGCTTCCTCGCTGGTAAAGGTTGGCCGCTTGAACAGCGGAGTGTCGATCCTGCCCTGGATGGAGCCGCCCACTTCGCCGTACACCATCACCTTGCAATCGTTTTCCACCAGCAGGCGCAGATGGCTTTCCACCGCGGCGATTTCTTCCTCGGCGGAACGCTCCGCCAGGTAGCCGGAGTACCAGCCGGACACACAGGCCACGCCGTACGGTTCCAGCACCGCCTTCAGTGCCTCCGAGTCGCGCGGGAATTTGTTACCCAGCTCGAAACCCTGGTAGCCGATCTCGCTGCCCTCGCGCAGGATGGTTTCCAGCGGAGTTTCGCCGCCCAGCGACGGCAGGTCGTCGTTACACCAGGAAATCGGGTTGATGCCGATGCGTACCTTGAATGTGGCAGTCATAGTGTTGTCCGTCTCTTGTCTGTGTTTGGGGGTAACAGCCGTGCTTATTGCTGAGCCTGGCGGCGCTGCGCCTGCCAGATGTCGATCAGCGTTTCAAAGTTGTGACGGGCGGCGGCAATCAGGCCGGCATCGTCGATTTCGCCGGCCAGCCAGCGCTGCGACGGTTCCTGGAACAGCGTGCGGCCAACCATGAAGCCGCGGCAGCTGCGGCTGCCCCGCGCCTGCTCGAAGCCCTTGCGCAGTTCGCTCACCGGGGCATTCAGGCCCAGCAGCACCACGCCGCGGCAGTACGGGTCGCGCTCTTCCAGCAGGGTATCCACTTCGGCCCATTGCTCGGCGCTCATCGATTCCAGCTTCCACCACTCCGGATAGATGCCCAGGTTGTAGAAGCGCTTCATGGCACGCAGCACGGTATCCGCCTGCTGCGGCAGCTTCCTGGACGGGATCACTTCCAGCAGCAACTCGTGGCCGCTGATGCGCGCCATGTCGTAAACCGCGCGCACCTGTGCTTCCTGCTCCAGGCGGTTGCCCACCTCGTCGTCCGGGTGGTACTGCACCAGACACTTGATGATGTGTTCCTGCGGCCAGAATTCCAGGCGCGCAGCCATGGCGCGGCCATGGTCGAACTCCAGCGGGTTGGAACCCGGCAGCTCGATTGGGCGGCCGATCCACCAGCCACGGCCGGTGGCGGCGTACATGGCATCCTCGCCGTAGCGGTCATCCACCAGGATGCCGATACGCCCCTGCAGCTTGTTGGCTTCCTCGGTCTGCCCTACCGCCTGCACCAGCAGCTCCTTCAGGCGGGTGATGCGGCTTTCCGCCACGCCGTTCTTGCGCGCCAGCTCGAAGAACTGGTTGCGGTGATCGAAGGCGAACACGCACAGATTGTCCCACTGCGGGCGCTTGACGCTGACGCGGTGCAGACGGGTGAGCGTGGCATCCTCGCCCGGGCGTTGTGGCGTTACCGGCAGGCCCAGGAAATAATCCAGTTCGTCCTGGGTGGGCATGGCCACCGAGCAGCCATGGCGCGATACCGTTAGCGCGCCGCAGGCATTCGCCGTGCGGCAGGCAGCGGCGTAATTGCCACCGCGCAGCCATACCGACAGGAAGCCGGACAGGAAGGCATCACCGGCACCCAGCACGTTCATTACTTCCACCTGCGCGCCCTTCACGGTGAAGGCAGCGTCGATATCGGCCGGCACCTCGCCGTCGATCACCGCGCAGCCCAGCGGGCCGCGCTTGACCACCAGCACCGCCTGCGGCGCCAACTGGCGCACCACCTGCAGGCAGTCCAGCAGCGCCGGCTTGCCGCCGGCGATCTGGAATTCCTCTTCGGTCCCCACGATCAGGTCGAACAGCGGCAGCACCGATTGCAGGTGGGCGCTGACGCCATCATTGGCGATGAAACGCTGCTCGCCATCGCCGCGGCCGGTCAGGCCCCACAGCACCGGGCGGTAATCGATATCCAGCACGGTGCGCACATTGTGCTTGCGGGCAAAGGCCAGCGCCTTGCGGCTGGCGGCATTCACCTTCTCGGTGGACAGGTGGGTGCCGGTGACCAGCAGGCTCTTGCTGCTGGCGATGAAACCTTCATCGATATCGTCCTCGCACAGCGCCATGTCGGCACAGTTCTCGCGGTAGAACAGCAGCGGGAAGGTATCGCGATCCTTGATGCCCAGCAGCACCAGGCCGGTGAGGCGTTCGCTGTCGATCTTCACCTGGCTGACATCGCAGCCCTCGCGGGTCAGCGTTTCCAGCAGGAAGCGGCCCATCTGTTCGTCGCCGACACGCGACAGCATGGCCGACTTCAGGCCCAGGCGGGCGGTGCCGAAGGCGATATTGCCCGACGAGCCACCCAGGTACTTGGCCAGGCTGCTGGCATCTTCCAGACGCGCCCCCAGCTGGCGGGCGTACAGATCCACCGCCAGGCGGCCCAGGCAGATCACGTCGAAGCTACGGTCGGAAGCGAAGGTTGTCTGGTTTTGCATGATGTCCATTCCATGAGTTGCAGTCCGCTGTTGCCGCGTTCGTTCGACGCGATGGTGGGGGCAACGGCTACCGTGTTGAAACTAGATTACTGCTGACGGAACGTGAATGCAAATTTTTTTTCGTATTTATTTTCTAGTGGAAATTTATTTCTGGAATTTTTTTTTCGAGCTGCCGCATTTCGTTTTAAGATGTAGTTGTCCATACACAAGGCGCGCACAACAATGAGCAACGAAATGACCGCCGACAAGCTGATGCAGCGTATTTCCGAGGAGTACGAGGGGCTCAGCAAGCAACTTAAAGTCATCGCCAAATACATCGAAGAACACCGCCAGACCCTGGTGCTGGAACGCATCACCGACATCGCCCTGGCCTGCGGCGTACAGCCGTCGGCCATCGTGCGCTTTGCGCAACGCTTCGGCTTTTCCGGCTTCTCCGACATGCAGGCGCTGTTCCGCGAAGCCTTTGTGCCGGCGCAGCCCAGCATCAACAGCTACCAGAAGCGCATCCGCAATGTGATCGCCAGCCAGAACAACCCGCAGACCAACACCGAGATGGCGCAGAACTTCCTGGCCGCCTGCCAGCAGGGGCTGGACGAGTTGGCGCAGTCGCTGGAACCGGCGGCCATCGACGCCGCGGTGGAGCTGCTGCACCAGGCCGACAACATCTATGTGGTGGGCGTGCGCCGCATGTTTCCCATCGCGTCCTATATCAGCTACGCGCTGCAGCACACGCAAAAGCGCGTACACCTGATCTCCGGCCTGGGCGGCATGTACCACGAGCAGGTGCGCAGCATCCGCGAGGGCGACCTGATGATCGCCATCAGCTTCCAGCCCTACGGCCGCGAAACCCGCTACTGCGCGCGGGTAGCCAGCCAGAACAAGGCCAGGCTGCTGGTGATCACCGACAGCAAGATGAGCCCGCTGGCGCGCAACGCCGACACCATTCTTACCGTCAAGGAAGGTACCGCCTTTGCCTTCCGCTCCATGAGCAGCACCATCAGCCTGTGCCAGGCGCTGTTCATTGCCCTGTCCTACCGCATGGAACTGGTGGTGGAAGAGACGAAGGACGCCGGGGCCTACGACGACTGAGCAACAGGGCGGCCAGCACCAGCGCCGCCCCCAGCCACTGCTGCGGCGCAAAGCCGGTGCCGAACCACCATGCGGCCAACAGTGCCGTCCACACCGGCTCCAGCAGCAGGATGAAAGCCGAACGCGCCACCGGCATCCGCCCCTGCCCCCAGCCCTGCAGCACAAAGCGCAGACAGGTGGCCAGCAGCACACTGGCCGCCAGCGGCAGCCAGCCCTGCAGCAGCGACACCGCCTGCCAGGACTCCAGCAGCACACTCCCCGCCAGACACCACAGCGCCGCCACCAGCAGCTGCAAGGCAATCGCCAGCAGCACCGGCAGCCGCGCCATGTCACGGCTGTTTGCCGCCAGGTAGGCCGCCTGGCCGGCGGCGGCCAGCAACAGCAGCCAGTCGGCGGCATGTACCGTGCCGTCGCCGCGCAGCGACATGCACGCCATGCCCAACCCGGCACACAGCATCGCCCCCCAGGCGGCGCGCGACAGCGGCACCGCGAACAGCAGACGCGCGGCGAACGGCGCCAGCACGATGCCCAGGCTGCTGATAAAGGCGGCCACGCCCAGATTGCTGCTCAGTTGCAGGCCGCTGATCCAGAACATCATCGCCACACCCAGCAGGCAGCCGCCACGCGCGCAGCTGCGCAGCCCGTGCTGCGGCAATACCTGGCCCTGGCTGCGGGCCAGCGCCAGCAGCAACAGGCCGCTAAGCCCGAAACGCAGCGCCATGAACAGCAACGGCGGCATGAACTGCAGCACTGCCTTGGAAAACAGCCAGCCGGCGGCGGCCAGCAGGGTCACCAGCAGCAACACGGCGTCGGCGGGGGAAACAGTCAGCGGCAGGCGGGCCTGGGCCATGCGGATACTCCGGTAAAATGATGATGGCAACGCCTTGTGCCGCGCCCGGCTGCCCTGCCGGGTGCGCCGGTCAACACGGTATTCACCAACACCACAGGGGCGCCGCGCCAACTTCGCGCGGGTATGGCGTACCGCCACCTGCCCTGCGGTACCCCCGCCCCAAAAAATAAGCCCGGCAATGCCGGGCAGGAAACAGCAACAAGGTTGGCCGCATGCTTGCGGCCAACCTTTGCGCGCGGGGATCAGCTGCGACGGTTGCGCTGACGGTACTGATCCGCCACCACGGCCACCACGATGATGATGCCCTTCACGATCTCCTGGTAGTAGGCATCGATGCGCAGGAAGGTAAAGCCGGAAGTCACCACACCCAGGATCAGCACGCCGATCACGGTACCGGTGATCTTGCCGAGGCCACCGTTCAGCGAAGTGCCACCGATCACCGCCGCGGCAATCGCATCCAGCTCGTACATCATGCCCATGCCGGCCTGGCCGGACACGGCGCGGGCGGAGGTCACCACACCAGCCAGGCCGGACAGCAGGCCCGCCATGGTGTAAACCAGCACCAGGTGCTTGTTGACGTTGATGCCGGACACACGTGCCGCCGAGCGGTTGGCGCCGATGGCGTAGGTGTATTTGCCGTAGCGGGTGTAGCTCATCACGATGTGGAACAGTGCCGCCACGCCCAGGAAGATCAGCACCGGGGTGATGCCGCTGCCGATGCTGGCGTAGCTGTCGGACAGCATGCTGATCGGCTCGCCCTTGGTGTACCACTTGGCCAGGCCACGCGCGGTCACCATCACCCCCAGGGTGGCAATGAACGGCGGGATGGCGGTGCGGGCAATCACGAAGCCGTTGAGCAGGCCACAGGCCAGCCCCACTACCAGGCCGGACAGCAATGGCACCACCATCGGCAGGTCGGTGAGCGAGGGAAACACCGCCCGCCCCAGGTCGGAAGTCTGCGCCAGGCTGGCCGACACCATGGCAGTGAGCGCCACCACCGAGCCGGACGACAGATCAATGCCTCCCATGATGATGATCTGCGTTACGCCCACGGCGATGATGCCGATTACCGATACCTGCAGGATCATCACCAGCAGGCGTTCCTTGTTGGCGAGGAAGCTCTGCCCCACCAGGAACCAGCCCAGAATTTCGAAGATTGCCGCCACCCCAAGCAGTACCGCGAAGATGCGGGCCTCGGCCGGCAGGCGCAGTTTCGCCAGCGGTACCCCGCCCGGTTTGCCGATCTGTCCAGTGTTGCTGATTGCCATGATTACGTCCTCCAGTGTGTTCTCTGGCGCCCCGTCCCGTTATGAGATTCAGGTTTGGGCACTTGTCTCTGTGGGGCGTCTCGAAAAACCCGGCTTTCCAAGCGAGACAAGGCGCGAACAAAAAATTCCGACGCAGCATATAGCTGATATGTAAGGAGGAATTTTTTGTGAGTAACGCTGTATCGCAACGAAAGCTGGCGTTTTTCGAGGTGCCCCGTGTTGCCCGGCGGTCAGTGCGCCGCCAGTTGCATGATGCTCACCTGGTCCGCTTCGCTGCGATCCAGGATGCCGGTCATCCTTCCTTCGTGCATCACCATGATGCGGTCGCTCATGCCCAGCACTTCCGGCAGCTCCGACGAGATCATGATCACCGCCACGCCCTGCCCGGCCAGCCGGGAAATCAGGCGGTGGATCTCGGCCTTGGCGCCCACGTCGATGCCGCGGGTCGGCTCGTCCAGGATCAGAATGCGCGGGTTGGTCAGCAGCCAGCGGCCGATCAGCACCTTCTGCTGGTTGCCGCCGGACAGGTTCTCCACCCGCTCGTACAGCCCCGGCGCCTTCACCCGCAGCGTGGCGGACATCTCCTCGCACAGCTGGCTCAGCGCTTTCTGCCGCACGAAGCCGGCCGACACGTTATCGCTGTTCAGCACCGAAATCTGCATGTTTTCCAGGATGCTGAGGTTGAGGAAGCAGCCGGTGTCCTTGCGGTCCTCGGTGAGGAAGGCCATGCCGTGTTCCATCGCCACCTGCGGCGAGCTCACTTTCACCTCGCGGCCGAAGATGCTGATGTGGCCGCTGCTGGCCGGGGTGACGCCAAACAGCGTCTCCGCCACATTGCTGCGGCCGGAGCCGATCAGGCCGGCCACGCCCAGGATCTCGCCGCTGTGCAGCTCGAAGCTCACGTCGTGGAACACGCCATCCAGCGTCAGGCCCTGCACCGACAGCACCACGTCGCCAATCTTGGCCGGCTCCTTGGGAAACATCTCGGTGACCTCGCGGCCAACCATCATGCGGATGATCTCGTCACGGTCCAGGCGTTCGGTCTGCATGCAGCCGATGTAGCGGCCATCGCGGAATACCGTCACTTCGTCGGCAATTTCCGACAGCTCGTTCATCTTGTGGGTGATGTAGATGATGCCCTTGCCCTGCTCGCGCAGCGTCTTGATGATGCGGAACAGGTGGGCCACCTCGTGCTCGGTCAGCGCCGAGGTGGGTTCGTCCATGATCAGCACGTCGGAGTCGTAGGACACCGCCTTGGCGATTTCCACCATCTGGCGGGCGGAGATGCTCAGGTCGCGGATCAGGCTTGCGGGGTCGATATCGATGGCCAGCCGCTGCAGCAGCTCGGCGGTGATCTGGTTCATGCGGCGGTGATCCACCAGGCCGAGGCGGTTCAGCGGCTCGCGGCGGATCCAGATATTCTCGGCTACCGTCATGTACGGCATCAGGTTCAGTTCCTGATGGATCATGGCGATGCCTTTTTCCAGTGCATCCAGCGGCGACGTCAGGGTCACATCGTTGCCGTTGAGGCGGAAGATGCCCTTGTCCGGCGGCTGGACGCCGGCGAGGATTTTCATCAGCGTGGACTTGCCGGCGCCGTTCTCGCCCATCAGGGCGTGTACGGTGCCGCGGCGCAGACAGAACGAAGCATCGTCCAGTGCCACCACACCCGGGAACTCCTTGCGCACACCCTTCACTTCGATCAACGGCACTGCGTTCCGGGTGGCGGCTGCCTGGGCAGTGGCAACCTTCTCTGGGGCTAAGCTCAGCATGGCGAGTATTCCTTATTACTTGCCGGCGGCAGCAGGCTGACACCGCCGGCAGAACGGTCAGACGTACTTAGTTGCGAGCTTCGTAGTTCTTCAGGTTGCCCGGGGTAACCAGTTCGAACGGAATGTAGTTCATCGCCTGCACTTTCTCGCCATGCACCAGCTTCAGCGCGGTGTCGATTGCGCCGCGGCCCTGGCCGGCAGCGTTCTGGAACACGGTCACTTTCAGCTCGCCGGCCTTCATCGCGGTCAGTGCATCGCGGGTGGCATCCACGCCGGCCACCACGGTGCCGTTCAGGCGCTTGGAAGCTTTCAGCGCCTGGATGGCGCCCAGGGCCATTTCGTCGTTGTTGGATACCACGGCGTCGAATTTCACCCCGGCGCTCAGCCAGTTCATCATCAGGTCACGGCCATCGGTACGCGACCACTTGGCGGTCTGCTTCTCCACGATCTTGATGCCCTTGCAGGACGAGGTGGAGATCACGTCTTCCACGTCCTTGGTGCGCTGGCGGGCTGCCTGGTTGGCCAGGTCGCCCATCATCACCACGATATTGCCCTTGCCGTTCATCAGGCGGCACACCTCTTTCATCTGCAGGGTGCCGGATTCGCTTTCATTGGAGCCAACAAAAGCCACCTTGGCCGGCAGCACGCGGTCGGCCGGCAGGCGGTTCACGTACACCAGCGGGATACCGGACGCAGCCACCATCTTGGTGATCTTCGGGGTGACCTCGGTGTCCACCACGTTCACCACGATGGCGTCCACTTTCTGGGCGATGAAGTTCTGGATCTGGGAAAGCTGGCGGCCGATGTCGTTCTGCGCATCTTCAAACTGCACGTTCACGTCCTTCTTGCTTTCGGCGTAGTTCTTCATGCCGTTGCGCAGCACGGTGAGGAAGTTGTCGTCGAAGGCGGACATGGTGACGCCGATCTTGGCGGCGGAGGCCGGCATGGCAGCGGCGGTCAGGGACAGGAAAACCAGGGAACCTGCAAGCTTGGTGATGCGTTTCATCGGTGTCTCTCCTTTTTTGGTGTACTCGGTCGCCAATACCGCTGCGGGAGGGGGCTGCTTGCCGCGGCCCGGCGAATCCGTACCCGTAAGATAAAAGGTCACTCGCAGAATTGCAAATAAAATTTCACAGTAAAAATTTTGCAGAAATTTATTTCCAAATTTGACAGATGACTTGCCACCGCCAGGCGCAGAAAACAGACAAAAACAACACAAAAACAACAAGATAGACAAACCAAACCAAGGCCAGGCGGTGCGGCACCGGCGCCACACCGCCGCCGACCATAACAGCAGATCGCAGCGCAGGGGGAGCGACTGTAAAGCAAAAAGCCACCCGCAGGTGGCTTTGGCAAAACGGCAGCGGCAATCAATAACGCTGGCGGCGCACGGCATCCTCGTAGCGGGCACGGGCGTCGCGCACCTCGCTGCGCTCCGACACCTCCGGAATGCCCACCTGCCACCAGCTGCCGCCTTCGGGCGTGCACTGCGGGCCGTCCACCTGCAGGCTGATCAGATAGCTCTTCTTCGACGCGCGCGCACGCCGCATCGCCGCTTCCAGCTCGGCCACGCTGCGTACCGTTTCCGCCTCCGCCCCCAGCGAGCGGGCGTTGAGCTCGAAATCGATGGCCGGCGCGCCATCCGGCCCGGTCAGGCAGTGCTCGTACATATTGTTGAACTGCGCACCGCCGCAGGCCTGCTGCAGGCGGTTGATGCAGGCGTAGCCGGCATTGTCCAGCAGCACCACGATGATCTTCTGCCCCAGCATCACCGAGGTGGCCAGTTCGTTGTTCAGCATCATGTAGCTGCCGTCGCCCACCATCACGATGACCTCGCGATCGGGCTGCGCCATCTTGGCGCCCAGGCCGCCGGCCACTTCGTAGCCCATGCAGGAGTAGCCGTACTCCATGTGGTAGCCGCCGGGGCGGCTGGTGCGCCACAGCTTGTGCAGCTCCGCCGGCAGCGTGCCGGCCGCGCAGACCACGATGTCGTTGTCGGCAGAGTTGGCCGCAGAGGCCTGCACCGCGCCGATGGCTTCGGCATAGGTGGGCAGCGCGGCGCGCGAGCTGACCACGATTTCCGCCAGCTGGCGGCGCCAGCCGTCGCACAGCTTGCGTGTCTGCGCCTCCCAGCCGGCATCGGCACGCCAGTCGCCCAGCGCAGCGGACAGCGCGGCCAGACCGGCGCTGGCATCGGCCTGGATGCTGGTGCCGCCCCACTTGATGGCATCGAAGGTATTGACGTTGATGGACAGCAGCCGGGCCTGCGCATACAGCGCGTGCGAGCCGGTGGTGAAGTCCTGCAGCCGGGTGCCCACTGCCAGCACCACGTCGGCATCCTGCGCAATGGCGTTGGCCGCAGGCGTACCGGTGACGCCCACCGAGCCGGCCAGCAGCGGGTGATCCCACGCCAGCGCGCCCTTGCCGCCCTGGCTCTCGCCTACCGGGATGCCATGGCGCTCGGCAAAGCTGCGCAGCGCATCCACGCCGCCCTTGCTGTACAGCACGCCGCCACCGGAAACGATCATCGGGCGCTTGGCGGTTTTCAGGATCGCCGCCAGCGCCGCCACCTCGGCTGCCTCGGCCGGCGGCTGGCGAAAGCGCACGGTGCGCTCGTCGAAGAAGGATTCCGGCCAGTCGAAGGCCATGGCCTGCACGTCCTGCGGCAGCGCCAGCGTTACCGGGCCGCACAGCGCCGGGTCGGTCAGGTAGGCGATGGCGCGCGGCAGCGCGGTCAGCAGCTGCTCCGGTACCACGATGCGGTCGAAATAGCGCGACACCGGGCGCAGGCTGTCCACCGCCGACACGCCGCCGTCGTGGAAGTCTTCCACCTGCTGCAGCACCGGGTCCGGCGCGCGGGTGATGAAGATATCGCCCGGCAGCAGCAGCAGCGGCAGGCGGTTGACGTGGGCGGTGGCGGCAGCGGTCACCAGATTGGTGCAGCCGGGGCCGATGGAGGTGCTGATCGCCATCATGCGGCGGCGGAAATGCGCCTTGGCGTAGGCGGTGGCGGCCAGCGCCATGCCCTGCTCGTTATGGGCGCGGAAGGTGGGCAGCTTGTCGCGCATGGCGTACAGCGCTTCACCCAGGCCGGCCACGTTGCCGTGGCCGAAGATCGCCCACACCCCGCCGAACAGCTGCTCGCGCGAGCCGTCCGCGGCTTCCACATACTGCGCGGCCAGGTAGCGCACCAGCGCCTGTGCCATCGTCAAACGTACCGTCTTCACCTGTGTCTCCTTGATCCATGCTTGCGGCCAGCCCTGGCCCACCCCGCCCTTTGCGGCGGCTACCCGCTCAAGATATAGGATCGCCGACGCTTTGCAAATTATTTTCTCAAAATAAAATCAATAGAAAATTTTTTCGTATTGTTGCTGCCACGCTGCACTGCTCAGGCCAGGTAGGGCTGCGGCCCCATGTTCTCGGCGAAGTACAGGCGGAACTCGCCACCCTGCGCCGGCGCGCCGGTGGCCGGCGCCATTTCCAGCGCCGCCAGCACATGCTGCAAGGCGCGGATGGCCTGGGTATCCGGGTCCTGGTCCAGCACCACGTCCAGCAGGCCCTGCTGCAGGTATTGCCGATGATCGTCCGACAGCTCGTGCGTCACCCAGCACACCTTGTCCACCGCAAAGCGCCGCAGCGCCGCCTCGATGCCGGGCGAGCCTGCGCCGGTATTGTAGATGCCGGCAATCACGTCGCCGCGGCGAAACGCCTCGCTGACTGCCCAGTAGCACCTGTCCGGGTCATCGTAGGTTTCGCGCAGCGCCTCGTCGCACTGCAACTGCGGAAACTGCGCCTGCAGCACCTCGCGGCAACCGCTGCTGCGCTCGATATGGCCGCGGTAGTCGCGGCGGCTGCTCAGCAGCAGGATGCGGCCAACCTTGCGGCACAGCCGGCCCAGCAGGTAGCCGGCGGTGCGCCCGGCGGCATGGTTGTCGATGCCGAAATAGCCGGCCCCCGCCACCTCGTCCACCCGCGTCACCACCAGGGCGATATGCTCGCCGCGCGAGCGCGCCTGCTGCAGCGCGGCGCGCACCGCCGGCGTGTCCGGCGCCGCCACGATCAGCGCCTGGCGCGGGTAACGGCGCGGGCCGATGGCACGCAGCAGTGCTGCTTCGTCCTGATCCGGCGTCCACACCCGGTGCACCACCAGCCGTTTGTCCAGCATCGCCACGCCACGCTGCAGCGCCCGGTTCAGCCGCTGGAAGAACGGCGTGCGGTTGTCCGGCAGCACGATATCAATATGGATCAGCCCGTGGCGCGCATCCGGCAGCAGCCGCGGCACCCCCAGCTGGCGCGCCGCCTCCACCACCTGCGCCCGCGCCCTGGCCGACACGCTGCCGCGTTCGTTGAGCACCCGGTCGACGGTGGCGACGCTGACGCCGGCCAGCGCGGCGATCTCGACGAAGCGCGCGGTTTTCTTGCGGCGGGGTGGATGGTCCATATGTGCTTCCGTGGTGGTGGTGCCATGCAACGTTGGCCGCATACTTCATGGAGTGTGCGCCCAGCGGAGCCGGCGACTTCAAATCATCATCCGCGCAGCGGATACAAAACCGGATAAGGCGGTAAACGTTGGGCTTCGCTACGCTCAACCCAACCTACCCGCACGTCGCACGGGTATGGCGTAACGCCAAGCCTCCCTGCGGCCAGCGTTCTTTTCCCCTGCCGCTCGCCATCATCCAGCCAGCCACCCGTCGGTTCAATCTCATTTTGACGATTTATCGTCAATATTGCAGCTGATCTTCCGTTCGCCAGCCCCTAGATTGAGCGCACAACACAGCACTCGAACAGGGTGCGGCAACCTGGAGAAGATCATCATGAAAATCGCGCTCGACCCCTATATGCACCGCCACCTCGACCTGCCGGCGCTGGTGCGCAAGACCACCGAGCTGGGCTACGACCAGATCGAACTGTCGCCGCGCGCCGACTTCCTCGACTGGTGGGTGATGCCGCGTGCCCACGCCGCTCGCATCGCCGGCTTCAAGCGCGCGCTGCGCGAGCATGGCGTCGGCCTGGCCACCCTGCAGCCGATGTACCGCTGGGCCAGCCCGTTCGAGGACGAGCGGCAGTGGGCGGTGAAGTGCTGGAAGAAGGCCATCGAAGTGGCGGTGGAAATGGACTGCCGGCTGATGATCTCCGAATTCGGCCGCGGTGCCTCGCCGGAGCGCTCCGTCGGCCAGGGCGCCGGCACCAATACCAAAGAGATGTGCGAGGCCGCCTGGTGGCGCTCGATGGAAGAGCTGCTGCCCATCCTGGAGCGCGAGGACATCACCCTGTCGGTGGAGCCGCATCCGGAAGACTGGGTGGAAACCCTGGCCCCGGCGCTGGACATCGTGCAGGTGCTGGGCTCCCGCCACGTCAAGCTGTCCTACATCGCGCCGCACACCTTCTACTACGGCGACGACATGGCCGCCATGCTGCGCGCCGCCGCGCCGGTACTGGCCCATGTGCGCGTGGCCGACACCTTCAACCACAAGGCCAGCTCGCAGCTGCGCTACATCGTCAACCCGCCCGGCTCCGGCCACATCCGCGTACACCAGCACCTGGACATCGGCCAGGGCGAGATCGACTGGGACGTGTTCTTCGCCACCCTGGCCGACATCGGCTTCGACGGCGTGCTGTCGTCCTGCGTGTTCGCCTGGGAAGAACGCGCCGACGAGTCAGCGCGCTTCATGCGCGGCGAGATCCAGCGCTACCTCGATAAATACACCCGTTAACACCAGCCACCGCTTTCCTGCCTCCCCGCGGCGGCCATAAGGCTGGCGCGGGGCAGGCCCCGCTTTACCTGAACAAGCAACCGGAGACACCGAACATGAGCCGCATCGACTTTGCCATCAACCGTATCAGCGCACCGCGCCTGTCGTTCCAGGACTACCTGGCCATGTGCCGCCGCCTGGGCGTGAGCACCATCGAGATCCGCAACGACCTGAACGGCGTGGAGATCAGCGACGGCACCAGCCCGGCCAGCATCCGCGAGGCGGCGCAGGCGGCCAATATCCGCATCCGCTCCATCAACGCGCTGTACCCGTTCGATGTGTTCGATGCCGACCTGCAGGCGCGCGCGGTGAAACTGGCCGCCTACGCCCGCGACTGCGGCGCCGAGGCGCTGGTGATGTGCCCGCTGAACAGCCGGGAAGACAAGCGCAGCCCGAGCGAGCGCTACAGCGACCTGGTGAAGGCGCTCAAACAGCTGCGCCCCATCCTGGACGACCACGGCATTAGCGGCCTGGTGGAGCCGCTGGGCTTCGAGGAGTGTTCACTGCGCCGCAAGTCCGACGCGGTGAAGGCGATTTTCGACGCCGCCGGCGAGCGCCACTACCAGCTGGTGCATGACACCTTCCACCACCACCTGTCCGGCGAAGACATCTTCTACCCCGAGCTTACCGGCCTGGTGCACATCTCCGGTGTGGAATCGAAAGAGCTGGCCGACAGCCAGATGCGCGACGGCCACCGCGTGCTGGTAGGCGATGCCGACCGCCTGGGCAACCTGCGCCAGCTGGCCATCCTGCTGGCACGCGGCTACGACGGCGTGGTGTCGTTCGAGCCGTTCGCCGCCGAGATCATGGAGGCCGGCGACAGCGAAGCGCTGCTGCGCACCAGCATGGACTACATCCGCCACTCGCTGGGCTGAGCCCTGGCTGCTGACGTGCGTTGTTCAGGCGCTGCCGGCCCCTGCGAAGCCAGGCCTTTAAAGGCATCCCACAAGGTTGGCCGCAAGCCATGCGGCCAAGCTCCAAGCGTAGATACATAGAGAGGAAGACATCATGACCCTGCAAATCGGCGTAATCGGCACCGGTGCCATCGGCCAGGACCACATCCGCAGAATCACCCAGGCGCTGTCCGGCGCCCGCGTGGTGGCGGTGAACGACATCAACCCGCAACAGGCGCGCGACACCGTGGCGCGCTACCAGCTGGACGCCATCGTGCATACCGATGCCCACGCGCTGGTGGCCGACCCGGCGGTACAGGCGCTGCTGGTTACCTCCTGGGGCCCGACGCACGAGGAATTCGTGCTGGCAGCCATCGCCAGGGGCAAGCCGGTGTTCTGCGAAAAACCGCTGGCGGTCACCGCCGAAGGCTGCCGCCGCATCGTGGATGCCGAGATCGCCCACGGCAAACGGCTGGTGCAGGTGGGCTTCATGCGCCCCTACGACGCCGGCTACCGCGCGCTGAAAGACACCCTGCAAAGCGGCGCCATCGGCGCACCGCTGATGCTGCACTGCGCGCACCGCAACCCCACGGTGGGCGACAGCTACACCACGCCGATGGCGATTACCGACACCCTGATCCACGAGCTGGACGTGCTGCGTTGGCTGCTGGACGACGACTACGTGTCCGCCCAGGTGGTGTTCCCGCGCAAGAGCAGCCACGCCAGCTCGCACCTGGCCGACCCGCAGATCGTGCTGCTGGAAACCACCCGCGGCGTGCGCATCGACGTGGAAATCTTCGTCAACTGCCAGTACGGCTACGACATCCAGTGCGCGGTGGTGGGGGAAAGCGGCATTGCCAACCTGCCGGAGCCGGCCAGCGTGCTGATGCGCAGCAATGCGCGCCTGGGCACCGCCATCCTCACCGACTGGAAGCAGCGCTTCATCGACGCCTACGACGTGGAGCTGCAAGCCTTCATCAACGGTGTGCGCGACGGCGCGCTGACCGGGCCGTCGGCCTGGGACGGCTTTGCCGCCGCCGTGGCTGCCGATGCCTGCGTCAAGGCACAGGAGACCCACCAGGTGGAAGCCATCGCCATGCCGGCGCGCCCGGCGTTCTACCCGCGCTAAGCCCACAGCAGCAGGCTGCCGGCACGATCACTGTCAGTGTGCCGGCAGCCTGTGCGCTGTTGCGTGACAGGCACAGCCTGCTGTCGGTCAAAATTTTCTAGTTAATTAATATTTGAGAAATTTATTTCTAATCATATACTGCACCGACAACAACGGCCCGCCCGCATCGGGTGTCAGCGCAGAATGGTCTGCGCATGGCCAGAGCCGCTAATAAAGCACCCGAGGCAAGGCGACCCCACGCCGCAGCAGGGGTTTTATTAGCGGCTCTACACTCCCCGGAGATCACCATGATTGACGTAGCCCTGTTCGGTGCCGGCCGCATCGGCAAGATTCATGCGGCCAACCTTTTCGCCCACCAAGGCGTGCGCCTGAAATACGTGGTGGACACCCACGCCCCGTCCGCCGCCGCGCTGGCCGAACAGTACGGCGCCACGGTTACCGACACCGATACCGCGATGAACGACAGCAGCGTGGGCGCCGTGGTGATCGCCAGCAGCACCGACACCCATGCCGAACTGATCCTGCGCGCCGCCGCCGCGCGCAAGGCCATCTTCTGCGAAAAACCGGTGGATCTCGACCTGGCTCGCGCCCGCGACTGCGCCGCCGCGGTGGCAGCCGCCGGCGTGCCGTGCCTGATCGGCTTCCAGCGCCGCTACGACCCCACCTTCGCCGCGGTGAAGGCACGCATCGAGGCCGGCGAGATCGGCACCCCGGAAATGCTGATCGTCACCAGCCGCGACCCGGGCGCCCCGCCGGTGGACTACATCAAACGCTCCGGCGGCATCTTCAAGGACATGCTGATCCACGACTTCGACATCTGCCGCTGGATCCTGGCCGATGAAGTGGTCAGCGTGCACGCCAGCGCCAGCGTACTCACCGACCCGGCCATTGCCGACGCCGGCGACGCCGACTGCACCGCCGTGACCCTGCGCACCCGCAGCGGCCGCCTGTGCCAGATCAACACCACCCGCCGCGCCGCCTACGGCTACGACCAGCGCTTCGAGGTGCAGGGTAGCCTGGGCATGCTGCAGGCCGGCAACCACCGCCCCACCGAAGTCACCGCCTACGGCAGCAAGCAGGTAGCCACCGACCTGCCGGAACACTTCTTCCTGGAGCGCTACCAGGCCGCCTACGCCGGCGAGATGGCGCACTTCTTCGCGGTGATCAGCCGCGGCGAAACCCCGCGCACCACGGTGCAGGACGGCGTGAAGGCACTGGAGCTGGCCGACGCCGCCACCCGCTCCTGGCAGGAAGGCCGCGTCATCGCGCTGTAAATCATTGCCATACCTGCTTGCACCTTGCAGCAGCCCGGAACTGTCGCGTTACAGCGGCCTGCATGGCCGCCCAGGGACGATAGGAACGGCAGCCCCGGGCTGGCAGCAAGCAGGCGTGGCGCCCAATGCATAAGGACAGACCCGTGACTACAGTACGTCTTGCCATCATCGGCCTCGGCCGCCTCGGCCGCCGCCATGCGGCCAACCTGCAGCAAACCCACGGCGCGCAACTGGTTGCCGCCTGCAGCCCGCTAGCGGAGGAACGCGACTGGGCCGCCACCGCCCTGCCAGGCGTCACCCTGTACCAGGACTACGAAGCCGTACTGCAGGACAGCAATGTCGATGCGGTATTCCTGGTTACCCCCACCTCGCTGCACGCCGCGCAGATCATTGCCGCGCTCAAGGCCGGCAAGCATGTGTTCTGCGAAAAGCCGCTGGCGCTGAACGTGGAAGACTGCCTGGCAGTAGAGGAAGAAGCCGCGCGCCACCCGCAGCTCAAGGTGATGATAGGCTTCGTGCGCCGCTTCGACGCCAGCTACCGCGACGCCGCCGGCAAGCTGGCCGACGGCAGCGTGGGCCGCCCCTACCTGCTGCGCTCGCAAACCTGCGACAAGAACGACGAATCCGGCTTCTTCGTGCGCTTCTCCGCCAGCAGCGGCGGCATTTTCATGGATTGCAGCATCCACGACATCGACCTGGCGCGCTGGCTGCTGGGCAACCCCAAGCCCAAGCGGGTATGGGCCACCGGCACCAATGCGCTGCACCCGGCGCTGGCCGAGCACCAGGACGTGGATAACGGCGTGGCGATGTGCGAGTTCGAAGGCGGCCAGCTGGCCTGCTTCTACGCCTCGCGCACCCAGGCCCACGGCCATGAGACGCTCACCGAGATCTTCGCCACCGAAGGCCGCCTGAGCGTGGGCGCCAACCCGCGCGCCAACCGGGTGGAAATCAGCGACGCCCACGGCGTGCGCAACGAGTGCGTGCAGGACTTCTACCAGCGCTTTGCCGAAGCCTTCGTCACCGAGGCGCAGGTGTTCGTGGACACCATCCGCCACGACCGCCCGTCGCCGGTTACCCTGGCCGACGCGCGCGAAGCCACCCGCATCGGTCTGGCCATCACCCAGGCCTTCCGCAGCGGTGAGGCGGTGAGCCTGTAACACCGCGCCTGCTCACCCCCGGATACGCCTTTGGCTGCTCCGGGCGGGCAAAGCCCATGTTGGCCGCACGCCGTTACCGGCGTGCGGCCAACGTCTTTTCCGCGTGCGGCACTCGCCATTGCCCGGTTTCGGCGCCCGGCGCAGCGCAGCGCATCCGGAAAGTCTCATCGCAGCCGGGCATGCTTCAATGCCGCCCGCGCGGCCGCACCCGCGCCAGCAGCGGCAGGTGGTCGGACAGATGCGACCACGGCTGGCCGCGGCATACCACCACCGACTCCACCTCCAGCCCGCGCAGGTAGATACGGTCCAGCGGCAGCAGCGGCAGCCGCGCCGGGAAGCTGCGCGCATGGCGGCCGGTGTGGCTGACGAAGGCTTCCGCCAGGCCGGTAGCGGCCTTCAGCAGCTCGTCGGCCTCGCGCTGCCAATCGTTGAAGTCACCGGCCAGGATCAGCGGCATGTCGGCGGGAATGTGCTGGCGGATGTAGCGCAGCAGCACCTGGTACTGGCGGCGGCGGTCGCGCGCCAGCAGGTTGAAGTGGCCGCACAGGCAGGCCACCGGCTGCGCCCAGCCCTGCGGCTGGATCAGCGTGTGCAGCAGGCCGCGCTGCTCCAGGCGGTTCACCGTCAGGTCATGGTTGGCCGCGGCGGCAATGGGAAAGCGCGACAGCACCGCATTGCCGTGGTGGCCGTGATCGTAGCGCGCATTCATGCCGTAGCTGGCGTGGCGCGTCAGCTGTCCGGCCAGGAAATCATGCTGCGGCCAACCCTGGTGCTGCTGCTCGCGTTCCAGATGGCGGCCCTGCACCTCCTGCAGGAACAGCACGTCCGGGTCCAGCCCCTGCAATGCGCCGGCGATTTCCGGCATCAATGCCCGCCGCCCGAGCGGCGACATCCCCTTGTGCAAATTGTAAGTGACCACGCTGATGCTTTTCATGGTTTGCCCTGTTCGTCAGGCTTCGTTTCTGCCCTTATCAGCTTAGTACCCCGGCCAGCGGCTGCCTTGCGTCATGGCAAGGCTTGGCACAATAAAAAAGGCGCCCCGCAGGGCGCCAGCAACACCAGCAAGGCTTGAGGGAAACACGAGATGCCAGCGGCGGCGGCGCCTGCCCCCCAGCCATGCGCCGCCGCTACGCATCAGTTACGGCTCAGGTAGCCCTTGTAGTTGGCCGGGGTGACCAGCTCGTACGGCACCCAGATCATCGCCGGCACTTTCTCGCCGGCGGCCAGTTTCAGCGCCGCTTCCACCGCGCCCTTGCCCTGGGCGGCGGCATCCTGGAACACCGTCACCTTCATCTCGCCGGCCTTCATCGCGCCCAGCGCGTCCTGGGTGGCGTCGATGCCGGCCACCACGGTATTGCCCAGCTTGTTGGCGCTCTTCAGCGCCTGGATGGCACCCAGCGCCATTTCATCGTTGTTGGCGATGATGGCGTCGAACTTCAGCCCGGCGGTCAGCCAGTTCATCACCAAGTCGCGGCCCTCGGTGCGCGACCACTTGGCGCTCTGCTTCTCCACCACCTTGATGCCGTTGCACGGTGCCTTGGACACCACTTCTTCCTCGAAGCGGGTGCGCAGGCGCGCTTCCTGGGTGGCCAGGTCGCCCATCACGATGGCGACATTGCCCTTGCCGTTCAGCAGCCGGCACACTTCCTTCATCTGGATGGTGCCGGACACCGCGTCATCGGAGCCGACAAAGGCCACTTTGGCCGGCAGCGTCTTGTCGCTGGGCATGCGGTTCACGTACACCAGCGGAATACCGGCGGCCTGCGCCAGCCTGGTAAGCTTGGGCGTGGTGCTGGTATCCACCGAGCTGACGATGATGGCGTCCACCTTCTGCGCGATGAAGTTCTGCACCTGGCTGATCTGGCGGCCCACGTCGTTCTGCGCGTCCTCCAGCTGCAGGCTGACCCCCGGCTTGCCGCTGGCGGCCTTCTGCATATTGTTGCGCAGGATGGTCAGGAAGTTGTTGTCGAAGGTTGCCATGGTGACGCCCAGCCGGGCGGCGGATGCCGGCAGCGCCTGCATGGCAAGCGCGAACAGGGTGAGCGAAGCGGCGTGTTTGATGAAGCGTTTCATTGGGTGTGTCTCCTGTGTGTTTTGTACTGCCACCTGATACGCCGGCCGGGCCGGCGCAATGCAACGTCCTGGCTCCATAAAGGTTGGCCGCAGGCTTGCGGCCAACCTTAGGTATCAGCCAGCGCTGATTTCGCTCAGCACCACCGGGCGCTTCTGCTCCACCGAGGCGATGCAGGCCAGCGCCACTTCCAGCGCGCGGCGGGCATCCAGCCCGTCCGGCCCTGCCGGCTTGCCGCTCTTCACCGCGTCCATGAACGCCGACAGCTCGGCGGTGTAGCCGTCGATGAACATGTCGCTGTCCAGCCGCCAGGTGTCCTGCGACACGCCCTGGGCGTCGAACAGCGCCAGGCTGGAGCGGCGCACATCGCCCATGCTGACCATGCCGCCGGAGCCGAACACCTCGCCGCGCACGTCGTAGCCGTACAGCGCGCTGAAATTGGCCTCGGCCACCGCCACCGCGCCGTTGTCGAAGCGGATGGTCACCACCGCGGTATCCAGATGCCCCATGTGCTTGCAGTCCGGCCGCACAAGCGCATCGGCCACCGCGTACACCTCCAGCGGGCGGGCGCCGGCGTTCAGCCACAGCAGGGTGTCGAAGTCGTGGATAAGGGTTTCGAAGAAGATGGTCCACGGCGGAATGCGCGCCGGGTCGCCACCGAAGGGGCCGGGGTCGCGGGTGAGCGAGCGCAGCAGCTGCGGGGTGCCGATCCTGCCGGCGCGGATGGCGCGGTGGGCATCGGCGAAGGCACGGTCCCAGCGGCGGTTGAAGCCCACCTGCAGCGGCACGCCGGCAGCCTGTGCGGCAGCGATGGCGCGGTCGGCGTCGGCCAGGGTCAGCGCCATAGGCTTCTCGCAGAACACCGCCTTGCCGGCCTCGGCGGCAGCCACCGCCAGGTTGGTGTGAAAGCGCGCCGGCGAGGCGATGATCACCGCGTCGATGTCCGGGTTGGCCAGCAACTCGTCCACCTCGGTGTAGGCCAGCGGGCAGGCCAGTTTGTCGGCCAGTCTGGCGGCGGCGCCCGGCGCCGGGTCGGCAATGGCGGCCAGGGTGGCATTGGTCAGGCGGTTGGCCACGATATTGGCGTGCGAGCTGCCGATGCGGCCGGCGCCGATCAGGGCGGCAGCCACCGGTTTCTTGCTGTTCATGTCTGTCTCCTAGTGGGTATGGAATGCGGGGTGCCCTTACAGCGCCAGGCTGAAAGCGTCGCGGAAGCGTTGCAGCGCCAGTTCGTCGTCGCCGGAGGCAAACGCCTCCATGCCGATCTGGCCGCGGTAGCCCATGTCGTACAGCGCGCGGGCTATCGCCGGGTAGTTGATCTCGCCGCTGCCCGGCTCGCAGCGGCCCGGCACGTCGGCCACCTGGATTTCGCCGATGTGCGGCAGCGCCTGGCGCAGCAGGGAAATCAGGTTTCCCTCGCCGATCTGCGCGTGGTACAGGTCCAGCATCAGCTTGAGGCTGGGCGCGTTCACCGCCGCCACCAGCGCCAGGCAGTCCGCGGCGCGGGCGAACGGTACGCCGGGGTGATCCACTGCGGTGTTGAGGTTTTCCAGCACGAAGGTCACCCCTTCGCGCTCGCCCAGTTCGGCCAGCCGCGACAGGGTGTCGCGCGCCTTCAGCCACATGGCGCCGCTCACCTCGCCTGCCGGCTGCACCGGCAGGCCCTTGCTGTCGAGGCCGGTGCCGTGCAGGTTCAGGCGCGGAATGCCCAGCTCGCGCGCCACCGGAATCGACTCGCGCGCGGTGTGCAGCAGCTCGGCGGCGCCGGCATCGTCGGCCAGCGTGCCGCGGATGTAGCCGGTCATGGAGGAAAAGGTGGCGCCGGTGCGCGCCAGCGCGGCGATGTCGTGGCGGGTCCAGTCCCAGATCTCCACCTGGAAGCCCAGCGCGTCGATGCGGCGGATGCGCTCGGTAACGGGCAGCTCGCGGAACACCATCTCGGCGCAGACGGCCAGGGTGAAGGGGCAGGACTTGGCGGCGGTATCGATAGCCATGTGTTTGTCTCCTTGTGTTGTGTGCTGGCAGGTGGCGCCTGCCGCTTGCTGTTTTGCAACCGGTTGCAAAGCACAGCAAAAAAATTTGCCGCTACTGTCTGGCGAAATTTGCTACCGGTTGCAAACGCGTACCGGATAATGGCAGCACACTGGCTGCCATCCATGCCGCAGCAAGTTGGCCGCATGGTTGCGCGGCCTTGCTACCGGTTGCATTGCCGTTACAATAGACAGCGCTGCCAGACAGAGTCAAGAAATTTTTTTGCGGTAAAATAGAAATTGGAAAATATTTTCAGCAGGAGCGTTGCATGAGCAAATCCAGCCGCGCCACCGCCGCCGACGTGGCACTCGCCGCCGGGGTATCCAAGTGGACGGTGACCCGTGCCTTCACCCCCGGCGCCTCCATTGCCGAACACAGCCGCCAGCGCGTGCTGGAGGAGGCAGCCAAGCTCGGTTACCGCCCCAACCTGCTGGCGCGCAGCCTGGCCACCAAGACCACCAACCTGGTGGCGGTGCTGGTGGACGACTTTGCCAACCCCTACAAGCTGCCGGTGCTGGAAGCGCTGACCCAGGCGCTGCAGGCCGCCGGCATGGCCGCCATCCTGATCAACATCAACCAGGAGCTGGACCACCTGTCGGCAGTGCTGGACGCCGACCAGCGCCAGGTGGACGCCGTGGTGCTGCTGGGCACCGACTTCCACGACGAAAAGCTCAACGACGCACAGCTGCCGGCCTCGCGCCCGCCGCTGTACGTGCTGGCGCGCGAGAGCACCATCGCCCATATTCCGGCGGTGTCCTGCGATGCGCGCCAATCGATGCAGGAAATCAACCAGCACCTGTGGCAGCGCGGCTACCGCCGCCCCGGCTTCATGTCCGGGCCGCGCTCGCTGTCCACCGCGCTGGGGCGCCAGGGCCATTTCGCCGCTTTCTGGCAGCAACAGCTGGGCATTGCGGTGCCGGAGCTGCCGGCCGGCAGCTACGACCGCCACGCGGCGGCGGCGGCGCTGCGCGCCTATCTGCAGGCCACGCCGCCGGCGCAGCGCATCGATGTGCTGATGTGCGAGAACGACGCGCTGGCGATAGGCGTCATCGAAACCGCACGCCACGAATTCGGCCTGCGCGTGCCGCAGGATCTGGCCATTGTCGGCTACGACGGCGACGAGCTGGCTGCCACACCGTCGTTCGACATCACCAGCTACCGCCAGCCGCTGCCGGAGATGGTGGCGGCGCTGCTGGCCATGCTCAAGGGCGAGGCGCCGCCGCAATCGTGCAATCTGGCGGGTGAGCTGCTGCTGCGCGGGTCTACTTGAGGCAAGCGCTCAAGGCTGTGCCGCCAGCCAGCCATCCAGCCTGTGCATTGCCTGCTGCAGCTGCTGCCAGCCTTCCCCCAGCCACGCCGCTTCGCCGCTGCGGCCGCTGGCTTCCAGCGCCGCGGCCGCCGTGGCCAGCTGCGCGGCGCCCACCATGCGGCTGGCACCCTTGATGCGGTGCGCTGCCCACACCACCTGCTCCAGGTTGGCCGCAGCCACCGCCTGCTGCAGCGCCTGCATGTCTTCGTCGTTGCTGTGCAGGAAATCGGCCAGGATGTCGCGCTCCACCGGCCAGTCGCCATTGCTGTATACCGCCAGTACCTCGCGGTCCAGCACCGGCTCGGCCGGGTCGTCTTGCACCGGCACGTTGGCCGCAGCCGGCGTCATCGGCGCGGCAGCCGCCACAGCCGGGCCACCGCTGTGGTGCAGCCATTTTTCCAGCATCGCCGACAGCGCCTCCAGCCCCAGCGGCTTGGGCAGGAAATCATCCATGCCGGCCTCCCGGGTGCGGTTCACCTCCTCCTGGCTGGCGTTGGCGGTGCAGGCGATGATGGGAATATGGCGCGCGTCTTCCAGTGCATCCTCGTAGTAGCGGATGGTGCTGGCCAGCTCGTAGCCATCCATGCGCGGCATGTGGCAGTCGGTAAGAATCAGCGCGAACGGCTGCCGCTGCCACAGGTGCAGCGCCGCTATGCCGTCCTCGGCCAGCACCACCGGGTAGCCCAGCAGCTCGAACTGCTTGCTGATGAGCTTGCGGTTGGTGGGGTTGTCTTCCGCCAGCAGCACCGGCAGCTGCTGCGGCCTGGCCGGCTGGCGCAGCGCCTGCTCCGGCAGCGCTTGCGGCGGCAGCGGCTGTTCGCTGCGCGACAGGGCGATATCCAGCATCGCCGTGGTGCCCTGCCCTGGCATGCTTTCCAGCCGGACCCGCCCACCCATCAGGTGCGCCAGACGCCGGCAGATGGCCAGCCCCAGCCCGGTGCCGCCAAAGCGCCGCGTGGTGGTGCTTTCCGCCTGGGTGAACGGCTCGAACAGCCGCGCCAGGTTTTCCGCCGCGATGCCGATGCCGCTGTCCTGCACCGCGAAGCGCAGCGTCTGCTGCACGGCATCCTCGTCCAGGCAGCTCACCCGCAGCACGATCTCGCCCTGCTCGGTGAACTTCACCGCATTGCTGCAGAAGTTCTGCAGGATCTGCCGCAGCCGCAGCGGGTCCACCAGCAGCAGGCCGGCCACCGCCGGGTCGATGTCCAGCAGCAGTTTCAGCCCCTTGCGCGCGGCGTTCTCGCTGTACAGCTGGTACACCCGCTGCAGCAGTACCGGCACCGACGTGGGCTCCGGCAGGATATCCAGCCTGCCGGCTTCGATCTTGGAAAAATCCAGAATGTCGTCGATCAGCCGCAACAGGGTCTGCGCCGATTCCTGGATGGTGTCGATATGATCGCGCTGCTCGGCATCCAGCCGGGTAAACGCCAGCAGTTCCAGCATGCCCAGCACGCCGTTCATCGGGGTGCGGATCTCGTGGCTGATGGTGGCGAGGAAGGCGCTCTTGGTGCGGTTGGCCTGCTCCGCCTGGTCGCGCGCCAGCAGCAGGTCCATTTCCTGCTGTTTCAATTCGGTGATGTCGGCATAGATGCACACCGAGCCGCCACCCGGTATGGCATGGTCGCTCAGCTGGTACCAGCGCTCGCCCACGCTGAGCTGGAACGCCGCCTGCCCGCTGGCGTGGCGCCGCAGCCGCTCCTCCTGCCATTGCGCGTGGGAAAAGCGGTCTTCCGGGTGCTCGCCGGCTTCCAGCCCCGCCTGCAGCAGCGCGGCAAAGCTCCAGCCCTGCAGCCCCACCGGCGGCTGTTCGGAGCCGACCAGCTCGGCATAGCGCCGGTTGCACAGCACCAGCCGGTCCTGCGTATCGAAAAAGGCAAACGCTTCCGGCAGCGATTCGATCGCCACCTCCAGCTGGCGGCGCGCCGCGGCGCTCATGTCCAGCGCCTGTAGCGCGGCCTGCTGCGCCGCCCGCCGGTCGGAGATATCCAGGCAGGCCAGCATCAGGTCCGGCAGCGGGGTGTCCGGCAACAGGCGCTGCCCGCTCAACAGCGCCCACAGCCGCTGCTGCTCGCCGGTGGCGAATTCGACTTCCAGCCCCTGCAGCCGCGCGTCGTCGCGCGCCCGCTGCAGCCCCGCCTGCAACACCGGCCAGGCGTCATCGTCGGCCAGCAGGGTGCGCAGCGTGCTGCCAGCCAGCTGCGCCTCGCTACGGCCGAACAGCCGGCAGGCGGCGGCATTGCTGCGCAGGATGCGGAATTCGCCATCGACACGCAGCAGCCCGATCGGCGAGGCGGCGTAGATCGCCTCCTCCATCTGCAGCACCTGGCGCAACTCCTGCTCGGATGCCCGGCGGCGGTCCTCCTCCAGGTAGAAGCTGACGATGCTGCCGCAGGCGGCCAGCAGCGGTTGCAGCTCCACGCTCTGCGCATGGCTGATGTCCACACCGCACACCCCGGCCAGCAGCAAAGTGCGCGCATTCAACTGCACCGGCAGCAGGCTCCAGCCGTTCTGCACCCAGGCATCGCCCTGCCGCTGCGGCAGCACCTGGGCCGGCTGCTCCAGCCAGGCCTCCGCCCACGGCGGCAGCTGGCTGTCCTCGGTAATGGCCTGCAACTGGAAACCCGCCGGCTGGCCGGCGATGTCGGCCGTCAACGCCAGGATGAAGCCTTGTTCGGACCGACAGTACTGCAGCAGGCTGTTCAGTATTTCCTGGTACACGCTGTGCCGCGGCTGGCGCGCGAACAGCAGGCTTTCCATGTGGTGGATGGCCGCCAGCAGCCGCATGCTGCTCTGCAGGGACTGCTGCGCCTCATGACGGTCCTGCTCGTTGCGCACCATCAGCAGGAAACGGTCCACGCCGTCGCTGTCCTCCGGCAGCGGGGTGAGCGACAGCGCGGCATGAAAGCGGCTGCCGTCGGCGCGGCGCGCCTGCTCCTCCCATGCCACCGCCGCCTGCTCCGCCGCCGGCAGCCATTTGTCGTCCAGGGCGGTGGAGGCCAGCAGACGGCGGGCGGCCAGGCCTGCCAGCCAGGCCGGTGTACAGGCGAACAATTCGCTGGCGGCACGGTTGGCCGCAACGATGCGGCCTTCGGCATCCAGGGTGAGGATGGCCTCGCCGGCGGCATCCAGCACCCGCTGCATGCGCCGCAACGGCCACAGAATGCTGCCGCGCATGCGCAGCCACAGGTAGCAGTACAGCCCCAGCGCCAACAGCGACACGCCGCTGTGCAGCAGCAGCTGCAGCTGGTAGCGGGTCTTGTGCGCATCTACCCGCTGTGCCATCAGCTCGCTCAACTTGCCGAACAGGGTACCCAGCTCGCGGCTGAGGCGGGCATTGATCTGCCGGTATTGCGCGCTGGACTGCGGCGCCGCGCCGGGCTTGCCCAGCACCTGCAGCTGGCGCGCGGTGGCCGCGTGCAGCTCGTCCGCCGCGTCGCTGAAACGCAGCAGCGACTGCTGCAGTGCCGGCGCGTCAACAAAGGGGATGCCGCGCCGCAGGCTTTCCAGCAGCAGCACGCCTTTCTCCTGCCGCCGCATCAGTTCGTATTCCTCGCTGCTGTTGAGCTGGTGGGCAAGGTAGGCACGCTGCTGCAGGGCGGCGGATTCGGCCTGCAGCATATAGCCCAGGCTCCAGGCTTCGTATTTGAGCACCGCCATGCGGTTGAGCACCGGGTCGGCTTCGTCGGACAACCAGAAGCTGTCCTGCTGCAGCAGCTTGTCGAGCACGTCGAACAGCGGCCCGATGCCATGGTTCCAGCCGGCCAGCTCGCTCTCGCCGGAGGCGCGCACCGCCTGCAGCGGCAGCGCATCCACCTCCTGCCGTTGCCGTGCCAGCTGCTGCAGGTAGTGCTGCAGCCGCTCCAGCTGCACTGTGCTGTGCTGCTGGCGCTGGGCATCCGCCTCCGGCAGCAGCGCACGGAAGGCGGCATCCACCTGCCGCCTGCTGGCGGCCAGCTCCGCCGGCAGCCCGGCCGGTGCGTGATCACGTGCCAGGATGCTGTCCATGGTCAGTTCGTGCTCCCGCGCCAGCAGGCGGGTGGCGCTGAACAGCCCCAGGTTGGCCTGGTTCAGCAAGGCATGGTCGCGCGCCTGGCGGTAGCCCTGGTAACCGGACCACAACAGCAGCCCGGACGCCACCAGCTGCATGCAGCCCAGCAGCAGCACGGTAAGCTGGATCGCCCGCCCGATGGCGGCGGTCTGACTGACTGTCTGCTTCATGTCGCGCCGCCGGCTAGGGGTGTTCGGTCCAGGTCAGCACCAGGTGGCTGACACCGAAACGCTCGGCATGCTCCTGCAGTACGCGCAGCTGGGTGCGGGTGATGCTGGCACCGCGCTGCAACAGCAGGTGACCGCTGCCGGTGCGCAAGTCGGCACCCAGCACGCGGCCCGGCTTCACCTCCTCCAGCGCCACCGCCTCCACCGGCGTCTGGTCCTCGTCCATGGCGCGGGCGGCCTCTTCTATCATCTCGCTGAACAGGTATTTGTCATGACGGGTGCCGGTGGGAATGGAGCAGTAGGCAAACGGGTCCGGCTCCGGGCGCGGCCGGCTCAGCGCCTCCTGCAGATGGCGCTCCAGCTCGGCGGGTTTCGGGGGTTTGATGATGAAGCCGTCGGCGTGCAGTTTGGCGGCCAGCACGATGTTGTCGCGCTCGGCATGGCCGGACAGGAACACGAATGGCAGCGTGGAGGCGTTCAGCGTCATGCCGCAGCGGATTTCCTTCAGCAGATCCATGCCGTTGATCGGCTCCATCTGCAGATCGCACAGCACCAGGTCCACCGTCTTGGCATCCAGCGCCCGCTTGGCAGTGGCGCCGTCTACTGCCTGATAGATCCCCTCTTCCGCCACGCCCAGGTCGCGCAGTGCGCGGCTCAGCAGGGTGCGCACCAGCAACTGGTCATCCACCACCAGTACCCGGAGTTTGCTGTAATCCACCACCTTCATTGCCCTACCCTCGAAGCCTGGGCGCATGACATGCGCTCTCTTGACTCCATCATAGTGCCGAAGCGGAAATGCTGCGATTGATAAGGATTAACTAGAAAGAAATCCGAGTCTTGATAGGCAATACTGTGTCAACTATGCCAAACCGGTACGTTTCGCCAAATCGAATATGGCTTCGGCATTGGAAGGAGAGAACACCAGCGCCGCGGCCTGCTGCCATGGCAGCCACTGCCAGGCCAGGTGCTCGCCCTCGGCCAGCCGTACCGGCTGCGGCGCGGGCAGGGCCAGGCTGAACACGTGCTCTGTGTTGTGGGTGACGCCCGGCGCATAGCGGTGGCGCCACTGCGGGTAGATTTCGTAGACGTTCTGCTGCTGCCAGTCGCAAAGGTTGGCCGCAACAATGCCGGTTTCCTCCGCCACTTCGCGGCGCGCGGTGTCGATCAGCGCCTCGTCGCCCTCGCGGCTGCCGGTGACCGACTGCCAGTAGCCGGGGCGGTCGGCGCGCTCGATCAGCAGTATCTGCAGGTCGGGGGTATGGATCACCACCAGCACCGACACCGGTTGCTTGGGCGGCTTCATGCCTTGCCGCCCTTGTCGTCCAGGATGCCGATCAGCCCGGCCAGTTCCACCGCCGACTTCACGCCCATCTTGTCAAACACCCGCGCGCGGTGCACTTCCACCGTCTTCATGCTGATGGCCAGCTCCTCGGCAATCTGCTTGTTGAGCAGCCCGGCCAGGATCAGCTGCATCACCTCGCGCTCGCGCTCGGTGAGCGTCTGCAGCGCGGCGGCAACCTGCCGGCGGCGCACGAAGCGCTCGCGCGACTCGCTGTCGCGCGCCAGGCACTCTTCCACCAGTGTCAGCAGGTGCTGGTCGTCGAACGGTTTTTCCAGGAAATCCACCACCCCCTGCTTGAATGCCGCCACCGCGTGCGGCACGTCGCCATGCGCGGTGAGCATCAGCACCGGTGGGCTGTACGGCCAGGCGGCCAGTTTTTCCAGCAGCATGATGCCGCTCATGCCGCCCATGCGCAGATCGACGATCAGGCAGTTGAAGTTGGCCGCAGCGCTGTCGGCCAGGAAGGCTTCGGCGCTGTCGTAGCCGCTTACCGCCAGGCTGGGCGATTCCAGCAGCCACAGCAGCGACTGGCGCACCGCCAGGTCGTCATCGATCACCGCGAGTCGTTGCATGGCTGTCTCCCTAGGCTTCTGCCGGCCCGTTCAGCAGGCGCACTTCGCGCTGCGGATACGGGATCTGGATGTCGTGCTCGCCGAACAGGCGCCAGATGCGCAGATTGATATCGGAACGCAGGCCCAGCATGCCGTTTTCCGGGTCCCGCACCCAGATGCCCAGCTCCAGATTGATGCCGGCTTCGGCAAAGGCCACCACAAAGGAGGCCGGCGCCGGGTCCTGCTTCACCCGCGGGTGCTCTGCCGCCTGGCGCAGCAGCAGCAGCGCCTGGTCAAGGTCGGTTCCGTAGGCCACCTGCACCGGCAGGCTGATCCACAGCGCCTTGTCGGAGTAGGACTGGTTCACCACGGTGCTGGCGATCAGTGTGTCGTTGGGCACCAGCGCCTCGGAGCCGTCGGAGGTTTTCAGTACCACGTAGCGTGAAGTGATCTTGCTGACGTAGCCGGTGCGGTTTTCCACCATCAGCCGGTCGCCGATGCGGATCGAGCGCTCCAGCAGGATGATGAAGCCGGACACGTAGTTACTGGCAATCTTCTGCAAGCCGAAACCCAGGCCCACGCCCAGCGCACCGCCGAACACCGACAGCACGGTGAGGTCGATGCCGACGATGGGCAGCGCCACCAGCACCGCGGTGATGATCAGCAGCGTGCGCGCCAGCTTGATGAACACCAGCCGCAGGTTGAGATCCACCTCGCCCAGCCGCATCACCTTTTTTTCGATGAGCTTGCTCACCCACAGCGCGCCCACCATGATCACCGACACCCACACCAGGGCGGACAGGATCATCAGCAGGTTGATTTCGTTCTTGCCCACGCGGAAGCTGATGGATTCCAGCCAGTCCACCACCACCACGTCGAAGCCGGTGGCCCAGCTGGCAAAGCCCAGCCACAGCAGCATGGCCACGAAGTTTTCGCCGTTGCGCTCGAACTTGCCGGACGGCAGCGCATGGCGCACCACCGCGGTGAGCACGCGGATCACCGACAGCCAGAACAGCAGCGTGGCGATCACCAGCAGCAGCTCCGACTTGCCGTGATGCACCAGGTGCCAGCCCAGCTCGCCCAGTTGCATCAGCAGCTGGGCGGACAGCGGGAACACCAGCCGGTAGGCCAGGTATTTGCCAAAACCCCAGCTGTCTGGCGCCGGGCCGAAATAGCGGGTGTAGATGCGGCGCGTCAGCCCATAGGCCAGCAGCACGCAGACCACGGCAATGGCCAGTTCCAGCCAGCCGGTCGGCCCCTGCAATGCCCCCATCAGGCGGTCGAAAGTCAACGGTTCGGTACCGTGCCCCAGCATGCGCTTTCCTTGTCGATTCGGTTTACTGGCCGGCGGACAGCCCGTCCGGCCCCAGCGTCAGTACGCGGCCAACCTTGCTGGCCAGTTCGTGGTCGTGGGTGACGATCACCAGGCTGGTGCCCAGCGTGGTGTTGAGTTCCAGCATCAGCTGGAACACCGCGTCGGCATTGCCGCGATCCAGGTTGCCGGTGGGCTCGTCGGCCAGCAGGCAGGCCGGGCGCGTCACCAGTGCGCGGGCTATGGCGGCGCGCTGGCGCTCGCCGCCGGACAGCTCGCCCGGCTTGTGCTGCAGGCGCTGGCCCAGGCCCACTTGCGTCAGCATGGCGCCGGCCTGCGCGGCCGCCTCGTGGCGCGGCATGCGGCGGATCAGCAGCGGCATCATCACGTTTTCCAGCGCGGTGAATTCCGGCAGCAGGTGGTGGAACTGGTAGACAAAGCCCAGGTGCTGGTTGCGCAGCTCGCCCAGCGCCTTTTCGCTCATGCCGGCCAGTGGCCGGCCCAGCAGTGCCACATCGCCGCTGCTGGGAGTATCCAGCCCGCCCAGCAGGTGCAGCAGCGTGCTCTTGCCGCTACCGGAAGCGCCGACGATGGCCAGGCGCTCGCCGCGGCCAACCGTCAGGTCGATGCCACGCAGCACTTCCACATCCAGTTCGCCCTCGCGGTAGCGGCGCGACAGCTGGCGGCAGGACAGTACTTCATTATTCATAGCGCAGCGCCTCCGCCGGGCGGGTGCGCGCTGCGCGCCAGCTCGGGTAAATCGTGGCCAGCAGCGACAGCAGCAGCGAGATCACCGCAATGGTGGTGACATCGGCGGGCTGCACGTCCACCGGCAGGAAGTCGATCATGTACACATCGCTGGACAGCAGCCGCGCGCCGATGATGCTTTCAATGGCATGCTGCACGCTGCTCAGGTTGATGGCCAGCAGCAGGCCGCCGCCCACGCCGGCGATGGTGCCCAGCACCCCGGCCACCGAGCCCTGGATCACGAAGATCTTCATGATGCTGGCCGGGCTCGCGCCCAGGGTGCGCAGGATGGCGATGTCGGCCTGCTTGTCGGTTACCACCATCACCAGGGTGGACACCAGGTTGAAGGCTGCCACCGCCACGATCAGCGTCAGGATGATGAACATCATGCGTTTCTCGATCTGCACCGCGCGGAAGTAGTTGGCGTTCATGTCGGTCCAGTCGCTGGCGATCTGGTTGGCCGCAAGCACCGGCGCCAGTTCCGCCTTCATGCGCGGCGCCAGCAGCGGGTCGTCCAGCTTCAGGCGTACGCCGGACACATCCTGCCCCAGGCGGAACAGCACCTGCGCGTCGCGCAGCGAGATCATTGCCAGCGAGGCGTCGTATTCGAACATGCCGGCCTTGAAGATGCCGCCGACGGTGAACTGCTTGAGGCGCGGCATCATGCCGGCCGGAGTGACATTGCCCTGCGGGGTGATCAGCGTCACCTTGTCGCCCACTTCCACCCCAAGCGCACGCGCCAGCTCCACCCCCAGCACGATGTTGTAGCTGCCTGGCTGCAGCGATTCCAGCTTGCCGCGCAGCATCTCCTTGCCCAGGCTCACCACCTTGCTCTCGGCCGGCGGCTCCACGCCACGCACCATGGCGCCACGTACGTTACCGCCGCTGGACAACAGCCCCTGCGCATTGACATAGGGCGCCGCCGCCAGCACGTGCGGCTGCTGCACCAGCTTGCCCAGCAGCGGCTGCCAGCCGGCGATGCGGCCTTCATAGCTGGAGACTTCCAGGTGCGACACCACCGACAACATGCGGCCGCGGATCTCCTGCTGAAAGCCGTTCATTACCGACAGCACCACGATCAGCGCCGCCACGCCCAGGGCGATGCCGATGACCGACAGCAGGGAAATGAAGGAAATGAAACCGTTGCGACGGCGCGCGCGCAGATAGCGCAGGCCGATGAAAGCCTCGAAATTTAAGTGCACAGGGTCAGCCTTGGTAGGGGTTTTCCAGCCGCTGCATCAGCGTCACCAGGAAGTTGCGCACCTGCTGCTCGTCGCAGCCCATCAGGATGGCGTCCTCGAAAGCGTCCTGCGCCACCTGCGCCAGCTCTTCCATGTTTTCGGTCATTACCTTCACCTTCTCGGTGCAGGACACCACACTGCCATCGGGGGCGTGCCAGATCGGCAATTCCAGATTCATGCTTCACCTTGCAAATGTCGATGCCCGCAAGCGCGGGCATCTGTTACCAGACTCTCGGGCACCGCGAAAAACCCGGGGGTTTCGCGGCGCCCTCTTGCCGGCCAACCGCCAAAGGTTGGCCGCAGGAGCGATCAGACCTTCTTCTTGAGCTTTTTCTTCTTGCCACCGGCGGCCTTGGCGGCCTTGCCGTGGGCTTTCTTGCCCGCAGCCTTGTCCTTGCCGGCGTGCTTCTTGCCCTTCTTGCCGGCCACCGGCGTGTTATCGGCGCTGTCGGTGGCGGCGCTGCTATTCGCTTCCGGCGCCACGCCCACACCGCGCGCCACGCGGCGGGCGCCATTGTAGTGGCTCACCCAGTAGCTCTGGGTAATGTTGGCCACCTCGATATTCTTGCCGGTACGCGGCGAATGGATGAACTTGTTGTTGCCCAGGTAGATGCCGACGTGGGAGTAGCGGAAACCGCGGGTATTGAAGAAGACCAGATCGCCGGGCTTGAGTTCGGCCTGCGGCACCTCGCGGCCAACCCGCGCCATCTCCGCCGCGGTGCGCGGCAAGGTGACGTGCAGCGATTTCTTGAATACGTACTGGATGAAGCCGGAGCAATCCAGGCCGCTTTCCGGGCTGCTGCCGCCAAAGCGGTAGGCTACGCCGAGCAGGCTCATGGCCTGCAGCAGCAAATCGCCCACGGCCTCTTCGCCTGGGCTGGAAAAGTGGGCAATCGGGTCCGCGGCAGCATCGTCTGCCGGCTTGGTATCCGTGGTCTTGTCAGGCGCGGCCTGCGCCAGCGTCACACAGCCAGCCAGCACGCAGGCGAGCAAGTATTGCAAAAATTTCATAGCGTAAAGAGACAAGCCCACGGGCCGTCGGTTCAACCGGTGCGTGCCGGTTCGCCGCGGCCCCCGAGAGGGTGTTGCCGGTTTGAACAAAATGACCTGCACAATACCACCACCTGCCGCGGCAACCAAGCCGCAATCGCAGCGCGGCGCCATTGCCGGCGGCCCGGGCCCGCCGCAGCCACCGGCCAATGCTATTGTGAAGCCACGGCGAATCTTCGATACTTGTTTGCCATTTTCTGCCACCCCGCGCCAGTCGCACCCGCCCTGAACGGCCAGCCATGCTCAGAGAAACCCTGATCGCCATGCGCGATCTGCCCCGCCTGAAAGAGATCAGCGGCATCCTGTTTCGTCATGGCCTGGGCGAATTCGCCCAGCGCCTGAGCCTACCGCGCGCGGTGGAGAAAGCCGGCCAGTGGCTGAACATCCCCTTCCCCGACCCGGCCAACGCCATTCCCACGCCCATCCGCCTGCGCCAGGCGTTCGAGGAGCTGGGCCCCACCTTCATCAAGCTGGGGCAGATCCTGTCCACCCGCGTCGACATGTTCGCGCCGGAGTGGATCGCCGAATTCGAAAAGCTGCAGAACACCGTGCCGCAGATTCCGGATGCGCAACTGGCCGCCACGCTGAAACAGGCGCTGGGCGCGGCGCCGGAAGAAATCTTTGCCGAATTCGACCACACCCCGATCGGCTCGGCATCCATCGCCCAGGTACATCGCGCGGTGCTGAAGGACGGCACCGTGGTGGCGGTGAAGCTGCGCCGCCCCGGCATCGTGGAAAAGGTGGAAGCCGACCTGCGCATCCTGGAGCACCTGGCGCACCTGGTGGAGCTGGAGTTCCCCGACGCACGCCGCTTCCAGCCGTCCGAGATCGTGGTGCAGTTCGCGCGCTCGCTGCGCCGCGAGCTGGACCTGGCGGTGGAGGCACGCAATATGGAGCGCTTTGCCGCCGATTTTGCCGGCGACCCGCACGTGCGGGTGCCGCGCGTGCACTGGGAATACACCAAGCCGGCGGTGAACGTGCAGGACTTCGTGGACGGCCTGCCGGCCACGCCGGTGGAAGCACTGCCCGGCACCGGGCTCAACCCGCCGCTGCTGGCCAAGCGCGGCGCCGATGCCGTGCTGAAGATGATCCTGCTCAACGGCTTCTTCCACGCCGACCCGCACCCGGGCAATGTGATCTTCCTGCCGGAAGACATCATCGCCTTCATCGACTTCGGCATGGTTGGCCGCCTGTCGCACAAGCGGCGCGACGAGATCGTGGACCTGCTGGCGGCGCTGTCGGAGCGTGACGAGCGCGGCATGATGAACGTGCTGCTGGAGTGGACCGGCAGCACGCCGGTGGACGAGGAACAGTTTGCCGAGGACATCGGCGAGATGCTGTTCCAGTACGACCACGTACCGCTGAAGAACCTCAATATGTCGCAGCTGATCAACGACATCATGGGGCTGATCCGCGACCACGGCATTGTGCTGCCGCCGGACATGGCCATGCTGTTCAAGGCGCTGCTGACACTGGAAGGCCTGGGCCGCCAGCTGGACCCGGACTTCCAGCTGGTGGAGCACCTGGCGCCGTTCGTGCGCCAGCTGATTCTGGCGCGCTACGACCCGCGCAACTTCCTGATGCGCAGCAAGCAGACACTGCGCGAAGGCTTCAGCATGATCGCCGACCTGCCGCGCGACATCATCCGCATCGGCAAGGACATCCGCCACGGCAAGTTCCGCATCAACCTCGACCTCAAGCGCCTGGAGCAGTTCGGCTACCAGCTGGACAAGAGCGTGAACCGCCTCACCATGGGCATTGTCACCGGCTGCCTGATCATCGGCTCCTCCATCGTGATGACGGTAAAAGGCGGCCCCACCCTGTTCGGCCTGCCGCTGTTCGGCTTTCTGGGCTTCATGGCCGCCTTCTTCAACAGCATGTGGCTGATCTGGTCGATCTGGCGCGCCGGCAAGAATTTATGACAAGCCGGCAATGGCGCCATCGCGGCCTTTCCGCCGGTATATCTGTCAGAAATTCATGAAACAGCGCTAAGCAAGCGCTGTTTACTGCCGATATAAGCTGCGCAGGACGCAGGAGGCAGCCTTATGAAAGTAGACACCATGTCGCTGGCGCTGGGCACCCAGTATCAGTACCAGCAATCCAGCAGCGTGCAGCAGAGCATTGCCATCTGGCAGGAGGGCGCGGCCAGCACCGCCAGCCCAGCCGCTGCCAGCACCGACACCGTCACCCTCAGCGACGCCGGCAAGGCCGCCAGCCTGGGTGACGCAGCCGACAACAACGATGGCCTGACACCCGAACTGGCGCTGCTGCGCGGCATCCTGGAAAAGGCCTTCGGCATCCATATTTCGCTGCAGGACCTGCGCCAGCTTACCGGCGGCCAGCCTGCGGCCAACGATGCCGCCAGCAACAGCAGCGCCACGCCCCCTCCTCCAACCACCGCAGCGCCAGGCAGCAACGCTCCGCAAACGGCGATGCGTGTGCAGCAGGACTTCCACTACCAGGAACAGGAGTCGCTGCAGTTTTCCGCCAGCGGCAGCATCACCACCGGCGACGGGCGCCAGTTCAGCTTCCAGCTGGATGTCAGCCTGCAGCGCAGCCTGGATATTCACAGCAGCCAGACGCTGAACTTTGGCGCCGCCACGCACGACCCGCTGATGCTGACACTGGGCAACGACGCCGGTGCGCTGTCCGGCGCCAGCGTCAGTTTCGACGTGAACGGCGACGGTAAGCCGGACGCCATGCCGATGCCCGGCAACGGCGGCTGGCTGGTGCAGGACAACAACGGCAACGGCAAGGTGGACGACAACAGCGAACTGTTCGGCCCGCAAAGCGGCAACGGCTTTGCCGAGCTGGCGAAGCTGGACAGCGACCACAACGGCGCCATCGACGAAGGCGACCCCGCATTTGCCAACCTCAAGCTATGGCAGCAGACCGCGGACGGCCAGAGCAAGCTCACCCCGCTGTCCGAGCTGGGCATTGGCGCGCTGCTGCTGCCCAGCACCGATGCCGGCTTCCGCTTTGCCGACAGCCAGGGCGCCACCCAGGGCCAGCTGCGCAAGGCCGGCGTCTACCTGAACGAGAATGGCAGCGTCGGGATGATCTCGCAGGTGGACCTGAGCGCCTGAGAACCTGTTTACGTGCTGCGGCGATACGGCGCTGGATTCGGCTCGGGGATGCGCGTTGACCTGCATCCTCCGCCGTTATCGCCTTATCGCGCCCCAGCGCGCTGGATCGCAAACAGGTGCCGGGACTTATGGCTGCGCATCCACCGGGCAATGCCATGACCCAGATCAAATCTAAATGAGAATTGTTATTGATTAAATTTTTCCAGCTGGCTAAGATGGGCACATCCAGAACCTCAGGACAACACCATGAATGCCATGCTGGTCGGCGCCGACACCCTGGGCAATATTCCGGGGGTACTCACTTCTTTCGGCATCAACATCCATAAACACCTGAGCGGCCGCAACAGCTCGCATCAGCGCAAGCTGGACCGCCTGCCGGCTGGCACCGAGCTGCTGATCCTGTTCACCGACTTCCTTGGCCACAACGTGATGAAGCACTTCCGCCAGCTGGCCAACGAGGAAAACGTGAAGTTCATCGCCTGCCGCCGTTCGGTGTGCTCGCTGAAGCAATCGCTGGAATGCGCCGGCATGGCCGAACAGTGCGCCAGCTGTCCCAAGGCCTGCGGCCGTCAGCGGTAGGAAAGGTTGGCCGCAGGCCATGCCCGCGCAGGAAGAACGTGACAAGGGCGGGTCCGTGGACCCGCCCTTGCTTTGTGACTTGCCATTTCCTGCGCTTCCCCGGATGCGCTGCGCTTGCCCGGGCTACGGCAGTTAACACCACATGCAGCCAACCTTTACAGCTCACGCCCCTTGCGAATGCCCTCGCGCAGCTGGCGCATCTGCTGGCGGAAGTTGCGGCAGTTGCTGCACAGCATCAGGTGCATCGCCAGGCGCGCCTGTTCGGCGCGGCTCAATGGCCGGTCCATGGCTTCGGAAATCAGGCGGCTGGCCTGACGGCAATTGAGCATCATGTTCCCTCCCGCTGGAACCAGCGTGTTTCCAGGCACTCGCGCAGGCTCAGGCGTGCGCGGTACAGCATCACTGAGCAGTTAGCCGCAGTAATGCCCAGATTCTTACAGATGTCGGCGATGTCCATGTCCATCACCTCGCGCATGGCGAACACCATGGCGGTGCGTTTTGGCATCACCTGCGCGCACTGCTGGTACACCTGCCAGAACTGCCGCGCCAGCAGGCTTTCCTCCGGCGCGCCCCAGCCGCGCACCGCATGCGCCCAGTGGCCGCTGGCGTCGAACACGCCATCCAGGTCGGCCAGGTCCAGGTCTTCGCCCAGGTCCACCGTGGTTTCGCGCGACTGGCGGCGCACGGTGTCCACCAGCTTGAAACGCAGGATGGAGGTAAGCCAGGTGCGCAGGCTGGAGCTGCCACTGAAACGCTCCCTGCCCTGCAATGCCGCCAGCAGCGTGTCCTGCACCGCGTCTTCCGCCGCGGCAACATCGTGCAGCTGGGCGCGGGCGTAGCGCAGCAGGTAGGGGCGTTCGGCTTCGATATCGGCGTCGGTAGGTGTCATGGCGTCAGCGGCGGATGCAGTAGTCGACAGCGTCGGACAGGCGGTCCACGCCGATGATTTCCAGCCCGTCCAGCGGCTGGCGCGGCGCGTTGGCCGCCGGCACGATGGCGCGGGTAAAACCCAGCTTGGCAGCTTCCTTCAGCCGTTCCTGGCCGCGGGACACCGGCCGTACCTCGCCGGAAAGCCCCACCTCGCCGAACACCACCAGCTTTTCCGGTAGCGGCTTGTTGCGCTGCGAGGACACCATGGACAGGATCACCGCCAGGTCGGCGGCCGGTTCCATGATCTTCACCCCGCCCACCGCGTTGAGGAACACGTCCTGGTCGAAGCAGGCCACGCTGGCGTGGCGATGCAGCACCGCCATCAGCATGGCCAGACGGTTCTGCTCCAGGCCCACGGTAAGGCGCTTGGGCTGGAAGCCGTGCGCGTCGTCTACCAGCGCCTGGATTTCCACCAGCAGCGGGCGGCTGCCTTCCTGGGTTACCAGCACGCAAGAGCCGGCCACGTCGTCGCGGTAGCTGGAAAGGAAGATTGCCGAGGGGTTGGACACACCGCGCAGGCCGCGTTCGGTCATGGCGAACACGCCCAGCTCGTTGGCCGCACCGAAGCGGTTCTTGATGGCGCGGATCATGCGGTGGCTGGAATGGCTGTCGCCTTCGAAATACAGCACGGTGTCCACGATGTGCTCCAGCACGCGCGGGCCGGCGATGGAGCCTTCCTTGGTGACATGGCCCACCAGGATGATGGTGATGCCGCTTTGTTTGGCGATGCGGGTGAGCTGCGCCGCGCATTCGCGCACCTGCGACACCGAGCCGGGGGCCGAGGTTACCTGGTCGGAGTACAGCGTCTGGATGGAGTCGATCACCGCCACCTCCGGCTTTTCCTGCTGCAGGGTGGCGATGATGGCCTCCAGGCGAATCTCCGACAGCAGGCGCACGCGGGCCGCATCCACTGCCAGCCGCGAGGCGCGCATGGCGATCTGCTGCGGCGATTCCTCGCCGGACACGTACAGCACCTTGCGGTTGCTGCCGATGGTGGCCAGCGCCTGCAGCAACAGCGTGGATTTGCCGATGCCGGGGTCGCCGCCCAGCAGCACCACCGCGCCGCGCACGATGCCGCCGCCCAGCACGCGGTCCAGTTCATCGATGCCGCTGGATTCGCGCGGCACCTCGGTGGCCTGCACTTCGGACAGCACCTGTACCGGCTGGCTCTGCGCCGTCCAGCTCTGGAAGCGCGGGTTGGCCGCAGCCGGTGCGGCTACGGTTTCGCTAAGGGTATTCCAGGCGTTGCAATGCGGGCATTGCCCTTGCCACTTGGGCGAGCTGCCGCCGCATTCGCTGCACTGGTAGATGGTTTTGTTCTTGGCCATGAATGAGTATCCGCACTGCGGATGCCGAGTCTGCCGGCAAGGCGGCTGGCAGGCAAGCCCAATCGGCAGCAGGATGCGCGGCAGCTCAGTGCGAGCTGGCCGGCTTGTCGGGTGCGCCCTTCTCGGGCTGGCTGCTGTTGATTTCGTTGAGGATGTTGAGCAGGCGGTTATCGTTACCGGCCTGCGGGTCTTTCTTCTTCTCCAGCGCCTTGGGCTTGTCTTCGCCGCGCACGGTGGAGAGGATGGAATCCAGCAGCGGGTCGTGCTTGGCCATCGCTTCCGCTTCCTCGTTGGTCAGCGGCTTGCGCACCTCCACCGGCTTGGTGGCAGCAGGCGGCGCGGCTACCGCCCCCGCTGCTGCCGCCTTGCCGCTCAGGGCACTACTTTTTTTTTGAGCCGGCGAATCGGCGCGGGCATCAGCCGGGCCGGAGGCATCCCCGCTGGCAGGCGGGGGCGCTTCCGACATCGGGTGCATGGTCTCAAGCTTGTTCTTGGCCATGTAGTCCTGCATTTCGCGCCAGCCGGCGAAAATCTGCGCCTTGTCGGCCTCCGGGTTGCGGCTGTAGCACTCCTCCAGCGAGCGGCCGGTCTGGCGGCACGAGGCCCCGATCGCCTTGTTGGATTCGGCCGCCAGGCCGCTGATGTTCATGACCCAGTTGCACCCGGTCAGCAACATCATGGCTGGCAACAGCAGATAAGCCCGCATCGTTCGTCCTTATGCCTTGTTGGTGCGCAGATCCAGCGCGATGATTTCGCCGCTGCGGCCGCGGCTGGCGCCGCCCATCCAGTACAGCATGTGCGGCATCAGGTCGACCAGGTTGCCGCGCTCGCTCTTGTCCTCGCCCGGGTGGGTACGCACGCGGAACGGCGAATTGACCGGCCCCGGCACCAGCAGATTCACCCGCAGATTGGGGAACATGTCCCATTCCGACGCCGCCACCTGCATCAGGTAGTTCAGCCCGGCCTTGGAAGCGCCGAACGCGCCCCAGAACGGCCCCGGCTGCTGGCCGTGGGTTTCGCCGATGAACACCACGCTGGCGTCTTCCGCCGCCTTCAGCAGCGGCAGGCAGGCTCGGGTGAGTGCGAACGGCGCCACGGTATTGATGCGGTACTGGTTCATCCACTCGTCGATACGCTGGTCGGTAAGCGGCGACAGTGCAAAGAAATGCTGCGCGCAGTGCACGATGCCATCCAGCCGCCCAACCGCGTGCTTGATCTGGTACGCCAGGGTGTTGAAGGCGTCGTCGGTGGCTTCCAGCAGGTCCAGCGGAATCGCCACCGGCTCCGGCGAGCCCTGCGCCACGATTTCGTCGTAAATCTTTTCCAGCCCGCGCACGCTGCGCGCCAGCAGTACCACGGTAGCGCCATGGCGTGCGGCGGCCAGCGCGGTTTCGCGGCCTACCCCTTGGGTAGCGCCGGTCACCAGAATTACGCGGCCGGCCAGATAGTTATCGTCAAAAGTCTGCATCATTGTTTTGTTGTCCAGTCCTGCATGAGGGCTCCGGCGGCGGCAATGCCGCTGCGTACTGCTCCTTCGAGAGTAGCCGGGTAGTCGGCACATAGCCAGTCACCCGCCAGGTAGCCCGATTTTACGGGAAGTCGCACATCGGGGCGTGGCAAGGCTACGTTGGCCGCAAAGGTGGCACGCCGTTCGGTAATTACCCGGCCTTGCCGCAGCGGCGGCAGTTGCGGTACGGCGCGGCGCAATTCCGCCTCGCAGCGCCGCACCAGCTCATCGTGCGATAGCGATTCGTGCGCCCCCTGCGCACTGATCACCACCGACACCAGCCCGGCTTCGCCACTCAAGGCCTCGCGGTCGAACCACCACTGCCCCAACCCGTGCACCTGCCCGGTCATTGCCGCCGGCAACACCACCCGGTCGGCAAACTGCAGGTATACGGTGCTTATCGGCTGGTATTGCCATGCCTTGAGCAAGTTTTGCAAGGCGGGCGCATCCACCAGTCGTAAAGCATGGTAGGGCGCGGTGGCCACGATGATGGCGTCGAAACGCTCGCCGGCCACGCTGCGGCTGCGCCAGTCCACCGCGGCGATGCGCTGCCCCAGGCGAATATCGGCGCCGCGTGCGGCCAACCATTGCAGCGCCGGCTCGGCAAACAGCGCGCCCAGATTGACGCGCGGCAGCAGCAGCCGGCTGTCCGCACCGCGCGGCGAGCCAAGGCTGTCGCGCAGCACATTGGCCAGCAGCTGCATGGAAGCCTGCGCCGGCGGCGTGTTGAGCGTGGCCAGGATCAGCGGCGTCCAGAAGCAATCCAGCAGCCGCTCGCCCTGCCCGTGCTCACGCAGCCAGGCCAGTGCGGCGACATCCTGCCCGATTCGCCAGCCTTGCACCCTGAGCCAGGTCAACAGGCGCAGCAGCGCCAGCTTGTCTCGCCAGCGCAGGCCGCGCGCGCCGAGCAGGCCGGCCAGCAGCTGCCACGGCGCCGGCCACGAGGGGCAGCGCATGCTGATGCCGTCCACCTGCTGCCAGCTCAGCGGCTGTGCGGCCAACGTTGCAGCGGTATCCACCCCTACCCGCTGCATCAGCCGCAGGCTGTCGCGGTAGGCGCCGATCAGGATGTGCTGGCCGTTGTCCAGCCGCATGCCGTCCAGCTCCACCGCGCGGGCGCGGCCGCCGGGCACGCGGCCGGCTTCGAACACGGTAAGGTTGGCCGCATCGGCCAGCTCGATGGCGGCTGCCAGGCCGGCCCAGCCGGCGCCGATGATGGCAACGCGCGGTGTCACGGCTTGTAGCCGAAGTTCCAGGTCTTCCACGCCAGCCAGATCTTGCGCCCCGGCGACAGCGACAACCGCTGGTTCAGCACCTTGCCCGGGCCGTCCAGCGCGATTTCGTCCAGCGTGGCGCGGTAAATGGCAGCCATCACCAGACCGATGCGCTGCGCCTTGCGGTCGCCCTGTGGCAGCAGCGCCCAGGCACGACGGTAATGCTCGTGTGCCCGAGCAATCTGGAACTGCATCAGCTCGGTGAACTGTGGGCTTTCCTTGTAGGCCAGCACATCCGCCGCCGGCACGCCGAAGCGCTGCAGGTCCTCCACCGGCAGATACAGCCGGCCACGACGCGCATCCTCGCCCACGTCGCGGATGATATTGGTGAGCTGGAACGCCAGCCCCAGCTCGTGCGCGTATTTCAGCGTGGCGCGATCCTGGTAGCCGAAGATCTGCGCCGACAGCTGCCCCACCACCCCGGCTACACGGTGGCAGTACAGTTGCAGGTCGCTGAAACGGTTGTAGCGCGGCACGTCCAGGTCCATCTGCATGCCGTCGATGATCTCGGCAAACCACTCCTGCGGCAGGTCGAAACGCGCCACCTGCGGCTGCAGCGCGCGCATCACCGGGTGATTGGGCGTGCCCTGGTACATGGCTGCCAGCTCGGTGCGCCACCAGGCCAGCGTGGTGCGCGCCACGTTGTCGTCGTGGATCTCGTCCACCACGTCGTCCACCTCGCGGCAGAAGGCGTACAGCGCCACCATGGCATCGCGCTGCTCCTTGGGCAGGTAGCGGAAGCTGGCGTAAAAGCTGGAACCGCTTTTCGCCGCCTTGTCTTCACAATATTGTTGTGGGGTCACACCCATCTCCCTCGTCTGGGCACCTCGAAAAACACCCGCTTTCGTCGCGATACTGCGTTGCTCACGAAAAATCCCTCCTTACATATCAGACATATGCGGCGTCGGGATTTTTCATTCGCGCCTTGTCTCGCTTAGAAACCCGGCGTTTTTCGGGTTGCCCGTCTGGCAAACGGCGCCCACAGCGCCTTGCCGATAATCACGGGCCAGTCTCTCCAGCCCAGTACCGGGCGATGGTTGAACACATCGCCACGGGCATCGTGAATCTTTTTCAGAATGCGCTCGCCGCCCAGCACGATCATGCGCAGCTCCAGGCCAAAACGCCCCTTGAGCTTGAGCGCCAGCGGCGAGCCGGCCTGCAGCATGGCCAGCGCGCGCTTCACCTCTTTATCCATCAGCATCGGCCACACGCCGCCGGCATTGCCGCGCGCAATCTGCTGCTCGCTGATGCGGAATTTCGCCAGATCTTCCTGCGGGATGTACACCCGGCCCTTCTGCCAGTCTATGGCCACGTCCTGCCAGAAATTGATCAGCTGCAGCGCGGTGCAGATGCCATCCGACATCGCCATGCTGCGGCTGTCGTGCTCGCCGTACAGCGCCAGCATCAGCCGCCCCACCGGGTTGGCGGAACGGCGGCAGTAGTCCACCAGCTCGGCAAAATCCTGGTAGCGGGTCTTTTCCACGTCCTGGCTGAACGCCGATAGCAAGTCATAGAACGGCTGCAGCGGCAGTTGCCGTTCGGCAATGACACCGGCCAGCGCCTGCATCAGCGGCTGTTGCGCCGGCTCGCCGGCGGCGATGCGGTCCAGCTCCTCGCGCAGCGCCTGCAATGCGGCCAACCTTTCCACCGCAGGGGCATCGCCCTCGTCGGCAATATCGTCGGCATGGCGCGCAAAACGGTAGATCACATGCACCGCCTTGCGCATGCGCCGCGGCAGCGCCAGCGACCCTACCGGAAAGTTCTCGTAATGATCCACCGCCATCGGCGCGCATCCATCTACAGGCAAAGCGCGCATTATAAGCGAAGCGCGGCAGCGGCCTGTTTTCACTGCTTGCAAAATTTATGCTTGACGCCACGAAAGCCGTGAACTAATATGTGCTCCGCGTTGAACGACGCAGCGTCTGTGGGGGTATAGCTCAGCTGGGAGAGCGCTTGCATGGCATGCAAGAGGTCATCGGTTCGATCCCGTTTACCTCCACCACCAACACCTCAGAAAATCCGGCCGCTGGCCGGATTTTTTGTCCCCATCGTCTAGAGGCCTAGGACACCGCCCTTTCACGGCGATAACCGGGGTTCGAATCCCCGTGGGGACGCCAGTAGAAACAAAAAAGCCACCTTCGGGTGGCTTTTTTGCGTTTCTGCTCGACATTTCCTTGTGCGGCCAACATTGGCCACAGCACCGCAGCCTCTTCCTCTCCCACATCCCAATCAAGCTCACAATAGCCATGCTCAGCAAGCCCGGGCTCTGCAAGTCCAAGCCTTTCATTACTTTCCAAATTTCACGCTGACATTCGCGCTCTTGATCTCCTACCAATAGCCCGAGGCACTGCCATACGGCTTGAGCGACCACGCCATGCCGCCAAGAATCAGCACGCAGGTATCCCGCTGGCTGGCTTGGCGCAAGCGTTCTTTTTCAATGCTCAGGAAGGGGAAATCGAGTGTGCAGCGCGATGCAGGTAGCAGGTGCACTGCACCATGTCGTGGCCGGCCAGCAGAAAGCGTGTCTCACACGCCGTCAGATCCGACTCGACATGAGTAGTCAGAGACATGATGGCTCCGTTCAGGTTCGGGAATGGAGCCATAGCATCAGCCGAAGACTGAACAACTCCAAACCCTTGTTAGCAAAGGGGAAGTTGTCATGTCGGCTTTCGATATATGAGAAGTGTGACGCAAGAGTGTACGTAGCCCGAGGGACTGATATAGGCCTCTATGCCTGCCCTCACGATCTAGGATTTGTGCGCCGCCTGTAGACCAAGGAAGTAGTTGCCGTTGACATTAACTAACATAGCGGACACCATCAACAAGGACAAGGGCATTTTTCGGGATATAGCCGTAGCCCCCCGTGTTACCAAGTCGGGAGTCTTAACGACTGAAATCGGCTATTAGCAGCCAGACACAAAAGCACGTCCAAAGCGGACGGGCATGGATGCTGTCCGCATGATTCATCCTTGATAATCGGACTCCATCGGGTAATTTCAATGCCATACAACGGCGCAGGGGGAGATTTGAATGGCACTCACAAATGCCTACGTGCAGGTTTATGGTCAGTTGCCTGAAATATTTCAGCGCATTTCGGAAGCAGCCGCTCCCGACAAGTTCACAAATCAGCATCTGAAGGATTGGGGATATACATCATCCAATTTCCGCGCCGTAATCCCAATCTTGAAGGCGCTGGGCTTCCTGTCGGCGGAAGGTACACCTACGAGCCGCTATCACGACTATCGCGGTGCTCACCCACGGCAGGTGATGGCCGAAGCGATCAAAGAGGCCTATGGTGATCTTTTTACGATCAAAGCAAAGCCCACTACCGCTGACCGCGACCTAATCGAAGGCAAATTCAAGAGTGCCCACAACGCAAGTCCCAACACTGCAAAACTGATGGCAGCAACGTTCTTTGCTTTGTTGGATCTCGCTGACTTGAATTCGAAGCCACCGGCCCAACCAGAGATCAAGGTTGCCCCCCAAGAGGCACCGCCCCCAAAAGAAGCTGCCGAGGCATTGACAAAGGCGCACAGTCGTCCATCTCTGCACTACAACATCCAGATACACCTACCCGCAACAAAAGACATCGAGGTATTCAACGCAATCTTCAAATCCTTGAAGGAGCACCTCCTTGACTGACATCAGAAAAGACCTGCGCGACTATATGTTTCGGGGCCTCATGTTTGAATCAGAGGCTGGGCAATTTCAGGCTGCTGGTATCCAAGTTGGTGCCGATCATAGTCAAGCCGAAGAACGGCTCTTGTCCGAGGCACTAGCCCCTTTTGGGGTATCGCGTCGAAACGGTGCTCTTGAGATGGCTCGCCTGTATGCGGTCCTTCACTGCTTTGAAAACGAAGTTCGCTCTCTAATACGCGAAACGCTTGAGGAAAAGGAGGGGCCGGAGTGGGCCAACAAACTTCCTGCAAAGATCAAGCAGCATGCTGAATCCCGACAGAAGACCGCATTTGATGATTCATGGCTCGAAGGGGAGAAGTCAGACATCCTTGGCTTCGTTGACTTCGGCCAATTGGCGTCAATCATCCTGGAAAGCTGGAAACATTTCGAAGCCTTGATGCCATCTCAGCATTGGCTCAAACAGCGGATGGATGAACTGGAGAAGGCTCGTAATTTCATCGCCCATAACCGAATGCTCTTACCTAGTGAATTCCAGCGGATATATATGTATGTAGCGGACTGGAATAGGGTTATTGGCCTTTAGGCGGCCGTGTGGTCTAACCCATTGTTCCACCTGATTTGCGCGAAAAGGCGCGCAGATCAGTGAATTCAGACGTTGAATGTCAGCTTTCTGAAGTATCCAACTTCCGCTTAGGGTCGAAAGCAGAAGTCGTCTTGTCTGACTTGAGATTGACAGAAAAACTATTGAGCCATTGCCCAGCTGCATCCTCTTTGGCACGCCAAGCAGTACAGTAAAAAAGCCACCGTCAGGTGGCTTTTTACTTGTTGCAACTCACTTGCTTCACTGCAGGCTGCATACTCTAGATAAACACCGACGCTGGCACGTGGAAGCGCCCCACCAGCGCACGGATATGCCGCACGTTCAGTTCCCGCTTGCCGCGCAGTATTTCCGACACCACGCCCTGGGTGCCGATTTCCGGTAGGTCAGATTGCGTCAGCTGGTGCTGCTGCATCAGGAAACGTAGCGCATCCGCCCCGGTCACGTCCGGTAGTTGGTAGTGAACAGCATCGTAGTCGGCAACCAGTTCACCCAGGGTGGCCACCAGATCGGCAAGCGTGTGCTGTTCGTCAGCCGCACCAGCGTCCAGCAGCGTATTCATCACTGCCATAGCCCGCTCGTAGTCTTCTTCACTTCGAATGGGCGCAGCGGCACTACACGGCTCAGGGCGCTAAAGTGCGTGGCCAGATCCGCAATGTTCATGGTTTCCATTTGTCGTACTCCTTATGCGTCTTGCGCTGGATGGACTTGCCCAGTCACCCACAAATTGCATGACATAAATATGCCGCCTAGAATGCCATCAGACTATTCCGAGACACTCACATGGCACGCAGATCACGCAAGCAAGGGTTGGCCGCAGAGTTGATTGCCGCGCCGTGGCAGGTCAGCGCGGTACTGGCGGGGGTGGCTTTCATCGTGATGAAGGCGGTATTGCCGGCGGTGCTTGGTGGCAACCCGGTGTTTGCCATCGTGGTGATCATGCTGTCGCAGCTGGCCTGGCTGGTGGCCGGTTCCCTGTTATTGCTGGCGTTACTGTCCTGGCTGCGCAGCCGGCAGCAAGATGGAGGCAGCGCGGGCAAGCTGGCGCCGCTCAAGCCGGTGCAGGCTGAGCCGTCGCATTACGACACCCGCGTCAGCGACTTGATGACCTCCCCTGCCACGCAGAGCGAGCCGGCACCGGTGGACGGGCTTGCGGCCAACTGGTCGCTGGAGTTGATACGCGCGCTGGAGTGGAAGCGCTTCGAGGATGTGTGCCAGAAGTTTTATGAGCTGAAGGGCATACGCGCGGAGACCACGCCGCTGGGGCCGGATGGCGGCATCGATATCCGCCTGTTCCAGGATGATTCCGGCCGTGCCACTTCCATCGTGCAGTGCAAGGCCTGGGGTGAACGGTTTGTCGGGGTGAAGCCGGTGCGCGAGCTGCTGGGGGTGATGACGCACGAGAAGATCGCCAAGGCGTTTTTCATGACCTGCGGCCAGTACAGCGATGATGCCAAAGCAGTCGCCAGCAGCAACAACATCACGCTGATGGATGGCGAGATGCTGCTGATGATGTTCCTGCGTCTGCCGCAGCCGGCACGGGACGAGCTGCTGCGTTTTGCCACGGCTGGCGATTACCACATTCCCACCTGCCCCGGCTGTGGCGGCCGCATGCGCGCGGTAAGCGGCAAGGCCGGCCGGGCCAGTTTCTGGGGCTGCCAGCACTACCCGCGCTGCAAGCACACGCTGGGAATGCGCCAGGTTTAAGGTGCAAGGCAGGCCATTGCCGCAACCGCCGGGTCGTATTTGCCAGTACGCCCAAGGCAGTGATTACGTGTTGTCCCTCTCGGACCCAAGTACAAGACAAAACTACCCGGCCCCTTGCACATATGAAAAGGCACCTCCCAGGTGCCTTTTCCAGTTCATGAAACATTTTCGCCTTGCACGCCGCCTGGCCGACACGTGCCCACGCAATCATTCGCGGCCAGCGCGCTCCGCCGCTGCCATTTGCCGTCCGGCAGGCTCGCCCTGCCCGTTAACGCCAGACGCCGGCCTGGGCAAACAGAAATAAAGCAAGCAGCCTTGCTACCGTAGCTACGGCGTGAATGCCCCCACACCGATCGGGGTGCCCAGCCCGCTAGGGCCATCAAAACCAGGCAGGCCAGAACACAGATTATCGCTGCAGCCCGAGTTGGAATTTGATCCGGATTTCACATCATAAATCGTTGAGCCGTAATTCACGTTCCTGTAAATCGATGCAGTATCCAGCCCGTTGCCAGCCATAGCGTAGATTGCGGCAATAATCGGCGAGGCGAGCGAGGTACCACCGACAACAAACCAACCCGACTGGCCGTTATAGCCGTAAGAATCATATACAGCCGCCCCGGTGCCGGGGTCTGCATCGGCGGCCACATCGGCAATTACCCGATTATTGCAGCTAGGGGATGGATTGCCATGGATGAGGAAGTAATTTGATTGCCAAACGCTTTGCGGCAAATATTTACTGCAGCCGGAGCCCGAGCCGGACCAAACAGCTTCGCTATAACGCGTGTAACTACTGCCCGTCACGCTCAACATCAGGGTAGTCCCCCCCACGGCAATGACATTACGCGAAGCGGCAGGCCATTGCGCGCCATAGCCTGAATCGCCTGACGATACGGTGGTCAGAACCCGGCCGAAATACGTATCGTAGCTGGCTTCACCTGAAAATTCGCTTGAGCCCCAGGAGTTGGAAACGACATTCGCATGGGCAGCCGCATAATTCTCGGCGGCAAGCAGGTTGCTGATACTGCTGCTACTTGCCTCGACCAGCAGAATCCTGCAATTCGGGCACACTGCATGCACGGTCTGCACGTCAAGGGCGATTTCCAGCGCCCAGCCGGCATTGGCGCGCGGATAGTTGGTTCCGCCGTTCTGGTTTACTTTCCGGAAGCAGCCGTTCGCCGTAGTACAACTCGGCAACCCCCACGCAGTACTGTAATACGCCAGATCCTGCTCGGCCCTGGGGTTATCGTAAGCATCCACAATCGCCACCGTCATACCGCTACCGGGGCTACCGCTCAAGCCACTCAAACCGTAGGCGCCCTGGAATTGCGGGCTGCCAAAACCGCTGGATGGCAGTACAGGCGTACCGCTACCGCCAGCCTTGGTAGCCTGCGGCACCCCCTTGATGTCGGTTAAAACATGAGCGTGACAGCGAACCGTGCCGGCATTCGCAGGGCCTGGGCATACAGGAATGTGGTAATACGCCACTCCCGCCTTCGGCAGGATCATCGCATTTTGTGCTGCGGCCAAGCCGGCGGAGCCAAACAAGCTCACCACCAGTATTGCCCTGGCAAAATGCAATGCCATCAGGATGAAATTATTCATTATTCAAACCCTCCTGCATTAATGGGAAGAGTGACATACACTCCATTCATGCAGGATAGACCATCAAACTGATAGTACTATCGTGAAAAAACAAAAGTCATGGATCACCACAAGAATTCAACAAGCAGACTCCCCACGCCACGCCGGCCGCACAGCAATTCATTAAAAAACAGCCACTAGCGCACCAGCACATTAAATATAAATATGAATTTCCGAAAAATATTCAGATCAGTGTTAAAAAGGGGAATACAAAACCACCTTGGGTTCTCTGCAGTATTTCAAATATTTATCCTGCAAGGCTATCGACAGGAAGCCATCTTGGCTTTCCAACCTGCAGACCGTGCTTAGCTTAATTAGGCGCAACGTTTTTCACACCACTTCACGCCACCAGAAAATACCAAACATTGCAATTTGTAGCATGCGTTAATTACATGCACACGACCCTTATAAATATTCACTGTTATCTTAATATTGAAAACATCATGAATAAGCATTCAATCATTGTGGCTCGTCAATTTCGACAAGCTGAATCAGAGGAACTTCGTAAAAAACGGCTTCCAAACAGGGCAAGGCGAGAAAAAACTCGACGCTGCATATAGTTGATATGCAAGGATGAACTTCGCGAGCAATGCAATATCGCGACGTGGGCTGGCGTGAGTTCATTACTGCAAGCACACGCCAGGCATACGCAAACATGAAGATTGATACGCGTCGAGCACTGCGCGCTGTGCCGCTTGCGCCAGGCGGCACGCCATGTTGGCCGCATCCGGCAGCAATACCATGCACGCCACAGCAATATCGGGCAGCATAAGGCTCCGGCAGCGTAGCCGGCTGCGCTGCCACGCCTGCCAGTAGCACCACCATGCGGCCAACCTTGCCCGGCCTTGTCTGCCCGTCAGCCCCCAGCCATGGAGCACATCATGTCCCGACCACCCCTGCCCCCGTTTGATGCCACCACCGCCGCGCAGAAAGTGCGCATGGCGGAAGATGCCTGGAACAGCCGCGACCCGGCGCGTGTTGCGCTGGCGTATACCGAGGACAGCCGCTGGCGCAACCGCAGCGAGTTCCTGCAGGGCCGCGAGGCGATTGCGGCGTTTCTTACCCGCAAGTGGCAGCGCGAGATCGATTACCGGCTGATCAAGGAACTGTGGGCGTTTACCGGCAACCGCATTGCAGTGCGCTTTGCCTACGAATGGCGCGACGACAGCGGCCAGTGGTTCCGCAGTTACGGCAACGAGAACTGGGAGTTCGACGAGCACGGCCTGATGCGCGTGCGCATTGCCAGCATCAACGATCTGGCGATCAAGGAAAGCGAGCGGCTGTACCACTGGCCGCACGGCCCGCGCCCGGACGATCACCCCTCGCTGTCGCAGCTCGGGCTGTAAGCGCCTGTTCACGATCTGCTGCGCGTCGGCGATACGGCGTGAATCCGGCTCAGGGATGCGCATTGACTGCATGTCAATTACGCGCCCCCAGTTTTCGCCTTGTCTCGCTCTAGCCCGCTAGATCGTGAACACGCTCCAAGCGCCCTGCCGCTACAGGTATTCGCTGCGCAGGTCTTCCAGAAAGGCCTTGAGGATGTCGCCGCGCTGCGGCTCGCGTCGGGTCAGCACGTGGAAGGTCACCGAGTAGTGCAGTTGCTGCGGGTTGAGCGCCCGCAGCAGGCCCTGCTCCACGTACGGGGTGGCGAAGTGTTCCGGCAGATAGCCCAGGTGAAAGCCGGACAACAACAGCACGGCGATGGCTTCCATATTGTCCGCCACCGCGGTGACGTGGCGTTGCGAGGTGGCGTGCTGCGCCTCCGGCAGCGGGTAGCCACGCCAGGCCCAGTCGTAGTCGGCCACCTCGCCGGACTCCAGCGCGCCGGCACACTCGAACAGCGGGTGGCCCTGGCCGCAGTAGGCCACCTGCCGCTCCACGAACAGCGGCGTGTATTCCAGGCTGGGCAGCCGGTGCCAGAAGTAACCCACCGCCAGGTGCAGCTGGCCGTTCAGCACCTGTTCTTCCAGGTCACCCGGCGGGCGCACCTGCACCGAGAACTTCACCGCCTCGTCGCGCTGGCGAAAACGGGCAATGGCCTGGCTGATGCGGATGTTCTGCTGCACCGGGGTATTGCCGATCAGGCCGAGGTTGATGCTGCCCACCAGGCGCTTGCCCATGTGCCGTGCCTCGACGCAGAAATCGTCGATGGCCAGCAGCAGGCGGCGCGCCGAAATGACGAAGTTCTCGCCCTTCGCCGTGAGGCTGAAGCCGCCGCGGCCGCGCTCGCACAGCCGGAAACCGAGCCGGGTTTCCAGCGTGGACAGCTGGATGCTGATGGTGGACTGCGACACATTCAGCGCCGATTGCGCCGGCGTTACACCGCCGGCCTCCACCACCGCCAGGAAGACCCGAATCAGGCGCAGGTCCAGGTCGTGCAGGTTGTTGAGCATTCGTTCCTCTCCGCTTTCCTTACATTGATGCGCTTCAATGTGAAGGTTGCAAGTCTGTAATTCTTCCCTTGTGACAAGGTTTCTACACTCGATTCACACAACAGATTCCGGGTTTACCGGGAACGACGCAAGGGTGCCTCGAAAAACCCGGGTTTCTAAGCGAGACAAGGCGTGAATGAAAAATCCCGACGCCGCATATGTTTGATATGTAAGGAGGGATTTTTTGTGAGCAACGCAGTATCGCGACGAAAGCTGAGTTTTTAGAGATGCCCACAAGTGGAGAAACCAAGATGTCCCATCCTACCTTCCAGCCGATGAGCGGCAACGAGATGCCGCGTTTCGGCGGCATTGCCAGCATGATGCGCCTGCCGCAATGCGATTCCAGCGCCGGGCTGGATGCCTGCTTCGTGGGCGTGCCTTTCGACCTGGGCACGTCCAACCGCACCGGCACCCGCCTGGGCCCGCGCCAGATCCGCGCCGAATCGGTGCTGCTGCGCCCCTACAATATGGCCACCCGCGCCGCACCGTTCGATTCGCTGCGCGTGGCCGACATCGGTGACGTGGCCACCAACCCGTACAACCTGCACGACTCCATCCTGCGCATCGAGCAAGCCTTCGACGACATCATCGCCGGCGGCTGCCGCCCCATCACCCTGGGCGGCGACCACACCATCGCCCTGCCCATCCTGCGCGCCATGCACAAGCAGTACGGCAAGGTGGGCGTGGTGCACGTGGATGCCCATGCCGACGTGAACGACACCATGTTCGGCGAGAAGATCGCCCACGGCACGCCGTTCCGCCGCGCGGTGGAAGAAGGCCTGCTGGACTGCAACCGCGTGGTGCAGATCGGCCTGCGCGGCACCGGCTACGCCGCCGAGGATTTCGACTGGTGCCGCGAGCAGGGCTTCCGCGTGGTGCAGGCCGAGGACTGCTGGGGCAAATCGCTGGCGCCGCTGATGCAGCAGGTGCGCGAGATGCTGGGCGACGGCCCGGTGTACCTGAGCTTCGACATCGACGGCATCGACCCGGCATTCGCCCCCGGCACCGGCACCCCGGAAATCGCCGGCCTCACCGTGCCGCAGGCGCTGGAGATCATCCGCGGCCTCAAGGGCGTCAACCTGGTGGGCGCCGACCTAGTGGAAGTATCCCCGCCGTACGACCCGCTGGGCACCACCGCGCTGCTTGCGGCCAACCTTGCCTTCGAGATGCTGTGCGTGCTGCCCGGCGTCGAGTACCGCAGCTAAGGGGAGCGTGATGCAACAACAAGTACTCGCTGCCGCCGCGCAGCTGGTGGACGCCTTCGCCCGCCACGACACCGCCGCCTACTTCGCCGCCTTCGCACCCGAAGCCAGCTTCGTGTTCCACACCAGCGCACAGCGCCTGGACAGCCGCGCCGCCTACCAGGCGCTGTGGCAGCAGTGGGAGCGCGACTACGGCTTTCGCGTGCAGCGCTGCAACTCCAGCCAGCAGCAGGTGCAGCTGCTGGGCGAGGTGGCGATCTTCACCCACCACGTCGATACCGTGATCGCCGGCTTCGAGGGCGAGCAGCAGCTGCAGGAGCGCGAAACCATCGTGTTCCAGCGCCAGGCTGACGGCGCCTGGCTGGCGGTGCACGAACACCTGTCGCCGCTGCCGGCAGCCTGAGGGGATGAACATGAGCGAACACCTCACCCCGCCGCAGGCGGTGCTGATCGGCAACCTCTGGCAGCCGGGCAAGGGCGCCACGCTGACGGTGACCAACCCCGCCGATGAAAGCGTGCTGGCCACCCTGGCCGCGGCCGATGCCGCCCAGGTGGATGCCGCAGTACAGACTGCCCGCCAGGCGCTACCAGGCTGGCGCCGGCTGCCGGCGCGCCAGCGCGGCGAGCTGCTGCGCGCCATTGCCAGCGGCGTGGATGCCGCCCGCGAACGGCTCATTGCGCTGCAGATGCGCAATAACGGCAAGCCGCGGCTGGAAGCCGAGCTGGACGTGCAGGATGTCATCGGCACCTTCGACTACTACGCCGGGCTGTGCCTGCAAAGCGATGGCCAGCAGCCTGCTGCCGTGGCGCTGCCGGACGAAGGCTTCCGCGCCAGCGTGCGCCGCGAGCCGGTGGGTGTGGCGGCCTTGATCGTGCCGTGGAATTTCCCGATGGTGACCACAGCCTGGAAACTGGCGCCAGCGTTGGCCGCAGGCTGCAGCGTGGTGCTGAAGCCATCCGAACTCACCCCGCTGGCGGAAATCGAGCTGCTGCGTATCATCCATGCCGCCGGCCTGCCTGCCGGCGTGGTCAACCTGGTGTGCGGCGGCGGCGACGTGGGCGCGGCATTGAGCAGCCACCCCGGCGTGGACAAGATCTCCTTCACCGGCAGCAACAAGAGCGGCCAGGCGGTGATGCGCACCGCTGCCGAACGCATGGCGCGCGTCAGCCTGGAGCTGGGCGGCAAGTCGGCGCTGATCGTGCTGGACGACGCCGAGCTGGAGCAGGCGGTGCAGCTGGCCGTGGGCGGCGCCTTCTTCAACGCCGGCCAGATGTGCTCGGCCACCGCGCGCATCCTGGTTGCGCAGCCGCTATACGCCGAGTTCGTTGCCCGCTTTGCCGCCGCTGCGGCCAACCTTCGCATTGGCGGCAGCGAGGCCGACATCGGCCCGCTGATCAGCGCCGCGCAGTACCAGCGGGTGCAGGGCTATATCACCCAGGGCCTGGCCGATGGCGGTCGCCTGCTCGCCGGCGGGCAGCGCCCGGCGCAGCATGCGCGCGGTTACTTCCTGCAGCCGACGGTGTTTGCCGAGCTGCCGGCGCACAGCCGGCTGTGGCGCGAAGAGATATTCGGCCCGGTGGCCTGCGTGCGCGCCTTCGCGGACGACGCCGAAGCGGTGGCGCTGGCCAACGACAGCGATTTCGGCCTGGTGGCCACCGTGGTCGGCGGCGATGCCGCCCGTGCTGAACGGCTGGCCGCCGAGCTGGAAGTGGGGCTGGCCTGGGTGAACAGCCCGCAGCTGATTTTTCCGCAAACTGCCTGGGGCGGCTGCAAGCAAAGCGGCCTCGGGCGTGAACTGGGGCCATGGGGCCTCGCCGCCTTTCAGGAGATACGGCATGTCGTAACGGCCATCTGAGCCGGCAGTACAGCAGTGCAGTAACGCAATCAGGCCCCGCACAACAACAAACAGGGGCGCTGAATTCATGTCTACTAGGAGAAGACAATGCCAAATCACACTGGCGAACCGCCACGCGGCGGTATCGAAGTACGTTCCATCGATTACGTACCGGAACACGAGCGCCATGGCCGCGTGCGCGACCAGGGGCCGTTCTGGTTCCTCGGCAATTTCCAGTTTTTCACCATCGCCATCGGCTTCATCGGCCCCAGCATGGGCCTGTCGCTGGGCTACACCGCGCTGGCCGGCGCCATCGGCATCCTGTTCGGCACGCTGTTCATGGCCTTTCACGCCTCGCAGGGTGCCGAGCTTGGCCTGCCGCAGATGATCCAGTCGCGGGCGCAGTTCGGCTACCGCGGCGTGTCGCTGGTGCTGATCGGCACGCTGTTCACCTTTGTCGGCTTCAACGTGGTGGACGTGGTGCTGATGGCCAGCGGCCTGAACGGCATCTTCGGCTGGAACGCCACCGTGGTGACCGTCATCACCTCGCTGATCGGCATGCTGCTGGCGATCTACGGCCATGACTGGCTGCACCGCGTGTTCCGCTGGGTGTTCTACCTCAGCCTGCCGCTGTACCTGGTGCTGAGCTACGCCATCCTCACCGGCGGTGCCGGCGGCAAGGTGCCGAGCGCGGGCGGCTTCAGCCTGGTGGCGTTTGCCGCGCAGATCGCCGCCAGCGCCAGCTACAACATCACCTACGCGCCGTATGTGTCCGACTACTCGCGCTACCTGCCGCGCAATACCCCGGCGCGCTCCATCATCGCCTCGGTGTTCCTGGGTGCGGCCTCGTCGGCGATCTGGCTGATCGCCATGGGCGCCTGGCTGGCTACCCGCCTGGGCGCCAGCGACGGCCTGGTGGCGCTGTACCAGTCCGGCAATGCGGTGTTCCACGGCTTTGGCGCGCTGATCGCGCTGTCGTCCATCACCGCCATGGTGGCCACCATGGGGTTGAACGCCTACAGCGGCATGCTCACCGTGGTCACCGCCATGGATTCGCTGAAGACCGTGCGGCCAACCCGTGCGCTGCGCGTGGTGGTGATCGTGCTGCTCACCGCGCTGTGGACGGCGATTTCGCTGGCCACCAGCGTCAACGCCATCGAGATGCTGTTCGCCGCGCTGACCATCATGCTGTACCTGCTGGTGCCCTGGACCGCCGTCAACCTGGTGGACTACTTCTATGTACGCCGTGGCCGCTATGCCATTACCCACCTGTTCACCCCGCATGGCATCTACGGCATCTGGGGCAAGCAGGGCCTGGCCGCCTACCTGCTGGGCTTTGCCGCCACCGTGCCGTTCTTCGTGCTGCCGGGGGTGTATACCGGCCCCATCGCCACCCGGTTGGGCGGCGTGGACATCGGCTGGCTGGTGGGCCTGCTGGTAGCCGGCGTGGCCTACTACCTGCTGAGCCGCAGCCTGGACCTGCCGGCGGAGCAACCGGCCATCGAGGCCAGCGAGCAGGCACTGGCCAGCCTGCGCTTCGACCCGCACCACGCCCATGACAAGGGTGTGGCCTACGAACCGGCAGCCTAAAAGGAGCGAGGCCCGGCCTGCTCAGCCAGGTCGGGCCCGAATCATATGAGCACACTGAAACTGCGCCTGCTGCAGGCCAGCTGCCGCGATGGCGACCCTGCGGCCAACCTGGAAAAGGCACTGGCCGCCATTCACGCCGCCAGCGGCCAGGCTGATCTGCTGGTGCTGCCGGAAACCTTCGTCCCCGGCTTTCCCACTGCCGGCAATATCGCCGAGCTGGCCGAGCCGCTGGACGGCCCGGTGGTAAGCGCACTGCGCGCCGCCGCGCAGGCTGCCCGGGTGGCTGTCGCCATCGGCGTGGCCGAGCGCCGCGACGACGGCTACTACAACTGCGGGCTGCTGATCGATGCCGATGGCAGCATCGTGCTCGACTACCGCAAATCGCACCTCTACCTGTCGGACCAGGGCGTGTTCCAGCGCGGCCGGCAGTTTCCGGTGGTGACTTGGCGCGGCATCCGCATCGGCCTGCTGATCTGCTTCGACATCGAGTTCCCGGAAACCGCGCGCCAGCTGGCGCACCAGGGCGCGGAGCTGATCGTGGTGCTGGACGGCAATATGCAGCCCTACGGCCGGGTGCACCGCATGGCGGTGCCGATGCGCGCGATGGAGAACCAGCTATTCGTGGCCATGTGCAACCGCGTGGGGCCGGGCGACGACTACACCTTCTGCGGCGAAAGCCAGGTGGCCGACCCGTACGGCAATACCCTGCTGCTGGCTAGCGGCGAGGATGAACAGATGCTGGACATCAGCCTGGACCTGACCCAGGTGGCCGCCGCACGCCGTGATTACGACTACCTGGCACTGGCGCTGGGGTGAGAGTATTCGCTTAGGCAATCGCTCCCAAGCGTACAGGTGTTAGAACGGTATCGACTTGCCCTGAACCCGTCGGCGCGAGCCGGGCGAAATTGTATTAATTTGCCCCAGGTTTTAAGACGCCGATCTGTCTGAGTCCCGAGCCGTTAGCGAGGGGCGAGTTCGGCGGCGCCTGGGGCGTGCCTTTTTGCACGGGGTTTCGAGCAGCCCCGGGGCGCCTTTTCTTTGGGTACTTTCTTTTGGCGAAGCAAAAGAAAGTACCCCGTCCGCCGGGCGGAACCGGCACCAGAATCATCATCCGCGTAGCGGATTCACACAGTCTGGCGCAGAACAAGTGTGCAGTAGCGATTGCTGCAACTGCGCAGCATCACACCCGATACACCGCCACTTCCTGCTGCATCGCCTGTGACAGCTGGTGCAGCCGGCTGGCCAGATCGGTAACCAGCGCCGCCGCTGCCGAGTTTTCCTCCGCCATCTGCGCCACGCTTTCCACCTGCAGCGCAATACTGTTGGCCGCAGAGCCCTGCTCGCGGATGGCGTGGCTGATTTCACCCACCAGGTGCCGGCTCTGGCCGGCTACTTCGGCAATCGACTGGATGGCGCCGCGCGCCTTGCCGGCCTCGCTCACCCCGCTTTCCACATTGCTCACCACGCCCTGCATGCGTTCGGCAGCGCTGCTGGACACATTCTGGATGGCGCCGATGATGGCGGCGATTTCCTGAGTGGATTGCGCGGTGCGTTCCGCCAGCTTGCGTACCTCGTCTGCCACCACCGCAAAGCCGCGGCCCATTTCGCCGGCGCGTGCCGCCTCGATGGCGGCATTCAGCGCCAGCAGATTGGTCTGGTCGGCCACGTCCTTGATCACGTTCACCACCACCGCGATCTCGCGGGTGCGCTCACCCAGCTGCCCGACTTCTTCCGCGGCATGCTCCACCGCGCCGGCAATGCTTTCGATGGACTCGCTGGTACCGGCAATCACCTCCTCGCCGCTCTGGGCGCGGCTGCCGGTGTCCTGCGCCAGGTTGTTGGCCTCATGGGTGCGGTCGGCCACGTGGTTGATGCTGACGGTGATCTGCTCCAGCGCGGCGGCCATGGTGGAAGCCGATTCGCTCTGCGCATTGGAACCGGCAGCCACCTGGCGGGCGGAGCTGGCCAGCTCGGTGGCGGACTGGGTGACTTCGCGCGAGGCGGCCACCACGGTGCTCAGGCTGCCCTGCAGCTTGTCGGTAAGTGCATTGAAGGCATGCAGCATGTCGGCAATTTCATCCTTGCCGCTTACCTGGCAGCGGGAGGTGAAATCCAGCGACTCGGTAAGCTGCTGGATGCCGCGCTGGCCGCGCTGCACGCTGCCGATGATCTGGCGGTAGCTCAGGTAACCCAGCACCAGGAGCAGCACGATGGCCACCGCCGTGATGGCCGTGGACATCAGCTCGGCGCTGCTGCTGACGCTTCTGGCGTCGGCCAGCGCACGGTCGGCCTGCTGCTGGTTGAAGCGGATGTGCTCATCGACCACTTTCTGCGTGGCCTTGAAGTGATCACGCGCCGCCCGCGCCTGCTGCATGGCTTCTTCGGTCTGGCCGGCGCGCGAGGCAGCCAGCACGCCGTCGTACTTGCGGTTCAGTTCGTCCACGCCGGCCTTCAGCTGGCCAAGGTAGACCTTTTCCTCGCTGCTCAGCGCCATGGTTTCGTACTGGCCGATGTCCTTGTGCAGCGAGGCCAGGTTGTCCTTGTAGTCCGCCTCGATTTCGGTCTTTTTCGCCAGATCGGCAGCCATTACATGCGCCAGTACCGAATTGCGCGTCTCCACCAGCTCCTTGCCGGCGTCGCCCAGAATGCGCACGCTGGGCAGTACATCGTTGCCGATGCTGTCTATCTGCCCGTTCAGGCGCTGCATCTGCAGAAAGGAATTGGCAGTCAGCGTCAGGGTGCCGATAACTGCTACCGATAACATCAGGGCAAGCCGCTGCGAAATCCTCATCATGCTCTCCAACTGTTCAGTTGAAGTTTATTTACAATTCAGACGGCATATATGCAAGTGAAATTTTCGCAGGCCCTTATGCACACAGCTAATGAGCATGCCTTTCGTTAGCAGGCGGTAAATACTGCGCCGCCCAGTAATAACGCCCTTACCGCGACGACACGCTGCCGGCAGCCTTGCCGGTCTGCAGCAGGAACACCCCGCCCAGGATGCAGAGCACCGCCAGCAGGTGGGCCGTCTGCAGGGTTTCGTGTGCCACCATGCTGCCGATCGCCAGCGCCACCAGCGGCGGGATATAGGTCACGCCGGCGGCGCGCAGCGCGCCCAGCTGCTGCACGATGCAGTAATACAGCACATAGGCAAGGCCAGTGCCCAGCAGGCCCAGGCCCAGCACCAGCCCGGCCAGCGCGCGGCCATCCTGCAGGATGCCACCCATGCCGTGCAGATCGGTCACCGCCAGCAGCATCAGCAGCGCCAGCCCGGTCTGCCAGGTGGACAGCGCCAGCGGCGAATAGCCCTTGCCGGCCAGGAAGCGCCGCGCATACACAAAGGAGCTGCCCACGCTCAGCGAACCCAGCACCATGTACAGCACGCCATGCAGATCGATGCTGCCGGCCGCCCATGGCCGGGCGATCAGCAGTACGCCGACAAAACCCAGCAGCAGGCCGCCCACCGTGCGGCGGTTCAGCGGCTCCTCGCGCAGGAACAGCCAGGCGGTAACAAAGGAAAACAGCGGAATGGCGCCGCTGAGCATGCCGGCGATGCCGGACGGCAGCCGCGCGGTGCCGGCGGCAAAGGCGTAGTAGTAGACGGCGGTGGCCAGCAGCGCCATGGCGATGAAGTGCGGCAGCTGGCGCAGCTGCGACCAGCTGAGCACGCCGCGGGCCAGTGCCAGCAGCAGAATGGGCACAAAGCCGAACAGCACGCGCAGCAGCACGATCTGCGCCGGGCTCAGCCACACCGCCGCCCATTTCATGTACAGGAAATTGCTGCCCCAGATCAGGCCCAGGAGCAGGAAGGCCGCATAGGCAAGGTGTTTCATGTCGAATCCGCCAGCACGAGTGATGATGCCCCGATTGTTGCCGGCGGCACGCTGGCCGACAAACGATTATAGTTGCGCCATGCAATAGAAAATCTGCGGTATATGACAAGCTACCCACCGATGAAAGCCTTGCTGGCTTTCGATGCCGCCATGCGGCACATGAGTTTTGCTCTGGCAGCCAATGAGCTGGCGGTAACGGCGGGCGCCGTCAGCCAGCAGGTGCAGAAGCTGGAAGACTGGCTGGGCGCAGCGCTGTTCGTGCGCGAAACCCGGCAGATCCGCCCCACGCCGGAAGCGCAGGAATACTGGCAGGCGATCCAGCCGTCGCTGGCGCGCATCCAGCAGGCCAGCCACGCGCTGCGCAAGCGGCGCAGCAGCGAAGCCTGGCTGTCGCTGCCGCCCACGCTGGCGGCCAAGTGGTTCGCGCCGCGCATGGCGGATTTCCTCAGCCGCTACCCGGAGATTGCGCTGCACCTGGTGGCTTCCACCACGCTGGTGGATTTCGAGCGCGATGCCATCGACCTGGCCGTGCGCCACTTCGACGGCAAGGACCCGCAGCTGGCGGCCAGCCTGCTGCTGCCGGACGAGGCGCGGCTGTTCTGCGCGCCGGACTATGCGGCCAAGCTTGGCCTGGCGGCGCCGGCCGACCTGGCGCGCGCCACGCTGCTGCACTCTACCCTGCACCCGCACTGGCCGGCCTGGCTGGGCCGCTTTGCCGGGCTGGACGCAACGCAGGTGGCCGCCCTGCCCGGCCTGCATTTCAACCAGACCTCGCTTGCCATAGAAGCCGCCCGCCACAGCCGTGGCGTGGTGCTGTGCAGCCGGCTGCTGGTGGCGGAGGAATTGCGGCAGGGTCTGCTGATCGAACCGTTCGACTGCGTGCTGCCGGTAGCGCAGGCCTACTACCTGGTGCACCCACGCGGTGCCAGCCTGCGCCCCGCGGCACAGGCGCTGCACGACTGGCTGCTGGCCGCGGCGGCCAGCTGATCGGATCACAAAGGTTGGCCGCAAGCCCCGCTACGACTCCAGCGCGCTGACCGCCCGGTTGCGGCCGCGCGACTTGGCCAGGTACAGCGCCCGGTCGGCCTGGGCGATCAGTGCCTTGCCGTCCTCGATAACGCCCATATCGCTGCAGGCATAGCCAACGCTGACCGTCACGCAGCCATAGCTGCTGCCAGCGTGGGGAATCTGCAGCGCGCGCACCTCATCCACAATGCGCTGCGCCACCTTGGCGGCGCCGCGCGCATTGGTATCCGGCAGCACCAGCACGAACTCCTCGCCACCAAAGCGCGCCGACACATCGGCCGGCCGCTTGGGCGCACCGGCAATGACATGCGCCACCTGCCGCAGCACATCGTCGCCGCGCTGATGGCCATAGCTGTCGTTGAAGCCCTTGAACCAGTCGATATCCACGAACAGCGCTGCTACCGGGTGGTGCAGGCGTTTGGCCCGCAGCCACTCGCGCTCGAACAGCGCATCGAACTTGCGACGGTTGTTCAGCGCGGTAAGCCCGTCCACCTCGGCCAGCAGCAGCAGCTCGCGCTCCGCCTTCAACCGTGACTGGAACTCGCGGGTGAGCAGCCACGCCGCCGCCAGCAGGCTCACTGCCAGCAGGGAAATCAGCAGCACCACCATCCTGGCCTGGCGCCACCACTGGGCATACACCTCGTCCAGGCCCTGCGCCACGCTGATTACCAGCGGCAGGGTCTTGAAGGTGCGCACCACGTACAGCCGGGTGCGGCCATCCAGCGCACTGGTGCCCACAAAAAAGCGCTCGTGCTGTTGCCGCGCGCGCAGGAAGTTGGTGCTGTTGGCCAGGTTGGCGCCGATCCAGTCATCGCGGTACGGCAGGCGCATGATCACCGTGCCGCTGCCCGACATCAGGTTGATGGTGCCATCGCCGCCCAGGTTCAGGCCGCTGAACAGGGCACGGAAATACTCCAGGTCGATGGCGCCCACCACCACGCCGGCCAGCGAACCGTCGGCATGCTGCACACGCCGGCTCAGCGCGATGCTCTGCATGCCGTTGCGCAAGCGGGAACGATACGGCGGGCTGATATACAGGCCGGCATCGGCATTGTGCAGGTGGGCAGTGAACCAGGGGCGATCGACAAAATTGCCGTGGCGCGGCGTTTCGGCGGCGGAGTCGAACACGATATTGCCGTGATCATCGACAAAGAGCAGCGAGCCCAGGTACTTGCCCGCCGTTGCCGAACGGTCGAACAGCACCATCTGCCGCATACCCGGCGAGAGTGCCAGCACCTCTTTGTTGACTACCCCGTCCACCACCGCCTGGATGGACAGGTCGAATAATTGCAGGGTGCGGGTGATTTCCCGTTCCGAAATCAATGCCAGGTTTTCGGCATTGTCGGCAGCATGCAGCACCATTTCCTGACGCTGCCGCAGCAGCACATTGCCCACCAGCCCCAGCATGACGCCAACCAGCAGCACGGCAAACGCAAGGATCAACGCCGGGTGCCGCTGCAGCAGCTTGCCGGACGCGGGCGATTTTTCTGGGTCATCACCGGCCATCAATTTGTCGTGCTCTCAATATCCACTTATCAATAATTTCCGGCCATTTGTTGATATTGGCATGGGGCATCGCTTTACCGGTTTGCGGCCAACCCTGCGCCGGATTATTGGGCAAAGTGAAAGCGCTTGAAGATTTTTTCCAGCTCGCCGCTGGATTCGAGCTGCGCCAGCCCGTCGTTGAAATCGCTGTTCAACTTGACGGCGCCCGTCATGCCACGAAAAAAGCCGACATGCAGCGGCATCACCGCCACCGGGGGATTCTGCCAGTGGATGCGGGCCGCCATATTGCCCGGCAGCTGCGGCAACAGCTGGTGGGCCAGCGCCTTGTCGATCAGCACCAGGTCCAGCCGGCCTACCGCCAGCTTGCGCAGATTGCTCAGGTCGTCGTTGGCCTGCTCGGTGTCCAGCCTGGCCGCATCGAACGCATCCGGGTTCTTGTAGCCGCGCACCGTGCCCACCAGATAAGGCTTGAGGCTGGCCAGCGACTGCACATTCAGCGGCTTGTCCTTGCGCTGGTAAAAGCCGATCACGGTATTGGCCACCGGCTGGCTGAACAACAGATAGCCGGCGCGCTCCGGCGAATACCACACCGCCATCACGCCATCGAAATGGCCACCCTCCACTTCGGACATCAGCCGCGCCCACGGGCGGTAATGCAGCTGGAGGGTATAGCCATGTTTGGCCAGTGCGGCGCGGGTAATGGCGCCAACCACGCCGTCGCCCGGCAGTGATGGCGAAAAATAGGGGGGATAATCCGTGGAGGCAAGATTGATTACCGTGGCCGACCAGGCCGGCACGCTGGCAACCATCAACAAGACACTACAAAGCAGTAAACGCATACATCAGCAGAATGCTGCGCGATATTGCCCGCAGCAATCATGTCCCCGTCAATTATTATGCTATTGGCGTTATCGGCACCGCCGAAAACCCCGAACTTCCTGCGGTTTATAATCCAAAATCGCTGTGAATACGAGCGGTGCGCTTGTTTGGCCGCCGCCCTGCCCTGCACCGCCGCGGCCACGCGCGGCGCTGATCAATTGCCGGGGCTGCGCTAGAATCGCCGCTGTTTTCCTACCCGACAGCCCGCCATGTCCAGAAAGTCCCGTATCCGCGCCGGCAGCGGCGTCACCCTGCACGACGTCGGCCAGGCCGCCGGCGTCAGCGCCATTACCGTGTCGCGCGTGCTGCACACGCCGGACAAGGTATCGGAAGCGCTGCGGGAAAAGGTGCTGGCCGCGGTGGAGCAACTGGGCTACGTGCCCAACCGTGCCGCGCGCCACCTGGCGTCGGCGCGCTCGCATACCGTGCTGGTGCTGATTCCCTCGCTGAGCAACACCGTGTTCATCGACACCCTGACCGGCATCGAGGAAGTGCTGCAGCCGGCCGGCTACCAGCTGCTGATCGGCAACACCCACTACGACGCCGACCAGGAGCTGCAACTGCTGCGCGCCTACCTGGAGCACAGCCCGGACGGCCTGCTGCTCACCGGGCTGGCGCAGAGCGAAGCCTTCCGCAACCTGGTGGCGCGCCACCAGCTGCCGGCAGTGCACATGATGGACCTGGCCAGCGACGGCCGCGATTGCGTGGGTTTTTCGCAGGAAGACGCCGGCCGGGCAATGACCGCCCACCTGCTGGCACGCGGCTACCGACGCATCGCCTTCCTCGGCGCGCAGCTGGACGAGCGGGTACAGAAGCGCCTGGCCGGCTACCGCGCGGCACTGAGCGCCGCCGGCTGCCAGCCGGCGCACGAGCTGCTGGACCCGCGGCCGTCCAGCATGCAGATGGGCGCCGACATGCTGGATGCACTGTTGGCCGCACAGCCGGATTGCGATGCAGTGTTCTGCTGCAACGACGACCTGGCCATCGGCCTGCTGGCGCGCTGCCAGCAGCGCGGCATCGCGGTACCCGCCCGACTGGCGGTGGCCGGCTTCAACGACCTGGCGCCTTCCGCCTGGACCACCCCGCCATTGACCACAATTGCCACACCCCGCCATGACATTGGCCGCATTGCAGCGCAACAACTGCTGGCCAGGCTGCAGGGAAAATCCGGTGAAACAGCCTGTATCGACCTGGGTTTTGCGCTGCAACATAGGCAGAGCAGCTGATTTGGCGTGCTGAAATTTCTGCCCTGCCAGCCGTTGCCATTGCAAAATTGTTAGCGCTAACATCGCAGCCATTGGAGTGCCCGGCTGAGTGGGCGGTTTTTTTTATCTCATAATGTTAGCGCTAACATGACTGCAAACAATATCGTGATCATGGGTGTGGCCGGCTGCGGCAAGAGCCACATCGGCCAGGCCCTGGCCGCCGAGCTGGGCATCGTCTTCATCGAAGGCGACAGCTTCCACCCGCCGGAAAACATCGCGCTGATGAGCGCCGGCACACCGCTGGACGACAAGCACCGCCAGGGCTGGCTGGAAACCCTGGCGGCAAGGTTGGCCGCAAGCCGTGCCGATGGCAGCGGCAGCGTGCTGGCCTGCTCGGCGCTGAAACGCCGCTACCGCGACATACTGCGCGCCGCCGACCCGGACATCCTGTTCGTGCATCTGGCCGGCAGCGTGGAGCAGATTGCGCCGCGCATGCAGCAACGCAGCGCCCACTTCATGCCCAGCAGCCTGCTGGCCAGCCAGTTCGCCGACCTGGAGCCGCCGAGTGCCGACGAAAACGCGCTCACCGTCAACGTGGAAGACACGCCGCAAACCATTACCCGCAGCATCCTGGACCGCCTCTCCCAGCGGCCCGGCCAATAAGCAACATCACACACAAACCAGAGAACATCAGAGGAGACACATCCATGACTGCAAGCACACCACGCGGCGGGCGCCGCTGGCAGATCGGCACCCTGCTGGGCGTCGGCATCCTGGTGAACTACTTCGACCGCATCAGCCTGTCGGTGGCGGCACCGCAGCTGCAAAGCGAATTCCATCTCGACAACAGCGACCTGGGCCTGCTGTTCAGCGCCTTCTTCTGGACTTACGCGCTGCTGCAGATTCCCACCGGGGTGATCCTGGACCGCTTCGGCGTGAGCAAAGTGGGACGCTGGGGGGCATTCCTGTGGGGCGTGGCGGCATCGCTTACCGCGCTGGCCGGCGGCTTTGGCGGCATCTTCGCCGCCCGCGCGCTGCTGGGTGTGGCCGAGGCGCCGGGCTTCCCGGCCAGCTCCAAGGCCACCGGCTACTGGTTCCCGCGCCGCGAGCGCGCCATGGCCACCGCCATCTTCGATGCCGCCGCCAAGTTTTCCAACGTGATCGGCGTGCCGCTGGTGGCGCTGGCGGTGGTGCACCTGGGCTGGCGCTGGGGCTTCGGCCTGACCGCGGTGCTGAGCCTGTGCTACTTCGTGGCGTTCTGGGCGATCTACCGTGACCCGAGCAAGGACAGCAAGCTGTCGGCCGAGGAATACCGCCACATCGTGGCCGGCGGCGCCACGCCGGAAGGCGGCGCCCAGGGCGGCTCGCTGCAGATGCTGGGCTACCTGCTGCGCCAGCGCAAAGTGTGGGGGCTGTCCATCGGCTTTGCCGCCTATGGCTATGTGTTCTACCTGTTCCTGACCTGGCTGCCGGGCTACCTGGTGCAGACCATGCACATGAGCATCCTGAAGTCCGCCTGGTTCTCCGCCATTCCGTGGATCTTCGCCACCCTGTCCGACCTGCTGGTGGGCGGCTGGCTGATCGACCACCTGATCGCCCGCGGCCACGACGAAACCCGCGTGCGCAAGGGCGTGCTGCTGGGCGGCATGCTGCTGGGGCTGGCGGTATTCGGCACCACCACCACGCAGGACCCGTACATTGCCATCGTGTGGATCACCATCGCGCTGAGCGGCCTGGCCGCCGCCGCGCCGGTGGGCTGGTCGCTACCGTCGCTGATCGCGCCGCAAGGCGGCACCGGCACCGTGGGCGGCATCATGAACTTCGCCAACAACATGATGGGTGCCATCGCCCCCATCGTCACCGGCATCATCGTCGGCAGCACCCACTCGTTCAGCAATGCCTTCCTGGTGGCAGGCGTAATGCTGCTGATCGGCATGGCCGCCTTCGTGTTCCTGCTCGGCCGCATCGAGCCGATTCCGGCGCCGACCGACAGCAGCAGCCTGAACGGGCAGACTGCAGGCGGCCGCGCAGCCTGAACACCCCGCAAGCCGCAATGCCGCCCACGCTGACCGCCGGGCGGCATTTTTCTGCCCGCCGGCGCTTGCGGCCAACCTTTGCGACGTTGCGTCAGTACTTCAGCCAGCCCTGCCAGGTTTTGTCCTGCTGCAGCAGGCCGATCTGTGCGTTGACGTAGCCGATCAGGCGCCGGTTGTCCTTGTCGGCAAAGCAGTAGCGCGTCACCTGGCCACGGTTGCTGCGGGAGAAATAGGCCCAGGTCCGCAGATCCGGAACCTGTTGCAGCAGGTATGGCAGCGACGAGGCCTGGATGAAGGTGAGATCGATGCGCTGCCGGCGCAGCTTGAACACATTCTGCAGCTGGCTGTCGGCATCCTCCCGTTGCAGCTGGCCATCAGCGAAGAGCCGGTCCACATCCGCATAGCGGTGCCCGGCAATCCCCCCCAGCCGCAAGGCGGTATAGTGACCGAGATCGCCATATTCCAGTGAGAGCTCCTGGCGCGAGATCACCAGGTCCACATCCTGCATCAGCGGTTGCGACCAGGCGTAGCGGCGCATGCCGACATCGTCGAACCATACCGGATTGGCCCACAGCACCAGCCCCTGCCAGCCCGGCTGCGCTATCAGCGCCGACAGGCGTTTTCTGGGCAGCGACACCGCCTGGAACACATACGCGCCGGCCGCATGTGCCGTCAGCCAGTCGGCCAGCCGCAGCGACAGGCTGTTGCTGCCTTCGGCGGCAAACGGCGGCTCCGAATATTCGCTGTAAACCGGCACGCGGATCGCCGCGCGCAACGGTTCCGCACCGCTGGTGGCAGCAGCCAGCAGCACGGCAACGGCGAGCCCGGCACGCGGGAATTTCACGAGCGAATCAGCCATGGCAAACCAGATCAGTGGGGCCGGCACAGCATGCCGCCACCGGCGCCCGGCGGCAATACGCCATCCGCAGTAACTGTCCGCGGGAACAGGCATGCGCTCAGGCCGCCACCTGGTTGCGACCGCGCATTTTGGCCTGGTACAGCAGGGCATCGGCGCGCTTCAGCCACGGCTCCATGCCCTCGCCTGCCTGCCAGAGCGCCACGCCCAGGCTGGCGGTGATCTGCAGGCGGCGGCCATCCTGCAGCCGCAGCGAGGTGGCAATGGCATCGCGCAGCCGCTCGGCCACCTGCTGCGCCGCGTCGTGGCCGGTATCCGGCAGCACGATCACGAATTCCTCGCCGCCAAAGCGCACCACCCAGTCGATGTCGCTGCGCAACTGGCTCAGCAGGCGCGAAGCCGCCGCCGTCAGCACCTCGTCGCCCACCAGGTGGCCGTATTCGTCGTTGATCTGCTTGAAGTGGTCGATATCGCAGAACACCAGTGCCAGCGGCTGGCCGCTGCGCTGGGCGCGGGTCATTTCCTGCGGCAGGCGCTCGGCCAGGAAGGCTCGGTTGTAGCAGCCGGTAAGCGCATCGTGGGTGAGCAGCGCACGGATTTCGCCCAGCGCGGTTTCCAGCTGCTGGGTGCGCTCCTCCACCTGCTGGTCCAGCGAGTCGATGTGCTCGGTCAGCGCGTTCTGCAGGGTGACGAAGCCGCCGGCCACCAGGTCGATCTCGTCATGCACTTCGCGCCTGCCACGCTGCAGCCGCAGCGGGTCGGTAAGGCTCTGCGGCGTGAGGCGGCCGGCAAAGGCGGCGATTTCGCGCATCGGGCGCTCCAGGTCGCGGCGCAGCACATAGGCCACCAGGCCGCAGATCAGCACGGTAAGCAGCAGGTAGCCCAGCAGCATGCCGATCAGCGAGCTGGCCACCTGCTGGTAGATATAGGCCTCGCGCTGCACGATCAGCAGCTCGCCCAGCGGCTTGCTGCTGCCGTTGGGCATGGGGATGACAAAGCGCGTCACGCGGTTGTTGTACAGCGTGCTGGAGTCGCCGGCCTCGAACATCTGCCCGGTCACCACGTTGATGCGGGCAAAAGCCACGCCGGGGCGCGCGACGATCACCGACAGCTGGCGGCGCACCGCCTCCGGCTCGATGTCCCACAGCGATACCGACAGCAGCGGGATGTTGCTGCTGGCCAGGTACTGGATATTGCCCAGCAGCTGCTGCTGCACCGAGCGGTACAGCCAGATGCCCTGCACCGCGCTGAACAGCAGCGCACAGCCCACCGCCAGCAGTGCGATGCGGCGGATCAGGGCATGGGCGAGCGGGCGGAAATTACGCGACAAGTGGCATCCTTATTTCAACAGCTGCTTGAAGCTGAAATCGTAGTGCTTCAGCCGCGGGTTCAGCGCCTTGCTGTATCGGCGAAAATCCACGTGCGAGAAATCCAGGTTGCCGTAATCGCGCATGAAGCGTTCGGCGCTGGTGGCATCGAACAGCGTGAACATGCTGCGGTCCTGCTCCAGCCCATCCGGGGCGAAATCAATGCCGCGGTCGTAGTCGTACAGCATCACCAGCGACCAGGCGCCGGCAATGAAATGGCCGCCGGACAGCGCCGTCAGGCTGCCATCGCGCAGCGCCTGCATCGCCTCGGCCGAGGTATTGATGCCGCTGAATAGGGCGTCCTTGCCCGGCGTGCCGCCCTGCTTGCGCCAGGTATCCATGGCGCCGAAGGCCATCAGGTCGTTGCCGGCCCACACCAGCCGCGCCTGCGGGTAGCGCTTGTACAGCCACTCGCTCTGCTCGGCGCTGCGCTCGCGGGTCCAGGCGGCATAGACTTCCTGCACCAGCTCCACATCGCCGGCCTCGGCCACCGCGCGGCGCATGCCGGCATCGCGCAGCATGGAGGTGGGCGTGGAGCGGTCGCCGCCGATGGCGATCAGCTGCAGCTTGCCAGCCACGCGCGGCAGCCCGGCCTTGCGGCCTTTCTGGATCAGCGCCCTGGCCGACTGGTAGCCGGCATCTTCGGCGTGCGGCTCCAGCGAACCCAGCCACAGGTGGAACTGGGTGCGCGGCGCGCCCATCGGCTCCGGCCCCTTGTCGTCACCGCGGCCGCTGAAGGCCAGGAAGGTGCGGATGCCGGCGCCATCCAGCAGCTTGAGGATTTCCGGCGCGGTGCCGTAGTCGTTGGACAGGATCACGTAATCCGGGCGCCTGGCCTTGGGCCGGGCGGCGATTTCACGGGCAAACTCCACCGCATGCGGGTGGATGCGCTCGGCGTACAGCACTTCCAGCTGCACCCCCAGGTCGTCCGCCGCCGCCTGCATGGCGCGCGAGGCGGTCAGCCAGTAGATCTCGTCGTGTTTACCGGGGTTGATGAAGGTGACCGACATGGCTTGCGCCAGGCCGCACAGCAGCAGCGCGCACACCAGCAGCACAAATTTGCGCATGACTTCTCTCTCGATTTTTAAATTATTCTTTATTATCGGCAGCAATAATCGGCCGTAATTCCGTTTAAAGCCGCCTTCACCGCCTCTAATTTTAAATAAAATCACAAAGAAACCATAGCGTTAACTGCAGGCTGCGCCAGCATGCGGCCAACGGCTTTTCAAGCGTGGAGCGCTAAAGTTGTGCCAGCCGCTGGCGCAGCGCCGCCGCTTCCTGCTGCAATAGCTCGACAAAACGTGCGGCCAAGGGGGTGGACGGGCGGAACTGCGGCAGCAGCACGCTGACGGCAAACGGCACCGATACCGCGAAGCGCCGTAGCTGCAGCCCCTGCCCGGCCATGGCCAGCGCGGTGAGCGGGTTGACGATGGCCACGCCCAGCCCCTGCTGCACCAGCGCGCATACCGACACCGCGCTGTGTGTCTCCCACACCAGCTGCCGCGCCACGCCGGCGGCGGCGAACACCGCGTCCAGCTGCAGGCGGTAGGCATCCTGCGGCGACAGGCTCACGAACGGTTGGCCGGCAAAATCCTGCGGCGTCAGCACCGGCCGGGCCAGCAGCGGGTGGCCGTCCGGCAGCACGCATACCTCGTCGGCACTGAGCAGCGGCGTGAGCGTGGTGCCCGGCGGCGCTTCCACCGATTCGGTCAGGCCGATGTCGAAACGCTGCGCCGACAGCCACTCCTCCAGCAGCGGCGACTCCTGCGGCGTAATCGCCACCCGCGCCATGCCGGCCACCTCGTGCAGGCGGCGGCACACCGCCGGCAACAGCGCGTGGGCGAAGGCCGGCAGGCAGGCCACCGCCAGCTGGCCGCCGTCCGGCCGTGCCAGGTTGGCCGCCGCCTCCACAATGCGCTCCAGGCCGATGTAGGAACGCTGCACCTCCTCGTATAGCGCCAGCGCCGGCGCAGTGGGCAACAGCCGACCCTTGATGCGGTCGAACAGCACGAAGCCCAGCAGCTGCTCCAGCCGCGCCAGCTCGCGGCTGACAGTGGGCTGCGAGGTGTGCAGCAGCGCCGCGGCGGCGGTAACGCTGCCGCTGGTCATCACCGCGCGGAAGATCTCGACGTGCCGATGGCCGATGCTCATGGCTACCCCCATATCAAAAATGAATCGATGGTAGAAATATTAGCATTTTACTGAATTAACACCTGCGCGCATGATGGCAGGCAACAAATAGCGCCAAGGACAAACACCATGCAGACCCCAGACACCGCCCGCCTCACCGCACTGGCCCAGCACTACGGCACCCCGCTGTGGACCTACGACGCCGCGGTGATCCGCGAGCGCATCGCCGCGCTGCGCCAGTTCGACACCATCCGCTTTGCGCAGAAAGCATGCAGCAATGTGCACATCCTGCTGCTGATGCGCGAACAGGGCGTGAAAGTGGATGCGGTATCGCGCGGCGAAATCCTGCGCGCGCTGGCCGCCGGCTACGACGCCGCCGGCGAGCCGTCCGGCATCGTGTTCACCGCCGACCTGATCGACCGCCCCACCCTGGCGCTGGTGGTGGAACACGGCATTCCGGTGAACGCCGGCTCCATCGACATGCTGCACCAGCTGGGCGAAGCCTCGCCCGGCCACCGCGTATGGCTGCGCATCAACCCCGGCTTCGGCCACGGCCACAGCAACAAGACCAACACCGGCGGCGAGCACAGCAAGCACGGCATCTGGCACACCGACCTGCCGGCGGCACTGGCGGTGATCCGCCAGCACGGCCTGCAGCTGGTGGGCCTGCACATGCACATCGGCTCCGGCGTGGATTACAGCCACCTGCAGGAAGTGTGCGGCGCCATGGTGGACCTGGTGCGGCTGGTGAAGCAGGCCGGCCAGGACCTGCACGCCATCTCCGCCGGCGGCGGGCTGTCGATTCCCTACCGCGACGGCGATGCCACGGTGGACACCGGCCACTACTTCGGGCTGTGGGATACCGCGCGCCAGGAAGCGGCGGCGCTGATCGGCCACCCGCTGGCGCTGGAGATCGAACCGGGCCGCTACCTGGTGGCCGAATCCGGCAACCTGCTGGCCGAGGTGCGCGCCACCAAGAACGTTGGCCGCAACCATTTCGTGCTGGTGGATGCCGGCTTCAACGAACTGATGCGCCCGTCGATGTACGGCAGCTACCACCACATCAGCGTGGTGCCGCACGACGGCGTGCAGCAGGCGGAACAGGATTGCGTGGTAGCCGGCCCGCTGTGTGAATCCGGCGACGTATTCACCCAGGGCGATGGCGGCGTGGTACTGCCGCGCCCGCTGCCGGCGGCGCGGGTGGGCGACCTGCTGATCTTCCATGACACCGGCGCCTACGGCTCGTCGATGTCCAGCAACTACAACACCCGCCCGCTGATCGCCGAGGTGCTGGTGGACGGCGATACCGACCGCCTGATCCGCCGCCGCCAGACGGTGGAAGAACTGCTGGCGCTGGAGCTGCAGTAAAAGCCCCGGCCCCTGTACCGAAAGCCACGCTCTGCGTGGTTTTTTTATTGCCTGCAAGGTTGGCCGCAAGCCAGCTGCCGCTGGTGGGCAGGCGGTGCTTTGCCAGCCCGCATGTGGCACCGCGTAGGGCGGGTTGAACCAGCGGTTCATACCCGCGCAAGCTGCCAACATCGCGCGGGTATGGCCTGCGGCCAACCCGCCCTACAGCGAGCCACAGCCAAACAATCCGCCTGACGGCACAAGAGCCAGCACCAAACCGGCGCGCCCCAAGCCCGTTGGCGGGAACCGGCAACTTCAAACAACAGCCGCGCAACGGATGCAATACCAGATGCGGTAGGCGCTGGGCTTCGCTACGCAGGCTCCCCAAGCTGCGAACTGGTGACAACGCTGCGCTTTGCCCACCCTGCGTGCCAGCATTTGCCACAGATCAAACCACGCCGCCCCCAGCCCTTGAGTAGCCAGCCCTGCGGCACTATATCCATGGCAAGCGGCTCTAAGTCGCTACAACCCACTGATGCGCAAGGAGAAGCCATGAATATCCTGCCCTCCCGCAGCGGCCTGTTCGACGAACTGTTCCGCGATTTCACCACCCCCGGCTTTTTCATCAAACCGCTGCACGGCGATACCCTGCCGTCGCAGATCAAGCTGGACGTCAACGAATCCGACAGCAGCTACACCGTGCTGGCCGAGGTGCCTGGCGTGGCCAAGGAAGATATCCAGGTGGAGATCGACGGCCCGCAGGTCACCATCAAGGCGGAAGTGAAACAGTTCGACAGCCAGAAGGACGAGCGCAATCTGCGCAGCGAGCGCTACTACGGCATGGTGTCGCGCAGCTTCCAGCTGCCGGCCGATATCGACCGCGAACTGGCCAGCGCCAAATACGAAAACGGGGTACTGACGCTCACCCTGCCCAAGCGCCGCGGCGGCGCCGGCGGTACCCGGCTGCCGGTGGAGTGAGCCTCCCGCCACGGCCAGCCTGCTGACAAGGTAACTGATTCACACCAAGCCGTGCCGCACCAGCAAGCCAAGCAAGCTGGCCGCCTTCCGGCTTATCCGCCAAGGCCCTTTCGCGATGCGAAAGGGCCTTGCCATCAGCCCGCTACCGGCAGCAGATACGGGCGAATCACCTCGTCCAGCCAGTTCATGAACAGCTGCACCCGTCGCGGCTGGTGGCGGCGGTTGGCATACAGCAGGTTTACCGGCATCGGCGCGGCCTGCCACTGCGGCAAGACTTCGCGCAGCTGGTCTGCGGCCAACGCTGCCGCCACCGCCACGCGCGGCAGCTGGATGATGCCCATGCCGGCCAGGCAGGCCCCCAGGTAGGCGTCGACGCTGTTCACCACCAGCCGGCCGGCCACCGCCGCAAAGCAGCGCTGCCCCGCCGCATCCAGGTATTCGAAGCCATCCGGCTTGCCACCCAGCTGCGGCACGTAATGCACCATGCTGTGGCTGGCCAGATCGTCCAGCGTCTGCGGCGTGCCGTGCGCCGCCAGGTAGGCGGGGCTGGCGCAGTTGGCCAGCGCAAAGCGCCCCAGCGGCCGGCAGATCAGGCTGGCATCGCGCACCTCGCCCACCCGCACCACGCAGTCGAAGCCTTCACGCACCAGGTCCACGCGGCGGTCGGTGCTGGACAACTCCAGCTGCAACCCGGGATGGGCGGCAAGAAAGGCCGGCAGCCGTGGCAGCACCATATTGCGGGCGATGCCGCTGGACATATCCACCCGCAGCCGGCCGCTGACCGCCGCCTGCTGTTGCTGGAACATGGCGCCCAGCTCGTCGAAATCCGCCAGCAGGTCGCTGCTGCGCTCCAGGAACAGCTGCCCGTCCTGGGTAAGCTGCACCCGCCGTGTGGTCCGGTGCAGCAACCGGGTGCCGAGCCGGCTTTCCAGCTGCTGCACCGCATCCGACACCGTGGCGCGCGGCAGGCCCAGGCTTTCGCTGGCGCGAATGAAGCTGCCCAGCTCCGCTACCCGCTGGAATACGCGCATTGCGTCCAATTGCTCCATGGCTCGCCTCATTATCCGGTTTATACGGATAGTCTAACCAGAACTGGCCGGTTTATCGCGTCAACTGCCGGCAATAGACTGCACAGCATGACGGCAACCGCCGTTCCCTTACCGCCAGCAGGAGACTCATCATGCGCAAGATCGCCATCATCACCGGCGCCAGCCGCGGCCTGGGCCGCAACACCGCACTGAAACTGGCCGCCCGCAACACCGACATCATCTTCACCTACCACAGCAACCGCGCCGCCGCCGACGAAGTCATCGCCGCCATCGAAGCACTGGGCGGCAAGGCGCTGGCGCTGCAGCTGGACGTGGGCCAGGTGGCCAGCCATGCCGGCTTTGCCGACGCCGTGCGCGCAGCACTGCGCGAGCACTGGCAGCGCGACAGCTTCGACTTCCTGGTGAACAACGCCGGCATGGGCGTGCACGCCGCCTTTGCCGACACCAGCGAGGCGCAGTTCGACCTGCTGCTGAACACCCACTTCAAGGGCATGTTCTTCCTCACCCAGGCGCTGCTGCCGCTGCTGGCCGACGGCGGGCGCATAGTCAACCTGTCCAGCGGCCTGGCCCGCTTCGCGCTGCCGGGCTATGCCGCCTACGCGGCGATGAAGGGCGCGGTGGAGGTGCTGACCCGCTACCTGGCCAAGGAGCTGGGGCCGCGCGGCATTGCCGTCAACACCATCGCCCCCGGCGCCATCGCCACCGATTTTGGCGGCGGTACGGTGCGCGACAACCCGGAGGTGAACCGCTTCGTGGCCAGCCAGACCGCGCTGGGCCGCGTCGGTGAGGCGGACGACATCGGCGGCGCCATCACCGCGCTGCTGTCGGACGACAACCGCTGGGTGAACGCACAGCGCATCGAGGTATCCGGCGGCATGATGCTGTAAGGCGCAAAGGTTGGCCGCAGGCTTGCGGCCAACCTTTGAGGCTGATGGTGGCGCCGGCAACGCTGTGCCGCCGCCCTGTTCCCGCTGCGCGCCGCGTGCATGGGAATATTTACCCACCTGTACATTTGGCCGGGAAACTATTACCTCGCGTGACAATCAGAAATCTAAATATCTGTTAAATTGCCAACCTGACTGTCCGCAAGTGCCCACCATGCCGTTCCGCCTGTCCCGCAGCATGCTCACGCCGCTGATCATCGCTACCGCCCTGTTCATGGAAAACATGGACGCCACCGTGATTGCCACCTCGCTGCCGGCCATTGCCGTCGACCTGGGGGTGGACCCGATTGCCCTCAAACTGGCGCTGACTTCCTACCTGGTAAGCCTGGCGGTGTTCATTCCGGTCAGCGGCTGGATGGCCGACCGCTTCGGTGCGCGGCGGGTGTTCCGCGCCGCCATCGTGGTGTTCAGCGCCGGCTCGCTGCTGTGCGCGTTCAGCCACAGCCTGGAAGGCTTCGTGCTGGCGCGTTTCCTGCAGGGTATCGGCGGCGCGATGATGGTGCCGGTGGGCAAGCTGGTGATCCTGCGCACCACGGCGAAAGAAGAGCTGGTGCGGGCGATGAGCTATCTCACCATTCCGGCCTTGCTGGGCCCGGTGGTGGGGCCGCCGCTGGGTGGCTTCATCAGCACCTATTTCCACTGGCGCTGGATTTTCCTGATCAACCTGCCCATCGGCCTCCTGGGGCTGGTGCTGGCCGGGCGCTATATCGAAAACCTGCGTGACGACAAGGTGCCGCCGCTGGACTGGATGGGTTTTGCGCTCACCGGGCTGGGGCTGTCGCTGGCCATGCTGGGGCTGGCTACCGAAGGCAAGCATATGCTGTCGGTAGGCTGGTCCAGCGTGCTGGCCATTACCGGCGGCCTGCTGCTGGCCGTCTACCCCTGGCATGCGCGCCGCCACCCGCACCCGCTGCTGGACCTGTCGCTGCTGCGCATTCCCACCTTTCACGCCAGCCTGATCGGCGGCTTCCTGTTCCGCGTCGGCATGGGCTCCACGCCCTTCCTGTTGCCGCTGATGCTGCAGCTGGGCTTCGGGCTGACACCGTTCCAGTCCGGCCTGCTCACCTGCTCCACCGCGCTGGGCGCCATGTTCATGAAGACCATTGTCGGCCACGTGCTGCAGCGCTTCGGCTTCCGCCAGGTGCTGCTGGTGAACAGCCTGCTGTGCGGCCTGTCCTTCGCCGGCTACGGCTTGTTCGATGCGCACAGCCCGCACTGGCTGATGCTGGCCACCTTCCTGCTGGGCGGCTGCATGCGCTCGCTGCAGTTCACCAGCCTGAACGCCATTGCCTTCGCCGACATCAACCACGGCGGCATGAGCCATGCCTCCACCCTGTCCAGCGTGGCGATGCAGCTGGCCTCCGGCCTGGGGGTGACCGTGGCAGCCTTTGCGCTGCAGGGCATTGCCCGCATACAGGCACATGCCACGCTGCAGGTCAGCGATTTTTCCTGGTCCTTCGTGATCATGGGCGTGCTGGCCATGCTGTCGGCACTGCAGTTCCGCCGCCTGCACCCGCATGCCGGTGCCGCCCTGGCGCGCCCTGCGGCCAACGAGGGCTGAAGCACCTGCCACAACGCTGGCATGCCATTTGCGTAATCAGTCGCCTTCACCACCGGGAAGGACAGCATGATGCAGATCGGCAGCCAGATTACGCCGGCCAGCCCCGCCCTGGGCGGCAGCGCGCAGGCAAAAACTACCGGCAACGGCGGCAGCTTTGCCGCCACGGCCAGTGCCAGCAGCACGCCGGCCAATACCGTTACCCCAGCCGCCAGCGGCGGCAACAGGCCGCTCACCGAGCAGGAACAGGCGCTGATGCTGCCCACGCGTGAAAACGTTGGCCGCATGGCTGCCGATGTGCAGACGCGGCTGCAGCAAAAACTGGCCGCGGCCGGCATCAGCGCCAGCCCGGCGTTCGAGCTGGTGGAAAGCGACCCCAACACCGGCTACATCACGGTACGCGGCGACCGCCCGGACGCCGCCGCCATCGAAAAGCTGATCAACGGCGACGACAAGCTGTCGCTGGCCATCCACAACGTCAACGCGCTGGCCAGCCAGATCCCCAGCCTGGAAGCCGGCGTTGCCTACACCAGGGCGTGGTACGCGGCGCGCAGCGACAGCGAGCGCATGGCGGTGTTCGAGTACTACCGTGCGCTGCAGGCCAGCCTGCATACCGACACGCAGATGCGCTTCGGGCCGCAGGGCATGGCATTCAGTCTCAACGGCGAGGCAATTGCGCTGCCGGCCTGATCAATCGCGCGCCCCCTGGAAGGTCTGCCGCCACTCGCTGGGCGCCACGCCGAAGGCCTTGCGAAAATGCAGCCGCAGCGAGGCCGGCGAGCCGAAGCCGGCCTGCTGCGCGATGTGCTCCACCGGCAGCGCGCTGGTTTCCAGCAGCCGCTGGGTCAGCGCCAGGCGCTCGGCCAGCAGCCAGCCCTGCACCGTGCCGCCGGTAAGCTGGCGGAAGTGTCGGGTGAAGGTGCGCCGGCTCATCAGCGCGCGTTCGGCCAGGCTGTCCAGGCTGTGCGCCTGATGCAGGTGGCCGCGCACCCAGTCCAGCAGGCCGGACAGCCGCTCGTCGCGCACGCTGGCCGGCAGCGGCTGCTCGATGTACTGCGCCTGGCCACCCTGGCGATGCGGCGGCGTCACCAGCTGCCGCGCCACGCTGTTGGCCGCCTCGGCGCCGCTGAGCTGGCGCAACAGGTGCAGGCAGCAATCCAGCCCGGCGGCGGTGCCGGCCGAGGTCAGCAGCGGGCCATCGTCCAGATACAGCACGGCGGCATCCACCTCTACCTGCGGAAAGCGGCGGGCGAAATCGTCGGCATAGGCCCAGTGCGTGGTGGCGCGGCGGCCATCCAGCAGCCCGGCCTGCGCCAGCACATAGGCGCCCAGACACAACCCGACAATGCGTGCCCCGCGCTGGTATGCCGCGCGCAAGGCGGCCAGCAGTGGCGCCGGCGCCGTCTCCTCGTGATCGCGCCAGCTGGGCACGATCACCACCTCGGCCTGCTGCAGCACCTCCAGCCCGGCCGCCAGCGTCAGGCCAAAGTCGGCGGAAGTGCTCAGCGCTCCCGGCTCGGCGGCGCACACCTGCAGCCGGTAGGCCGGCGCCTGCAGCTGGTTCTCGCCGAACACCACGCAGGGCACCGACAGGTGGAACGGGCTGATCTGGTCGAACGCCACCACGGCAACACGAATCTCGGACATAGCCAGCCTCCTCTACGATGGCCCGATCTTAACGCAAATTGTCATACGGGCCACTCGTGAGCCACCTGCCGCGCCGGCACACTGCCGTCATCGCCACCCGACACAGGAAACCGCCATGAACACACCGCGCCGCGCGCTGATCGTCATCGATGTACAGAACGAATACTTCACCGGCAAGCTGGGCATCAGCTACCCGGACCCGGCCATCACCCTGCCCAACGTTGGCCGCGCCATGGATGCGGCCAACGCCGCCGGCATCCCGGTGGTGGTGGTGCAGCACATCGCCCCGCCCGGCACGCCGATCTTTGCCGAAGGCAGCCACGGCGCCGCGCTGCACCCCAGCATCGCCGGGCGCCCGCACGACCACCTGATCAGCAAGCAGGAAGCCAGCTGCTTTACCGGCACCGATCTGGCCGACTGGCTGCGTGCGCGTGACATCGACACGCTGAGCATCGTCGGCTACATGACCCACAACTGCGATGCCGCCACCGTGCTGCACGCCAGCCACGACGGCTGGCAGGTGGAGCTGCTGCATGATGCCAGCGGCTCGCTGCCCTACCGCAACCGCGCCGGCAGCGCCAGCGCCGAGGAGATCCACCGCGTATTCACCGTGGTGATGCAGACCGGCTTTGCCGCGGTGGCCAGTACCGACGACTGGATCGCCGCGGTACAGGCCGGCCAGCCAGTGGCCGCCAGCGAGGACGTGCTGGACTCGCATTTGCTGGCGGTGGCGCAGTAAGCCGCAGCGCACGTTGGCCGCAAAAAAAACCGCCAGGCTGGCGGTTTTTTCATGCGAAACGATGGCTACCGTAGGGTGGGCAAAGCACAGCGTGCCCACCAATAACATCCTGCCGGTGGGCACGGCCCATGGCCTTTGCCCACCCTACAATTCACACGGTAGCCCGGAGGTGGCAGGCCATACCCGCGCCAGACTGCCTACCACATCAACACGGGCATGAACTGTTGCTTCAACCCTCGCAACCATCCGGCGTGCAGAACGGCGCATCGGCCTCTGCCATACCGGCGGCACCCGCCAGCAAGCCTTGCAGATAACCGGCAAACGCCTCCGGCTTGCCCAGGTACGGCGACAGTTCCACCCGCTGCAGGCGGCCGTTCAGCTCCAGCAGCAGCGAGGGGAAGCCGCGCAGGCCATGCGCGGCCATGTCGCGGTGGCTGCGGCCAACGTGTGCGGCGAACTCGCCCTGCTGGTGCTGGTATTCGGCAGCGAAGGCCGCGCCGTCCAGCCCCAGTTCCTGCGCCAGCTGCTGCAGCACCGCCGGCTCGGCGATGCGCTGCCCTTCCACGTAATGCGCCTGCTGCAGGCGATGCAGCATGGTCAGCCCGTCCATCCCCAGCGCCTCGGCCGCCAGGATCGCCAGCGTCGGCGGCGTGCTGTCGAACACCGCGCTGTTATCCAGCAGCAGACCATGGAAATAGTCATCGCCAAACGGCTGGCCGGTAAGCTGGTGGATGCGCTGATCGTGCGTCATCACGTACTGGCGCAGCTGGGCGCTTACCGGCTGGCGGTTGGGGCCGCTCATCATCGCCCCGGCGTGCAATACCAGTTGCAGGCCCGGCACCTGGCTGGCGGCGGCCAGCAGCGGCGCGGCACCGTAGCACCAGCCGCACAGCGGGTCGTAGTAGTAATGCAGGGAGGCCTTTACCATTTCATTTCACCTTTATTCACCTTGGCGCCGATATCCAGCGCCAGCCCCATGCCGGCCTGCGGGTAGGCGCGCTGCATGGCGGCAATCAGTTCGGCGGCATTGTTGGCCTTGCCCGCTTCGCTGTCAAAACGCTGCAGATAGTTGCGGGTGTAGCTGATGGCGCTGGCGTCCAGCGCGCTGCCGGCGGCCATGTGGCCCGGCACCACGATGGCGGGCTTGAGCGCCGCCATCTCGTCCAGCTGCGCCAGCCAGGCCTGGCGCTCGGCCGGCTGCCGGGTGTCGGCGGTCCATACGTGCAGGCCGCTGAACAGCGCCACGTTGCCGGCAATGGCGTGCAGCGACGGAATCCACACATAGGGTCGACTCGCCAGCACGCCGCGGGTGCCGCGCAGCTCGATCTTCTCGCCGTCCACGCTCAGGCTATCCGTGCTCAAGGCAGTGGGCACGATGGGCTGCTGCGGCGCATTGGCGCCCATCTTCGGCCCCCAGAACGCCAGCTTGCCTGCCAGCCGGGTGCGGATGGCGCCGGCCACCGCCGGGCTGGCCACCACCTCGGCCTGCGGGAACAGCTGCTTGAGCACCTCGGCGCCAAAGTAGTAATCCGGGTCGGCATTGCTGATCAGGATGGTCTTCAGCGTCTTGCCGCTGTCCAGCACCCTGGCCGCAATGCGGTAGGCATCGGCGCGGGTGAAGCCGCTGTCGATCACCATTGCTTCGTGTTCGCCGCTCACCACCACGGCGTTGGCGTGAAAGCTGCCCTCCCCGGCGTTGTATACCTGCAGTTGCAGCGGCTGCGCGGCGTGGGCAGCGCCAAAGGCCAGGGCGAGGGAGGCAGCGACGATGCTGTGGCGAATCATGATGTGTCCTTTCTGCGGCCTGGCCGCGTGCTTGATGGACGTCACTATAATTTCCCGATCCGGCCAGATAAACCGGATAAACTGCGCATATTTGTTGCACAAATCGAGCAGATAACATGGACAGAGTCACCGCCATGCGGGTATTCGCCGACGTGGCCGCCAGCGGCAGCTTCAGCGCCAGCGCCGAGCGGCTGCAGATGTCGCGCGCCATGGTGACGCGCTACGTGGCCGAGATGGAACAATGGCTGGGTGCGCGGCTGCTGCAGCGCACGACCCGCAGCGTCACGCTGACCGATGCCGGCGAGCAGGCGCTGCGCCGCTGCCTGCAGATGCTGGCGCTGGTGGCGGAGGTGGAAGACGAAGTGGCGCCGGCCGGCGGCGGCCTGCGCGGCCAGCTGCGGCTCACCAGCAGCATGTCCTTCGGCCACGCCCACCTGGCGGCGGCGCTGGCGGACTTCCTGGCGCTGCACCCGCAGCTGAAGCTGGACCTGAACGTGGGCGATGCCACCCTCAACCTGGTGGAGGCGCGCATCGACCTGGCGATACGCATCAGCAGCGAGCCGGACCCGGCGCTGATCGCCCGCCCGCTGGCGCTGTGCGACTCGGTGCTGGTGGCCAGCCCCGCCTACCTGGCGCAGGCAGGCACACCGCACGCCCCGGCGGAGCTGGCCGGCCACCGCTGCCTGGGCCACAGCAACGTTGGCCGCAGCAGCTGGCAGTTCCAGCGCGGTGAGGAACGGGCGACGGTGAGCGTGGCCACCCGCCTCACCGCCAACGACGCCACCGTGCTGCTGCACGCGGCGCTGGCCGGCGGCGGCATCAGCCTGCAACCCACTTACCTTGCCAGCGCCCTGCTGCAGGATGGCCGGCTGCTACCGGTACTGCCGGACTGGCAGCCGCCGCAGATGAGCATCTACGCGCTGTATCCGTCGCGCCGCCACCTGTCGCCGGCGGTGCGGGCGCTGCTGGACTTCCTGGTGGCGCGGTTTGCGCAGCAGCGCTGGTAAGGCCCCGGCTCAGCGCGGCGGCGTGCGCAGCCGCGCCAGCATGAAGTCAACGAAGGCGCGCACCCGCGCCGACAGATGGCGCTGCTGCGGGTAGATCACCGAGAACTGCCGCGAGCGGCCGGCGTAGGCCGGCAGCACCTCCACCAGTTCGCCGCGCGCCAGCGCCGGTGCGGCAATGAAGTGGTAGCTCTGGAACAGCCCGCCGCCCGCCATGCCCCAGCTGATGCAACCGTGGGGGTCGTCGCGCACCCGGTGCGGGCTGTCCGGCAGCAATTCCAGCTCGCGGCCGTCCGCATCACGGAACAGCCACGGCATGCCGCGACCGCTGCCGGGCACCACGAACTGCAGGCAGTCGTGCGCTGCCAGGTCGGCCAGGGTCTGCGGGGTGCCGCGCCGCGCGAGGTAGGCCGGCGTGGCGAACACCCCCAGCGAGGCGTCTTCCAGCTTGTGCGCCACCAGGCGCGAATCCTGTGGCGTGCCGATGCGTATTGCCAGGTCGTAGCCCTCGTCCACGATATCCACCACGCGGTTGGACAGGCTCAGCTCCAGCGCTACCTGCGGGTAGGCGGCGGTAAATTCGCCCAGCAGCGGCAGCAGCCGGTAGTTGGCGTACAGCGTGCCCGCGCTGATGCGCAGCACGCCGCTGGGCACTTGCTGGCGGCCGCCCAGTGCCCGCTCCGCCTCGGCGATTTGCCCCAGTGCCTGGCGACACTCCTGCCAGTACAGCTCGCCCTCGCTGGTCAGGCGCACGCTGCGCGTGGTGCGGGCAAACAGCCGCACCCCCAGGCGCTCTTCCATGCGTCGGATCGAGCGGCTGACCGCCGCCGGTGTCAGCCCCATCGCCTCGGCCGCGGCAGTGAAGCTGCCCAGCTCGGCCGCCTTGCAGAACAGTTCGATGCTGCCCAGGCGGGTGGCATTGCTGCTGTGCGCCATTTGTTCTTTCAGGTAACAAATAAATTGATATTAGCGCGATTTATTGATTTTTTGCTGACCGGTACAGTGCCGCCCATCCGCCAACAAATACAGGAATCAGCATGAGCGACATCATCTGGCCAGCAGGCTATGTACCGGGCTTCAGCGACAATTTCTGCTCCAACGAGATCATCGTTGCCGGGCTCGGCACAAACGATATCTGGCCATGGCTGAACACCCCGGGGCTGTGGCCCGGCTACTACGCCAATTCGGCCAACCCGCGGCTGTACGACCACCTAGGCCCGGCGCTGGCCCAGGGCGTGCGCTTCTACTTTGAAACCTTCGGCTTTCCGGTGGAAGCGCAGGTGGTGGAGCATGTACCGCCAACAGCCGGTCAAGCCGCGCGCATCGCCTGGCATGGCTGGGCGGGCAGCACGCCGCAAGACCGCCTGGACGTGCACCACGCCTGGCTGATCGAAGACCTGTCCGCCGGCCGGGTGCGCATCCTTACCCAGGAGACACAGCAGGGCAAACCGGCACAGGCGCTGGCACAGGCCAGGCCCAACCCGATGATCAACGGCCACCAGGACTGGCTGGATGGCCTGGTGGCAGCGGCGCGCCGGGCGCAGGCGCAGGCCGCCCGCGGCTGAGCCCGCACCACCGGCTTGCGGCCAACGTCTGCGGGCCGGCACGGCCGCCGCTGGCGGCATTAACGAACAAGGCCCTTGCGCCATGCGCAAGGGCCTTGTCGTGGGCCTTGGCAGACCCGTATTCAGCACTGCGGCTTAGCCGACCAGCAGTACCACCACGGCAGCCACCAGGCAGTAGGCGCCGAAGAAGTGCCAGCGGCCCTGCTCCAGCCAGCGGGACAGCCAGCGCAGCGCGAGCAGGCCGGCAACAAAGCTCAACAGCATGCCGACAAGGCTGGGGCCTACCAGCTGCAGCAGGCTGGTGCCGTTCTTGGCCACCGTCAGCGCATGCGACTGGTACAGGCGGAACGCCTCCTTGACGATGACCGCCGGAGTCAGCACCACCGCCAGGGCGAAGCTGAATTCTTCCGCCCGACGGCGGCTGCTACCCAGCGCCAGCGCGGTGGAGATGGTGGCGCCGGAGCGGGAGAAGCCACGGAACGGCAGGCACAGCCCCTGCACCGCCCCCACCCAGGCCGCGGTGCGCAGGTTCAGCGCACCATTGGCGCGTTCCGGCAGCCGCGACGAGGCGATGATCAGCACGCCGGCGGCAGCCAGCGCCGCGGCCATCAGCTTGGCATTGGCAAACAGGTGCTCGATTTCAAAGCCGGGGTCGTTGCCGGCAACCAGGTGCTTGATCAGCTTCAGCAGCAGCAGGCCCACCACCCCGGTAGCGGCGGTCGCCACCACGATCAGCCGGGCATTGCTGCGAAAAGCATGGCCCGAGGAGAAGTAGGTGTCGCGCCAGGCCTGCCAGAAGTACACGATCACGGCGAACATGGTGCCGGTGTGCAGCATCACCAGCAGCATCGTCATTTCCGGCGAGGTCGGGTCGAGCCCCATCAGCTTTTCGGCCACGATGACATGCGCCGAGCTGGAAACCGGCAGCAGCTCCGCCGCGCCCTGCACTATCGCCAGGATGAGAATGTTGAAAAAGTCCATGTAGAGAGATCCCGAAGTTGGCATGAAGGTAATTGGGTTGGCCGGCACAGCCGCTACACCCGGCCAGGCTGATTCGGGCTGCATTATCACCGCTTCGCATGGCTGCCGGCCAGCCCCTGCTGGCCAGGCATACCGCTGCCGGCTGCCGATGCCACGGCAGCCGGGCACAGTGCTACCGGGTTCACGCGCAATTACATCGCTGGGTGGTGGTTTTAAGTCGGATAATTAAGCATCTTGATGACAATCTTTCGCAGATGATGAGCGATAGCACCCCAACAGCCCGCCATATCAAGCTCGCCTGCCCCGAGTGCGACCTCTTGCAGCTGGCGCCGCCCGGCGCAGCACAAAACGTGCTCTGCTGCCGCTGTGGCGGGTTGCTGCACCGTGCGCCGGGCTATCAGCCCCAAACCTCGTTGGCACTGGTGTTGACCGGCATCTTCGTCTTCCTGCTGGCCAATGTGTTTCCGGTGGTGGGGCTGGAGGCCGGCGGCATTCGCACCGCCACCACGCTGCTGGGTACGGCCATACAGCTGATGCATCAGGACATGCTGCCGGTGGCCATGCTGGTGCTGTTCACCGGCGTGCTGTTGCCAGGCATCGAGTTGCTGGCCCTGCTCTACTTGTTGCTGCCACTGACACTGGGCCACGCGCCACGCGGCTTTCCGCGTGCGATGCGGCTGATCCGGCTGCTACACCCCTGGGGCATGGTAGAGGTGTTCATGCTGGGTGTGCTGGTATCGCTGGTGAAGCTGGCACATCTGGCACAGGTACACCCCGGCATCGGGCTGTGGTCGTTTTTCGCCCTGATCGTATTGCTGGCCACCAGTGCCAGCCGTTTTGACGCCGCCATGCTGTGGGAGCGCTACGAAACATGTCGCACTATCCGCTGAACTCCGCCGCCGCGCATGGCTGCTGGCATTGCCACGCTTGCGGCCTGTTGTGCCAAGGGACGAACGCGAGCCGGGACGAAGCGGCGCTGTGCCCGCGCTGCGGGGCTGAAGTGCGGCCGCGCAAGAAACGCAGCGTGGAATACGCCTGGGCCTTTTTGCTGGCGGCGGTTATCTGCTATCTGCCGGCCAACCTGCTGCCGATCATGGAAACCGCCATGCTGTCCGGCACGCAGAACGACACCATCATGAGCGGTGTGGTATTTCTATGGCAAAGCGGTTCCTGGCCGTTGGCGCTGGTGGTGTTCACCGCCAGCGTGCTGGTGCCGCTGCTCAAGATTCTGGCCATGTTGCTGTTGCTGATCACCGTGCAGTGCCGCTCGAACTGGGCGCCCCGGCAACGCACGCGGCTGTACCGGCTGCTGGAAATCATCGGCCCGTGGTCAATGCTGGATATCTATGTGGTAGCGCTGCTGGTGTCGCTGGTGCAGCTGCAGTCGCTGGCCAGCATCAAGGCCGGCCCGGGCGCCATGGCTTTCGGCGCCGTGGTGGTGCTCACCATGCTGTCCGCCATGTGCTTCGACCCCAGGCTCATCTGGGACCCGATAGAGGAAAAGAATGACTGACAAACGTGACGATGCGCCGCAAGAACCCGTGCCGCCGGAGCTGCCGCAGGCGCTGCTGGTAACACGGCAGCGCTGGTCGCCGTCGCTGGTGTGGCTGATTCCGGTGGTGGCCGCGCTGATCGGAGGCTACCTGGCCGTGCACGCCATCCTGTCGCGCGGGCCCGCCATCACCATCACCTTCCGCAACGCCGAGGGGCTGGAAGCGGGCAAGACGCGCGTCAAGTACAAGGATGTGGATATTGGCGAAGTGACCGCGGTAAAAGTGAGCGAGGATCGCAAGAACATTGTCGCCACGGTGCAGATGAGCAAGGCAGCCGAGCCCTACCTTACCAGCGACAGCCGCTTCTGGATCGTACGCCCGCGTATCGCGGGTGGCAGCGTGTCCGGGCTCGGCACGCTGCTGTCCGGCGCCTATATCGGCATGGACGCAGGCCAGAGCGCCAAGGCCGGCCAGCAGTTTACCGGCCTGGAAGTGCCCCCCATCATTACCGGCGGCCTGCCGGGCAAGCAGTTCATCCTGAAGTCTGCCGACCTCGGCTCGCTGGATATCAGCTCGCCGGTGTACTACCGCCGGGTACCAGTGGGGCAAGTGGTGGCCTATGAACTGGACAAGAGCGGGCAGAACGTGAACCTCACGGTATTCATCAATGCGCCGTACGACCGCTTTGTGGTGCCGGACAGCCGTTTCTGGCACGCCAGCGGTGTGGATCTCTCCGTTTCGGCCAACGGGCTGAAGGTAAACACCCAGTCCCTGACCGCCATTGCACTGGGCGGCATCGCCTTCGAGTCGCCATCGTCCACTGAAACCCTGCCGCCGGCGGCGGCAGGGTCGGTATTCGGCCTGGCGGCAACCCACGAGGCCGCGATGCGCACGACAGACCATGAGGCCTATCCGATACGCCTCAAGTTCCAGCAATCGGTACGCGGCCTGGTGGTGGGTGCGCCGGTGGACTTCCGCGGCATCATCATCGGCGAAGTCACCGCCATCGGCATGGAGTACGACAAGGCGCGCAAGGACTTCAACATGCTGGTGGATGTGCGCATCTTCCCCAGCCGGCTGCTGGCCCTGTCGCGCAATCTCGACAAGAACCGCAGCCTGCAGGAGCAACTGTCGCTCAAGCAGATGGTGGCCAACGGCCTGCGTGCGCAACTGCGTTCCGGCAGCCTGATCACGGGCCAGCTGTTCGTGGCGCTGGATTTCTTCCGCGACGCCAAGTCCGTGCAACTGGGACGCGAACAGAATATGGACGTGATGCCCACCATCCCCGGTGATCTGGAAGAGCTGCAGGCGATCATGCAGCGCATCGCCCGCAAACTGGACAAGATACCGCTGGACTCCATCGGCAGCGGCGTGGACCAGTCCGTCCACGAATTGCGCGACATGCTGGCCACCACCCGCCAGTTGCTGAACAACGTCGATACGAAAGTGCTGCCGCAGGCCACGCAGACTCTGGAGCAGCTGCAAAAGGCACTGGACGCCACCCAGCAGACGCTGCAGGCCAATTCACCATTGCAGCAGGATGTGCGCAACGCCGCGCAGGAAGTCAGCGAAGCCGCGCGCAGCTTCCGCGCGCTGGCCGACTATCTCGACCGCCACCCCGAAGCACTGATCCGCGGCAAGCCGGGAGATGCCCCATGAAGCGCAGCGTCACCACTCTGCTTGCCCTGTCCGCCTTGATACTCACGGGCTGCGCCTCCGCGCCGGCAAGCTTTCATGACCTGGCCGCCGTTGCGCCTGCTGCGGCCAACCTTGTCGCCGGCGCCAGCCTGCTGGTAGGCCCGGTAACCTTGCCGGCAGGCGTGGATCACCCGCAGCTGGTGCTGGAGCAGGCGGATGGCCGCCTGACCCTGGCCGAACAGCAGCGCTGGGTAGCCAGCCTGCCACGCTTGTTCTCGCAGGCGGTGGCGCTGGATTTCTCGCGCCAGTCGGGTGTGGGAACCGTCTATGCCTGGCCGCAGCCGGGCCTGGCGCAAGCCGATTTCTCGCTCGTGCTGGACGTGCGGGTGTTCCGCCTGCTTGTAGGCCAGGGGGCGGAACTCGAAGTAGGCTGGAGCCTGCTCGCCAGGGGGCAGCAGCAGCCATTGCAGAGTGGCGTATTCCGCGACCGGGAAAGCACTACAGGCATGCAGGTGGCGGATGTCGTACAAGCCCAGGAGCGGCTGGTCGCTAAATTTGCCCGCTATCTGGTGGCAAATTTCGGAGAGCAGATCCGGCTGCGCCCGCGCTAGGGCCGCATCGGCATAGGGCGCGGCGCTTGAAGCAGCCTAGTGGCAGCCGCCGCCCTTGCACCCACCACACGAACCGCAGGCACTGTTGCCGCCCTTGCGGCCCTTGCCGCCACGACGCGGCAGGTAGCGGCGCAGCAGATAGCCGGCCGCGGCAGCCACGATCAGGCCCACGATGATGTGCTGCAGCATGTCATTGCTCATGACGACTCCCGATTACCACCACGCCATGGCCAGCTGGCGCACCGCAAAGGCGCCGGCATAGGCCAGCACGAACAGATAGAGCACGAACAGCAGCGTGCTGCGTGCCGAGTTGGTTTCGCGCCGCACCACCGAGATGGTGGACAGGCACTGCGGTGCGTACACGAACCACGCCAGGTAGGCCAGCGCCACCGGCAGGCCCCAGCTGTGCGCCAGCGCACCGCCCAGTGCCGCCTCGCCGCCCACCGCGTACACGGTAGCCAGGGTACTTACCGCCACCTCGCGCGCGGCCATGGCCGGGATCAGCGCGATGCACATCTGCCAGTTGAAGCCCAGCGGCGCAAACAGCGGCTGCATGAACTTGCCCAGCATGCCGGCAAAGCTGTACTCGATGGCCGGCAGCGTGCCCCCGGCCGGCGGATGCGGAAAGGTAGCCAGGAACCACAGCACGATGGACAGCGCCAGGATCACGGTGCCGACGCGGTGCAGGAAGATCCACGCCCGCTCCTTCAGCCCCAGCAGAAAGTGATAGCCGTTCGGCCAGCGGTAGTTGGGTAGCTCCAGCAGCAGCGGAAAGGCATCGGTGGCCGCCTGCTTCCGGCGCATGCTCCAGGCCACCAGCGCGGCGCTGGCAATGCCGGCCAGGTACAGCGCGAACAGCGTCAGCCCTTGCAGATTGAATACGCCCCATACCGTGCGGGCCGGCACAAAGGCGCCGATCACCAGCGCGTACACCGGCAGCCGCGCCGAGCAGGTCATCAGCGGCGCGGTCATGATGGTGATCAGCCGCTCGCGCGGGTCGGCAATGCTGCGGGTGGACATGATGCCGGGCACCGCGCAGGCGAAGCTGGACAGCATGGGAATGAACGAGCGGCCGGACAGCCCCACGCCGCGCATCACGCGGTCGAGCAGAAAGGCGGCGCGCGGCAGGTAGCCGGAATCTTCCAGCGCCAGGATGAAGGCGAACAGGATGATGATCTGCGGCAGGAACACCAGCACACCACCCAGGCCGGCAATCAGGCCATCCACCACGAAGTCGTGCAGGATGCCGGCCGGCAGCAGGCCACCCACCGTGGCGCCCAGCCAGTCCATGCCGGCGCTGATGCCGTCCATCACCGGCTTGGCCCAGGCGAACACCGCCTGGAACATCAGCAGCAGCGTCACCGCCAGAATCACCAGCCCCAGCACCGGGTGCATCACCAGCGCATCCAGCTTGTCCTGCCAGCGCGGCGCCTCGGCAGGCGCCGAGACGCACTCGGCCAGCAGGCTGTCGATGCGCGCGTAGACGGCTTCCACCGCCTCGGCGCGATCCGGCAGCTGCAGCGTGCCGCTGCGCGGCTTGGCACGGGCGGCCACTGCGGCCAACGTTTGCCGCAGCTCGGCAGCGCCATCCTTGCGCACCGCCACCGTTTCCACCACCGGCATGCCCAGCCGCTGCGCCAGCAGCGCGGTATCGATGCGGATACCGCGGCTGCGCGCCGCATCGGCCAGGTTCAGCGCAAGCACCATGGGCAGGCCCAGCGCCTGCAACTCCAGCACCAGGCGCAGCCCCAGCTTGATATTGGTGGCATCGATCACCGCCACCAGCACGTCCGGGCTGGCTTCGCCGGCCATTTCCCCCAGGATCACGCGGCGCGCCACCTGCTCGTCCGGCGAGGCCACGTACAGGCTGTAGGTGCCGGGCAGGTCGATCAGCTCGGCGTTGCGGCCAACCCCGGCCAGCGGGCCGCTGCGTTTTTCCACGGTGACACCGGCGTAGTTGGCCACCTTGGCCTTGGCACCGGTAAGGCAGTTGAACAGCGCGGTCTTGCCGCAGTTGGGGTTACCCACCAGGGCAAAGCGCAAAAGGGAATGAGACATGGAGTCGGATCAGGCCGGGTGCAGGGCGGTAAGGATCTTGGCGGCCTCGGCGCGGCGCAGGCCGAACTTGGTACCGTTGATACGCACCGCCACCGGGTCGCTGCCGAACAGGCCGAAGCCGATCACCTGCAGCACCGCGCCGGGCAGAAAACCCAGCTCCTTCAGGCGCTGGGTCACCTGCGCATCCAGCGCGCCAAAGTGCGCATGGCTGGCGATATCCACAATGGTGGCGCGGCTGCCCTTGGGCAGCTGATGCAGCGGAGTATGACGGTGACTCACGGCAGAATCCTCATGCGGTACAAGGCCATTAGAAACAAGATTAATTATTGTTATCGTACCAACCCGCTCCAGACGGTGTACACCGCCGCCACCTGATCCAGCGCAAGGAAATCGCATTCCGCCGCCGGCCAGGGTTGGCCGCAGTAGCTACAACGTGGTGCGGCAAGGTGGGCCAAACAGCAATGGCGCGATTTGCATATTGCTTGGCACGATGCGCTAGTGCCTGCCGGCCCGGCTCTACCGACAATGTCTTCATTGCGCGGCAAGCAACAGCTTGCTGCCTGGCCCATAGCACACGGCACACAGCGGAGACAGCACCATGCTCAATATCGACCACACCCGGCCCGTCATGGTGACGGGCGCCACCGGCTACGTTGCCGGCTGGATCGTCAAACGCCTGCTGGAAGCGGGTGTCACCGTGCACGCACCGGTGCGCCACCCCGGGGATGCCGGCAAGATCGCCCACCTGCAGGCGCTGGCAGCCAACTCGCCAGGCAGCATCCGCTTCTTCCGGGCCGACTTGCTCGAACCTGGCTCCTATGCGCAAGCCATGGCCGGCTGCAGCATCGTGTTTCATACCGCCTCCCCGTTCACGCTCGATGTGCGCGACCCGCAAAAGGAGCTGGTAGACCCGGCACGGCTGGGCACGCGCAACGTGCTGGAAACGGCCTGCAATACCGCATCGGTGCGGCGCGTGGTGCTCACCAGCAGCTGCGCGGCGATCTATGGTGACAATGCGGATGTCTGGAACGCGCCGGGCCAGATCCTGACCGAAGACATCTGGAACAGCTCGTCGTCGCTCGAGCATGTGCCTTACTCCTACTCCAAGACCGTCGCGGAGCGGGAGGCATGGGAAATCGCTGCCAGGCAGTCGCGCTGGGGCCTGGTCGTCATCAACCCCAGCCTGGTGATTGGCCCAGGCATCAACCCGCACGCCACCTCGGAGAGCTTCAAGCTGATGCAGCAGCTGGGCAACGGCAGGATGAAAGCAGGCGTTCCCGACATCGGCCTCGGCGCCGTGGATGTGCGCGACCTGGCCGAGGCCCATCTGCGGGCCGCCTACCTGCCAGAGGCAAAGGGGCGCTACATCATCTCCGGGCACAATACTTCGCTGCCCGCGATGGCCCGCACCCTGCTGCCGACATACCAGGCCTACCCCATTCCACGCCGCATCCTGCCCAAGTGGCTGGTCTGGCTGGTGGCGCCACTGGCCGACAAAAGCACCACGCGCAAATTTGTGGCCCGCAATGTCGGCTACGCGTGGCAGGCGGACAATGGCAAGAGCATCCGCGAACTCAAGATGCAGTACCGCCCGCTGGCGGCATCGGCTCAGGACATGTTCCAGCAGCTGATCGACAGCCGGCAGCTTCCCCAACCCTGAGCGCCCTTGCGCAGGTAAAGAGATACCATGAAACGTGCCACGCACTTTTCGCTGCACCCCGGCTGGCGCTTGCTGCTTAGCGATATGGGGCTTCACCCCGAGCATGTGCTGCGGCTGGCCGGCCTGCCCGCGGACCTGTTTACCCGCCAGGAGGCCAGCATCAGCGCTGCCCAGTATTTCGGTTTGTGGCAGGCGCTGGAACAGGCAACGGACGTGCTGACCCTGCCGCTGAAAATCGGCATGGCGATCTCGGTCGAGACATTTGACCCGCCGATTTTCGCGAGCTTCTGCAGCCCCAATCTCAACGTGGCGCTACAGCGGCTCGCCACGTTCAAGAAGCTCATCGGGCCGATGACCCTGACGGTAGATATCGCCCCCAGCGGCACCACGGCCACGCTGGCCTGCTACGGCAACGACGGCGCCATCCCCAAGAGCCTGGCCATGACCGAACTGGTGTTCCTTACCCAGCTGACCCGGCTCGGCACCCGCCAGCGCGTGGTGCCGCAGGCGATAGTCTTGCCGGAGTTGCCGCCCGACCCGGCCGCCTATGCCGACTTCTTCGGCGTGATGCCACGCCAGGGCAGCGCAGTCCAGATCCGCTTTGCCAGCCAGGACGGCGTACGCCCCTTCCTTACCGCCAATGAGGCAATGTGGGCAGTGTTCGAGCCCGCCCTGCGCAAGCGCCTGGCGGAACTGGACGCCAGCGCCAGCATGAGCGAGCGTGTCAAGGCACTACTGCTGGAGAACCTGCCGGCCGGCGAGTACGGCATCGAGGCGGTGGCAAAGCAGCTGGCAGTCAGCCGGCGCACCTTGCAGCGCCAGCTAAGCGAGGAATCGACCAGCTTCAGCCATATCCTGAACGGCACCCGGCAACAGCTGGCACAGCATTACCTGGGCCGCACCGTCATCCCGCAGGGAGAAATCGCCTTCCTGCTCGGCTTCCAGGACACCAATTCCTTCATCCGCGCCTTCAAGGAATGGGCTGGCATGACGCCCGGCAGCTACCGCCATGGCGTAGCTGCCGGCAGCACGAGACTTCCCGACGGGCCGACATCGGGCGCAACGACTACTGCCTGAGCCGCTACCGGCCCTGTTTTCGATGCGGCCAAGCTGGCACCAAGCTCCGGCACCACTCCCCGGCAGCGGCGCTGTCACACGCCTGCCATGCAAGGCGGGCAGCATTGTCAGCAAACGTCACGCGGGAGACAGCCATGAGCACGCATACCCTGGTACATCAGGCAGTTCGCAACACCACAACCACCGGCCGCAAGGCGCTGGGGGACAAGCTGTTCGCCCGCTGGTTCAGCCAGCTGGTCTACGCGCAGATCTGGGAAGACCCGCAGATCGACATCGAGGCACTGGCGCTGAAGCCCGGCGCACGGCTGGTCACCATTGCCTCCGGCGGCTGCAATGCGCTGGCCTACCTGAGCCAGCAGCCGGCGGTGGTGCACGCGGTGGATCTGAACCACAGCCACCTCGCGATGCTGGCGCTGAAAAAGGCCGCCTTCGCCACCCTGCCCGACTACCAGACGCTGCTGGACTTCCTCGGCAGCGCCGACCGCAAGCAGAATCCGCAGCGCTTTCGCCGCTACGTGGCGCCGCAGCTGCCGGTGGTGGCGCGCCAGTACTGGGAAGGCAAGGACTGGCGCGGCCGCCAGCGCTACCAGCTGTTTGCCCATCACGCCTACCGCCACGGCCTGCTCGGCCGCTTCATCGGCTTTGGCCACCTGGTAACGCGGCTGCTGGGCGGCAACCTTGGCAAGATCGCCGACGCCGGCAGCCTGGATGAGCAACGCGCGCTGTTCGACCGCCACCTGGAGCCGGTATTCCGCCACCCGCTGCTGCGCTTCCTGGCCCGCCGCGAAAGCCTGCTGTACAGCATGGGCATTCCGCCGGCGCAGTTCGCCGCGCTGCGCGAGGACGCCGGCGGCGACCTGGCCACGCTGTTCAGCCAGCGCATGCGCCGCCTGGCCTGCGATTTCCCGCTTGCGGCCAACCCTTTCGCGCAGCAGGCGTTTGCCCGCCGCTACGACATCGGCCAGCAGGAGGCGCTGCCGATGTACCTGCAGTCGCGCCACTACGAAAGCATCCGCCACAACCTGACGCGGCTGCTGGGCCACCATGGCTCGATGACCGACTTCCTGGACGGCTGCGCGCCGCAGTCGCTGGACGCCTACCTGCTGCTGGATGCGCAGGACTGGATGGATGACGCCCAGCTCAACGCGCTGTGGCGGCAGATCACCCGCACCGCCGCCCCCGGCGCGCGGGTGGTGTTCCGCACCGGCGGCAGCCGCTCGCCGCTGGAAGGCCGGCTGGCGCCGCAGCTGATGGCCTGCTGGCACACCGACCCGGACTACAACCGCAGCCTGCACGCGCGTGACCGCGCCGCCATCTACGGCGGCGTACACCTGTACTGCAAGCGCACATGAACCGGGCGCCGCACGCACTGCAGCCGGACGCCCACGGCGAATGGCTGCAGCAGGGGCAGCAGCTGGGTGGCCGGCACTGGGTAAGCAATGCGCCGTGCCGCATCAGCCTGTACCCCAGCCGCCACGGCCCGCTGCCGGTGACGCAGCTGCAGCAGTCCTCCACCCAGGACAGCTACGTAGCCAGCCCGCGCTCGGCCTGGCTGCGCTACCCGCAAGCCGAGGCGCGCCACCATGGCGGCCGGGTGCAGGCGCTGGCAGCGCTGGCCGCCTCGCCACTGGGCGGGCTGATCAGTGCCGCGCGGCTGGACAGCGCCCTGCTGCCGGACAACTGGCTGCTGTCCACCAATCTGCACCCGCAATGGCAGGATGCCGAGCTGGCCGAGCTGCGCGACAGCCTGCTGACGCCGAACCCGGAACGCCCGCTGCTGCTGCGCAATGTCTGTGCTGCGGCCAACCCCGGCCTGCCGACACAGTTGGCCGCACAGGGCTGGCTGCTGCTGCCGGCGCGGCTGGTCTACCTGTGCGACCCGGCGCAGCCGGAGGTATGGCGCCGCAACCATGTCAAACGCGACCAGCGCCTGCTGGAACAAAGCGACCTGCGCCTGCTGGGGCCGGACGACATCCGCCCGGAACAACTGCCGCAGCTGCAGTACTGCTTTCGCGACCTGTTCATCGACAAGCACTCGGCGCTGAACCCGGACTTCAGCGCGCACTTCTTCCAGCTGTGCCTGCAGCGGCGCTTCCTGGAACTGTACGCGCTGGAACTGGGCGGCAACGTGGTGGGCTGCATCGGCCTGTTGGCGCGCCACGGCTGGCTCACCACCCCGCTGATCGGCTACGACACCCGGCTGCCGCCCAAGCTGGGCATCTACCGCCGGCTGATGGCACTGCTGCTGCGCGAGGCACAGCAGCGCGGGCTGCAACTGCACTACAGCGCCGGTGCCGGCGAATTCAAGCGCCACCGCGGCGGCGAGCCGCAGCTGGAATACAGCGCGGTGTACGCCCGCCACCTGGGCAAGCGCCAGCAGCTGGCGCTGTCCACGCTGGCGGCGCTGCTGCAGCGCACGGCAACGCCGCTGCTGCAACGCTACGGTTGAAACTGTCCTAAGGTGAAATCTGCATATCTTTAGCGATATTTGGCTTGGCGAGGCTGACGGCAAACACGGTATGCTTGCGCCATAGTTTGCAGATTCCAATACCCGAACGGCGCGGCAAGCGCCGTTCTGCCTTAGGGTGCCTCGAAAACCCCGGTTTTCAAGCGAGACAAGGCGCTAACGAAACGACCTCCGCGGCATATGCTTGATATGCAAGGAGGCACAATCGCAAGCAACGCAATATCGCAACGAAAGCAGGCGTCTTCCGATGCGCCCCTTAGTGGAGAACCGTCATGCACACCCGCCTCACCCTGCTCGCCGCCGCCCTGCTCGCCTGCGGCGCCGCCTACGCCAAACCGCTAACCGTATGCACCGAAGCCAGCCCGGAAGGTTTCGACGTGGTGCGCTACAACTCGCTGACCACCACCAACGCCAGCGCCGACGTGGTGTTCAACCGCCTGGTGGACTACGACGCCCGCGCCGGCAAGGTGGTACCCAGCCTCGCCAGCAGCTGGAAAGTGGCGGACGACGGCCTGTCGGTCAGCTTCACCCTGCGCCAGAACGTGAGCTTCCACCGCACCGCCTGGTTCAAGCCCGGCCGCCCGCTGAATGCCGACGACGTGGTGTTCAGCTTCCAGCGCATGCTCAACCCCGACCACCCGTGGTACAAGACCTCCCCCACCGGCTACCCGCACGCCAAGTCCTTCCAGCTGGACAAGCTGATCAAGGCCGTGGTGAAAGTGGATGCCCGCACCGTGCGCTTCGACCTCAACCAGCCGGACGCCACCCTGGTGCCGCTGCTGACCATGGGCTTTGCCAGCATCTACTCCGCCGAATATGCCGACCAACTGGCCAGGAGCGGCAATTTCGACCAGTTCAACAGCCAGCCGGTAGGCACCGGCCCCTACGTGTTCCAGAGCTTCGTCAAGGACAGCGTGGTGCGCTATGCGGCCAACCCTGCCTACTTTGCCGGCAAGCCGAACGCCGAACGCCTGTCCTACGTGATCACCCCGGACACCGCGGTGCGCGCGCAGAAGATCAAGGCCGGCGAGTGCCAGATTTCGCTCAGCCCCAAGCCGCAGGACATTGCCGATGCCGCCGGCGCAGCCGGGGTGAAGGTGTTGAGCACGCCGATGTTCTCCACCGCCTTCGTGGCCCTGAACAGCCAGCACAAGCCGTTTGACGACAAGCGCGTGCGCCAGGCGGTGAACCTGGCCTTCGACAAGGCCAACTATCTGAAAGTGGAATTCGCCGGTAGCGCCATCGCCGCCAGCAACCCGTTCCCGCCATCCACCTTCGGCTACAACAAGGCGGTGAAGGACTACCCGCTGGACATCGCCCGCGCCAGGAAACTGCTGGCCGATGCCGGCTACGGCAACGGTTTTGATACCACCATCTGGGTACGCCCCACCGGCAGCACGCTCAATCCCAACCCGAAAGCCGGCGCCGAACTGTTGCAGGCCGACCTCGCCAAGGTGGGCATCAAGGCCGAGATCAAGGTGCTGGAATGGGGTGAGCTGATCAAGCGCGGCAAGGCCGGCGAGCACGACCTGCTGTTCATGGGCTGGGCCGGCGACAACGGCGACGCCGACAACTTCCTCACCCCGCAGTTCAGCTGCGCGGCGGTACAGTCCGGCACCAACTTCGCCCGCTACTGCGACCCGGCGCTGGATAAACTGATCACCGACGCCCGCCGCATCGCCAACCCGAAGCAGCGTGCGGCCAACTATGCCAAGGCACAGCAGATCATCAAGGAGCAGGCGCTGTGGCTGCCGCTGGCCCACCCCACAGCGGCCGTGCTCACCACCGGCAATGTCAGCGGCTTCCAGGTCAGCCCCTTCGGCCGCGTGGACTTCAGCCGCGTGGTGGTGAAGTAAGCGCCCCGGCCGCCGCAGGCGGCAAGGGCAACAAAAAAGCCAGGCTGGCCAGCCTGGCTTTTTTACTGGCAGCACCACTCACTCCCCCATCACCACACCCTCGCGGCGCGGGTCGGCGCCGCCGAAGAAACCGCCGTCGCGGCGGCCTATCGCCTGCAGGCCGCTGGTCATCTCGGTTTCGCGCACTTCATGGCCGTGCGCTTGCAGCCAGGCCACGGTGGCGGGTGGGAAGCGGCCCTGCTCCAGCTGGGTGGGCGCGCCGCTGGCGCCGAAGTTGGGCAGGCTGATGGCCTGCTGCGCGTCCATGCCCCAGTTGAGCATGGCGTACAGCGTCTTGGCGGTGTAGTGGATGATCTGCGCGCCGCCGGGGCTGCCGGCGCTGATCAGCACCTGGCCGCCGGCCTTGTCGAACACCAGCGTCGGGCTCATCGAGCTGCGCGGGCGCTTGCCTGGCTGCACTCGGTTGGCAGTGGGCAGGCCGGCGGCGTCATTGGGTGCGAAGTTGAAATCGGTCAGCTGGTTGTTGAGCAGGAAGCCACCCACGCCGTGGCCGGACGGGTTCACCATCTGCCGCGAGCCGAACTGCGCCTCCACCGTGGTGGTCATGCTCAACGCGTGGCCGTCAGCATCGATGATGCTGATGTGGCTGGTGCCGTACTCCGGCTGCGGCGCGGCCATGCCCAGTGCGGCCTGCAGCATACCCGGCTGGCCGGGCTGCGCGGTCTTCATGCTGGTTTCGCCTATCAGCCCGGCGCGTGCCGCCAGGTAGCCGGGCGCCAGCATGCTCAGCCAGTTGCCGCCGGGCGCGGCCACAAAGTCCGGGTCGCCCACGTACTTGCCGCGATCGGCAAACGCCAGCCGCGAGGCCTCGGTATACAGGTGCAGCCATTGCGGCGACGGCAGCGGCTTGCCATCCGCCCCCTGCTGCAGCGGCAGGCCGGCGGCGGCGGTGTTGTTCAGGATGCCCAGGATCTGGCCGATGGCCAGCATGCCGCTGCTGGGCGGCGGGAAGCCGCACAGCCGGTAATCATGCTCACGCGCACGGTAGTCGCTGCACAGTGCCGTGCGCTTCTTCGGCCGGTAGGCGGCCAGGTCCGCCAGCGTCAGCAGCCCGGGGTTGGCCGCATGGCCACGCACCTTGGCCACAATGGCCGCCGCCACCGGCCCCTGCAGCAGCGCCTTGCTGCCCTGGGCGGCAATGGCACGCAGCACCTCGGCGTAGGGCGGGTTCTTCAGCACATGCCCCACCGGCCACGGCTTGCCGTCCGGCTGGTAGAAGTAGACGGCCGCCACCGGGTCCCGCCGCAAGTAATCGTCCGCCTGCAGCAGCGTGTACAGCCGCGGGCTGACGGCAAAGCCCTGTTCCGCCAGATTAATAGCAGGCTGGAACAGTGCCGCCCACGGCAGCCTGCCCTGCTCGCGGTGCGCCATTTCCAGCATCGCCACCGCGCCCGGCACGCCTACCGAACGCCCGCCCACCACGGCGGCATCGAAGTCCATCGGCTTGCCGTCGGCAGTGAGAAACAGCCGCTCGTCGGCGGCGGCCGGCGCGGTCTCGCGGCCATCCCAGGCGCTTACCGCCTTGCCGTCCCAGTACAGCAGCAAGGCGCCGCCGCCGATGCCGCTGCTCTGCGGCTCCACCAGCCCCAGCACCATCTGCACCGCAATGGCAGCATCCAGCGCGCTGCCACCGGCGGCCAGCACCTGGCGGCCGGCATCGGTGGCCAGCGGGTTGGCCGCCGCCACCGCGTCATGACGAGTGGCCCAGCCCGGTTTGTCCTGATAGCCGCTGGCCAGCTCCGGCTGCGTCGGCAGTGGGCTGTAGGTGAAAGACGGCGTGGCGGCGCAGGCGCCCAGCAATAGCGCCAAGGCAAACAGCGGTAAACGGGAAAGCATGGTGATTCCTTGCTCGTGGCGGGCAGCTTCATCGATAGCACACTTCATGCCACATGGCTTTACGCCATGCGGCCAACCCGCGTGCCGGCTTGCGGTAGAATGCGCGCTTTTGCCGCCGGCCCGCCGCATGCTCACTGTTCTCTACCGTGACGACTACCTGATCGCCATCGACAAGCCTTCCGGCCTGCTGGTGCACCGCAGCGAGATCGACCGCCGCGAAACCCGTTTCGCGGTGCAGCTGCTGCGCGACCAGATCGGCCGCCAGGTGTTCCCGGTGCACCGGCTGGATCGCGGCACCAGCGGCGTGCTGCTGTTCGCGCTGGATGCCACTACCGCGCGGCTGCTCAACGAGCAGTTTGCCGGCCGCCAGCCCGGCAAGACCTACCTAGCGGTGGTGCGCGGCCACCCGCAGGACAGCGGCGACATCGACCACCCCATCACCCGCCAACCGGACGAGCGCGAATACGTGCACGGTAATGCCCAGCTCAACGCCCAGCCGGCGTTCACCCGCTACCGCACGCTGGCGCGCTGCGAGCTGCCGTTCGCGGTGGACCGCTACCCGCAAAGCCGCTACGCATTGCTGGAGTTGCAGCCGGAAACCGGCCGCCGCCACCAGCTGCGCCGCCACCTCAAGCACATCGCCCACCCCATCATCGGCGACGCCACTCACGGCAAGGGCGTGCATAACCGCTTCTTCCAGCAGCAATTCAACGTTGGCCGCATGCTGCTGCACGCGGTGGAACTGCAGCTGACGCACCCGGTAAACGGTGAAGCGCTCTGCCTCACCGCGCCGCTTACTGGCGACTTCACCCGCCTGATCGGCGAGCTGGGCTGGCGTGAGGCGCTGCCAGTGGCATGGCTGGGCGACATAGAAGCAGCTCACGATCTCGCTAGCTAGGGCGCGACAAGGCGAAAACGACTGAGTAAGCGGAATTTACAAAAGTAAATGCGCATTGCGAAGCCGGTTTCAACGCCGTATCGCGCGAAGCGCAGCAGATCGTAAACCCGGCTTACGCTACAATAGCCGGCTGTTTTTGACGGCCCACGCCCATGCTCAGTTATCGCCACGCCTTTCACGCCGGCAACCACGCCGACGTACTCAAGCACCTGGTAGAGGTGCAGATTCTTGATTATCTCGGCCAGAAAGGCGCTTTCTGGTACATCGACACCCACGCCGGCGCCGGTGCCTACAGCCTCACCGAGGGCTATGCCACCAAGACCGCCGAATACGTGGATGGCGTGGCGCGGCTGTGGCAGCGCGACGACGCGCCCGAGCTGGTGCAGCGTTATCTCGAAGTGGTGCGCGGCATGAACCAGGATGGCGAGTTGCGCCACTACCCTGGCTCGCCCTGGTTCGCCGCCGAGGTAATGGCCGGCAGCGACAAGCTGCGGCTGTTCGAGCTGCACCCCAGCGATTTCGAGCTGCTGTCGCACTGCTTTGCCGACGCCGGCCGCCGTGTAAAAGTGGACAAGGCCAACGGCTTCGAGGCCATCAAGTCCATCCTGCCGCCGCCGCCGCGCCGCGCGCTGACGCTGATCGACCCGCCGTACGAGGACAAGGGTGACTACCAGCACGTGGTACGGGCGATGAAAGAGGCGCTGAAGCGCTTCGCCACCGGCAGCTACGCCATCTGGTACCCGCTGCTGCAGCGCAAGGACGTGGGCGACATGGTGCGCGAGCTGAAGAAGCTGCCCTGCCACAGCTGGCTGGACGTCACCCTCACCGTGCGCAAACCGTCGCAGGACGGCTTCGGCATGCACGGCAGCGGCATGTTCGTGGTCAACCCGCCGTGGACGCTCAAGGCCGAACTGGAAGCCGTGCTGCCCTGGCTGAAGGACGCACTGGCGGTGGATGCCGGTGCCGACTACAGCCTGGCCTTCCACGAGAACGGCCACCAGAAGAACTGACCCCACCCGGCCGCGCGCCGGGTTTTTGTTGCCCCGTCGTAGCCCGGATAAACGCAGCGCATCCCGGAAATCGCCTATCCGGCGTGCCACAGACCGCGCCACGCCCAACGGCCAGTAGCAGCCCTGCCCCGCAGCCGGCATCATGCCGATGCCATTCAGCCAGGAGGCCGCCATGATCAAGCAGGTCGGCAACACCCCCATCCGCGAATACCACACCGCCAGCTGCCACTGCGGCGCGGTGGTACTGGAGCTGCATCTGCCGGACGGCATCGTCGACCCGCGCCGCTGCGACTGCTCCATCTGCCGCCGCAAGGGCGCCATCGTCGCCTCGGTGCCGCTGGCCGGCATCCGCATCGTGCAGGGCGCGGACAAGCTCAGGCTGTACCAGTTCAACACCCGCACCGCCAGCCACTATTTCTGCGGTGAGTGCGGCATCTACACCCACCACCAGCGGCGCAGCAACCCGCAGCAGTACGGCTACAACGTCGGCTGCCTGGAAGGCGTCAACCCGTATGAACTCGGCCCGGTGCCGGTGAACGACGGCGTGAACCACCCGGCGGATCGCCAAGCCTGAACAGCATGCTCCAAAGCAGAAAAGGTTGGCCGCATGCGGCCAACCTTTTTCGTGTCCATCGCGCCAACGCGGCTATATGGCGATGTAGCGGTCCGGGCGGTGGTTGAAGCCGATCACCATGTTCAGCGCCGCGGCCCCCAGGATAGAGCCCAGCAGCGCCGGCCAGCTCACCAGCAGCAGCGAAGTGCCAAGAATCAGCAGATCCAGCCCCAGCTGCAGCTTGCCGGCGCGGATGCCGTAGCGATCCTGCAGGAACAGCGCCAGGATATTGATGCCGCCCAGGCTGGCCTGGTGGCGGAACAGCGCAATGAAGCCCATGCCCATCATCAGCCCGCCCACCAGCCCGGTGTAGAACGGGTTGAGGCTGCCCAGGTGCAGGAACTGGCCGTGCATGCTGGTGAACAGCGACAGCAGGCTCACCGCGATAAAGGTCTTCAGCGTGAAGCGCCAGCCCATGCGGCGCCAGGCCAGCCAGTAGAACGGCAGGTTGATGGTGAAGAAGATGGCGCCGAACGGCAGGCCGGTGCGGTAGTGCAGCAGGAAGGCGATGCCGGCGGTGCTGCCGGTGAGCAGGCCGGCCTGCTTGAACATCGCCACGCCGAAAGCCACCAGCAGCGTGCCCACCAGGATGGCGAGCACGTCTTCCAGCAGGCTGTGGGCGATGGCGGTATCCGCCTCGGGGATGGCGGATGGGCTGAGCGTGGTCATGATTGATATTGCGACGCAACAAAAGAAGTGGCCATTTTACTTTTCCACCCCGGCAACCACCAGCATCCAGATCAAGAATCCACGAAATGGCAATTCACTGCCATTACAGAAACAAATAAATCATTTTCCGGCAACTTTACGCCACAGCAAGCCACCACCTCATGCAGTACCCTGCCCTCGGCTGCCGCGCAGCCAGGCGGCCAGCGCGCGAATGTCGTCCGGCGTGGTGCGGCAGCAGCCGCCAATACAACTGGCGCCGGCCGCGCGCCACTGGCGGGCGGCATCGGCAAATGCCTGCGGTTCGTTGCTGTCGTGCCAGGTCTTGCTCACCGGGTCGTAGGTTTCACCGGAGTTCGGATAGGTCAGCAGCCGCTTGCCGCTGGCCTGTGCCGCCGCCTGCAACAAGGGCGCGATGTGGCGCGGCGCGGTGCAGTTCACCCCTACCGCCACCGCCTGGGCGAATGGCTGCAGCGCGGCGATAGCATCGGCCAGAGGAGTGCCTTCGCTCAGATTGGCATCGTCGCGGCAGGAGAAGCTGATCCACGCCGCAGCCTGCGGAAACTCGTCCCGCAGCAGCCGCGCCAGTGCCAGCGCCTCCTGCTGGCAGGGAATGGTCTCGCAGGCCAGCAAGTCCGGCCCGGCCGCCAGCAGTGCGGCGATGCGCGGGCGATGAAAGTCCACCAGCTGCTGCTCGGAGAGGCCATAGTGGCCGCGGTATTCCGAGCCGTCGGCCAGCATGGCGCCGTAAGGGCCCACCGAGGCCGCCACCAGCGGGCGCGTGCGGCCAACCCTGTTGTGCTCGTCGGCCCAGAACGCGTCGCGCGCCGCCTGCGCCAGCTCCACCGACAGCCGCATCAGCCGCGCAGCCTCACCGGCATCAATGCCACGACGGGCAAAGCCGGGGAAGCTCGCCTGGTAGCTGGCAGTAGTGGCCACGTCGGCGCCGGCCAGGAAGTAGTCGTAGTGCACATCGCGAATCAGCTGCGGCTGCTCGATCAGCACCCGCGCCGACCACAGCGCATCGTTCAGGTCGCAGCCACGGCGCTCCAGTTCCGAGGCCATGGCGCCGTCCAGCACGACGGGGCTGCTGCCGAATACGGTGAACGGGTCGCGCATGGCCGGCTCCTTAAATGAAAAACCCCGGCACGGGCCGGGGCGATGCAAGGCAGAGAATGCGCTCAGAGGCGGAAGCGGGCAACCAGCGACTTCAGTTCGTCGCCGCGCTGCGCCAGCAGGTTGATGGTGGCCAGCGCCTGCTGCAGGCTGCTGTCGGTCTGCTGCGCCATCACGTTCACGCGCTCGGCACTGCGTGCCATCTCGTTGGTGGCGATGCCCTGCTCGGCGGTGGAGGAGGTGATTTCGCCCATGCGCGAGGAGATTTCCTCGGCATTGCTCTTGATCACTTCCACCTTGTCGGCCGCCTGGCGCGACAAGGTGACACCGGATGCCACCTTCTCGTTGGTGGTATCGGCATGCTCGATGGCCTCGCCGGTGCGGCGGATCACGGTGTCGATCATCTCGGCGATCTGCACGGTGGCAGTGGCGGTACGCTCGGCCAGCTTGCGCACCTCATCGGCCACCACGGCAAAGCCGCGGCCGGATTCGCCGGCGCGGGCAGCTTCAATGGCCGCGTTCAGCGCCAGCAGGTTGGTCTGATCGGCGATGTCGCGGATCACGCCGACAATGCCCTTGATCTGTTCGGACTGGCCGGACAGGCTGCCCATTACGGTGTGCAGCGAAGCCACGGCGGTCTGGATGGACTGCACTTCGCGCTCCACCTCGGCCATGGCACGGTGCGAATCCACCGAGTTGCTGCGCGACTGCGCCACCAGCGCCTCGGTTTCGCCCACGTGGTCGGCAATGTGGTTGATGCTGACCGTGATTTCCTCGATGGTGGCCGCGGTAGCAGACAGCTCGGTGGACTGCACGCGGGAGTCCTGGCCGATCTGCTCGGCCACGCTGCTCAGCTCGCCGGCATCGCGTGCCAGGGCTTCGGATTCGTCGCGCACGGTGATGAACATCTCGCGCAGCTTGGCCACGAACTGGTTGAAGGCGTCGGCGATCTGGCCCACTTCGTCACGGTTGCCCACCGGCAGGGTCTTGGTGAGGTCGCCATGGCCGCTGGCCACTTCCTGCATCGCCTTGTGCAGGGTGCCCAGGCCGGACAGCATGCGTGCCACGCCCACATAGGCCAGGATGCTGGCCAGGATCATGCCGGCAATCGCCAGGCCCACCATTACCATCAGCAGCTGGCTCACCGGTGCCATGGCGGCAGCCTTGGGCACCAGCACGCCGAACAGCCAGTTGGTCTTCGGCACCGGGAACAGCGCCACCAGCTGGGTTTCGCCATCGATGGAGGCGGACTGGATCACGCCATCCTTGCTCAGGCCAGCCAGGTCGAAGCCTGGAATGACCTCACCGATTTTCTTCAGCGCGGAGTCTTTTTGCGGGTGGGCGATCACATCGCCTGCCGCGGTAATCAGGAAGGCGTAGCCATCGCCCGGCAGCTTGGCGGACACCACTTCTTCCACCACGCGCGCCAGCGTCACGTCGCCACCGGCTACCGCCACCAGCTGGCCGCCATCCTTGCGCGCCTGGGCAAAGGTGATGATCGGCTTCTTGGTTGCAGCGTCGATATACGGAGGCGAAGCGATAGGACCGTCGGAATCCTTGGCAGCCAGGTACCACGGCCGTACGGTCGGGTCATAGCCTGGCGGTACCGGTGTCGCCCCGGTGGGCTGGGTCATGGTCTTGTCCGGCTGGCCGATATACATGTCGTCAAAGCCACCGGCGGCCTTGGCCTGATCCAGTATCGGCTTGAGTTCGCCAGTACCGAAACGCGGCAGTACCGAAGCAGCAATATGCTGCTTGCTCTGCACCCACTCTGATACGAAGCTCACCTTATTGTCGGCAGCCATCTTGATCTGCCCTTCGATCTGGGTTGCCAGCGTGGCACTCATCTTCCAGTAGGCAACGCTACAGAAGACGACTGCCAGTGCTGCAATTACCAGCAGCACGAACGTCATCAGTTTTGCGCGCAAAGACATGATAGATACTTCCCCTGTTTATTGGATTTTGAAGTGAGTGGATGTTACTACCGGGGAGCGAGCCCCGTTCCTGTTATAGCCAGAAAACAATTTCATGCACTTTCTGCGTGCATTTGCGCCATGCTGTCGCAAAAAATTGATTTAAAACAACTTTGCAATTTCGATATGTTAGGTTTAAATCGCAAAAAATTCCATAGCCCCCGTAGACAATATGCAATGCGCAAGAAACTTCTGGCGCGATATGCCATCACCACCCGCAAACGGCAAATCCGGGCTGCAGCCCTTGTCCGGCGGCAAGCGCTAACTACTGTCAGCCAGCCACACCAATGCTGCACCTGCACATCGAATACTGTCCGACATGCGTTGACAGCCACGGCCAGCTTCTCTAGATTGCGCCAAGCTACGCAGCCAATCGCAAGGTTGGCCGCCACCAGTGCAGGAGAGACTGCCCGGATCTGATCCAGCGGCAGCGCCGAAGGGGAATCGCCCCAGAAACTCTCAGGCAAAAGAACTGCACTGGTCAGGCACTCTGGAGAGTAGGCCCGCAACCGCGCGGCCTCGCCGAAGGCAGCATGGCCAGTCAATACTGCGCCGCAATCTCTCAGGCAAAGGGACAGAGGGGGCATCGTCCGGTGATACCGGGCGGACGCCCCATTACCCTGTCTGCCATTCCACAGACCGTCCGTCCATCACCGCCCGTTTTATTCAAGGCGCGGTGCGGCCAACGTTTTGCCGCCTGCGCCGGCGACCAGGAGATACGCGATGTTTACCCAGGATATGCAGATTGCCGGCTTTGACGACGCCCTGTGGGCCGCCATGCAGGCCGAAGACCAGCGCCAGCAGGACCACATCGAGCTGATTGCCTCCGAAAACTACACCAGCCCGCGCGTGATGCAGGCCCAGGGCAGCCAGCTCACCAACAAATACGCCGAGGGCTACCCCGGCAAGCGCTACTACGGCGGCTGCGAACACGTGGACGTGGTGGAACAGCTGGCCATTGACCGCGCCAAGCAGCTGTTCGGCGCCGACTACGCCAACGTGCAGCCGCACTCCGGCAGCCAGGCCAACGCCGCCGTCTACATGGCGCTGCTGGAGCCGCACGACACTGTGCTCGGCATGAGCCTGGCCCATGGCGGCCACCTCACCCACGGCGCCAAGGTCAACTTCTCCGGCAAGATCTACCACGCCGTGCAGTACGGCCTGAACCCGGCCACCGGCGAGATCGACTATGACGAAGTGCAGCGCATGGCCAACGAATACCAGCCGAAGATGATCGTGGCCGGTTTCTCCGCCTACTCGCTGATCGTCGACTGGAAGCGCATGCGCCAGATCGCCGACAGCATCGGCGCCTACCTGTTCGTGGACATGGCCCACGTGGCCGGCCTGGTGGCTGCCGGGCTGTACCCGAACCCGATTCCGCACGCCCACGTGGTGACCACCACCACCCACAAGACCCTGCGCGGCCCGCGTGGCGGCCTGATTCTGGCTGCGGCCAACCCGGAACTGGAGAAGAAGCTGAACTCAGTGGTATTCCCCGGCATCCAGGGCGGCCCGCTGATGCACGTCATCGCCGCCAAGGCAGTGGCGTTCCAGGAGGCGCTGCAGCCGGAATTCGTCGATTACCAGAAACAGGTGCTGGCCAACGCCCGCGCCATGGTGAAGGTGTTCCAGGACCGCGGCTACAGCATCGTGTCCGGCAAGACCGACGACCACCTGTTCCTGCTGAGCCTGATCGACAAGGGCCTCACCGGCAAGGCGGCCGATGCCGCGCTGGGCGCCGCTCACATCACCGTGAACAAGAACGCGGTGCCGAACGATCCGCAAAGCCCGTTCGTGACCAGCGGCATCCGCATCGGCACCCCGGCCATCACCAGCCGTGGCTTCAAGGAAGCCGAGGCACGCCAGGTGGCGCACTGGGTCTGCGACATCCTCGACGATATCGAGAACCCGGAAGTGGGTGCACGCGTAAAACGCCAGGTAGCGGAGCTTTGCGCCGCGTATCCGGTCTATCGTTAAATAGTAATAAGAGCTTGTTCACGATCTCGTGAGCTAGAGCGAGACAAGGCGAAAATGGCTGAGGAAGCGGAATTGACATGGAGTCAATGAGCATTCCGAAGGTATTTTCAACGCCGTATCGCCGAAGCGCAGCAGATCGTGAATAAGCTCTAAGCGCTGCGGCCAACCCTGGCCGCGGTGCGTTATCCAACAGCACGGGGCCACCCCCTGTAAACCGGGCGCCGCCAACCCACGGCGGCGCCACAACCAGACAAGAGAAGCAGCATGGCTATCAGTGTTTTCGACCTGTTCAAGATCGGCATCGGCCCGTCCAGCTCCCACACCGTCGGCCCGATGCGTGCCGCGCGCCAGTTCATCGCCCGCCTGGAAAAGGATGGCCAGCTGAGCGCCACCGCGCGCGTGAAATCGGAAATGTTCGGCTCTCTGGGCGCCACCGGCAAAGGCCACGGCACCGATACCGCGGTGCTGCTGGGCCTGGCCGGCGAGCTGCCCGACCTGGTCGACACCGATGCCGTGCCGCAGATGCTGGCCACCATCCGTGCCGACAAGGCCATCACCCTGCTCGGCCAGCAGCGCATTGCCTTCAACGAGGCGGAAGACCTGCTGCTGTACAAGCGCAAGGCCCTGCCCTACCACCCCAACGGCATGATCTTCGAAGCCTTCGACGCCGACGGCAACAGCCTGTCCAAGCGTGCCTATTACTCGGTAGGCGGCGGCTTCGTGGTGGATGAGGCCGCCATCGACGCCGGCTTCGTGCCGCCGGGCGTTACCGAACTGAAGCACCCGTTCAAGACCGGCGCCGAACTGCTGGCCCTGTGCCAGCGCGAAGGCAAGAGCATCAGCCAGATCATGCTGGAAAACGAGCTGGCCTGGCGTAGCGAGGACGAAGTACGCGCCGGCCTGCTGCAGATCTGGCAGGTGATGCAAAGCTGCGTGCAGCGCGGCTGCAGCCACGAAGGCATCCTGCCCGGCGGCATGAAAGTGAAGCGCCGCGCCGCCGACCTGTACCGCAAGCTCACCAACGCCCCGGAAGCCGCGTTGCGCGACCCGCTGACGGTGATGGACTGGGTAAACCTGTACGCACTGGCGGTGAACGAGGAAAACGCCGGTGGCGGCCGCGTGGTCACCGCACCCACCAACGGCGCGGCCGGCATCATCCCAGCGGTGCTGCACTACTACGCCCGCTTCGTGCCCAATGCCAGCGAAGACGGTGTGGTGCGCTTCCTGCTTACCGCCGGCGCCATCGGCATCCTGTTCAAGCTCAACGCCTCCATCTCCGGCGCCGAAGTCGGCTGCCAGGGCGAAGTCGGTTCCGCCTGTTCCATGGCCGCCGGCGCGCTGGCCGAGGTGCTGGGCGGCACGCCTGAACAGGTGGAAAACGCCGCCGAAATCGGCATGGAACACAACCTGGGCCTGACCTGCGACCCGGTGGGCGGCCTGGTACAGGTGCCGTGCATCGAACGCAACGCCATGGCGGCAGTGAAGGCCATCAACGCCGCGCGCATGGCACTGCGCGGCGACGGCCAGCACTTCGTGTCGCTGGACCGGGTGATCAAGACCATGCGCGACACCGGCCGCGACATGAGCAACAAATACAAGGAAACCGCGCGTGGCGGCCTGGCGATCAACGTGATCGAAGTGCCGGTAAACATCGTGGAATGCTGATGCCCGCTTGCGGCCAACGTTGGCCGCAGACATGACAACGCCCGCTGCATGCGGGCGTTTTTCATGATCAACAGTAGATGCCGCGCCCGACTGCCGGGTGGCAACGATGAGTAGCGGCTACATCCGCGTAATGGACGCCACAGACAAAGCAAAGTTGGCCGCAATACCGTCAGGGCATGCGGCCAACCTTGGAATTACGCGGTAAACGTCGGGCTTCATTTCATTCAATCCAGGCTACCGTGCTCGCAGAGCATCCTCTACCCCGCACCAGTCAGACTGATACACACCAGCGGCCAGATAGCGATGAAAAGTCGAATACGGCCATGCCGCAACATGCGTAACCAGCCCATGCTTGAGTGGATTGCGATGAATGTAATCGAGGTGGCGATTGAAATCCGTCTGGTCACGAATGACATGCTCCCAGAAACGGCGTTGCCAGATACCTCGCTCCCCCTTGCGGACACGTACGGCATTCCGCTCCTCACTCGCCGCCAGCTGCCGAACAAACCGAATCTTGATCGCCTTGATGCGATTGGAAAAATCATCGTCACCGGGTGGCAGCGTGATCAGACAATGAAAATGATCTGGCAACACCACCCAGCCATCAATGCCGAACGGCCGCACTCGCTGCGTCTGCCGGACCGCATCACGCAACGCATCGATATGCGTCACCAGTAAACACGAACCACGCTCCAGCAAAGTGACGGTCAAGAAATACGTTCCACCTGCCACGAACATCCGACGGTAACTTGCCATCAACCTGCTCCTCTGAGTCGATGGCAAAGCGTAAAAGAAGAAGCCGATACCATTGGCAAGCGATTGTCACCGCCCGGTCATGTAGGGCGGAAGCCCGCAGAGCGGGCGTTCCGCCGCAACACACCACGGCAATCACGCCAAGGGTACGAAACCGCCCTACACAAAAAGCTTGGCCGCAAGCGGTGCAGACTTGCGGCCAACCTTGCGGCGGAACACCCCGGCACGCCGGGGCTTCCGCCCTACTTCGCCTGGTCATGTAGGGCGGAAGCCCGCAAAGCGGGCGTTCCGCCGCAACACGCCACGGCAATCATCCCAAGGGTACGAGACCGCCCTACACAAAAAGGTTGGCCGCAAGCTGTGCAGACTTGCGGCCAAGCTTGCGGCCAACCTTGTGGCGGAACACCCCGGCACGCCGGGGCTTCCACCCTACTTCGCCCGGTCATGTAGGGCGGAAGCCCGCAAAGCGGGCGTTCCGCCGCAACTCACCACGGCAATCACGCCAAGGGTACGAAACCGCCCTACACAAAAAGCTTGGCCGCAAGCGGTGCAGACTTGCGGCCAAGCTTGCGGCGGAACACCCCGGCACGCCGGGGCTTCCGCCCTACTACTCAAGAATCAGAAGCCGTACTGCAGGCCCAGCGACAGGAAATCGGTATCACTGCGGAAGTGGCCACGCCAGTTGCTGGCACCAATGCCGGTTTCATACTTCATGCCGTCGAAGCGCTCGTACTCGACACGAGCAGACAGCGCCGGAGTCAGCGCATAGCGCGCACCCACACCGTAGTTGGCGTAGATGCCGTGGTGGTCATTGTTGTGCAGCGGGTCACAAGCCACTACACAGGTGTAGTTGGTAGTTACTGCCGCAGCCCCCAGCTTGCCGAACAGTGCCAGCTTATCGTTCAGCGGCAGGGTCGCCACACCAGCCAGCGACAGGCCCTTGGCGCCGAAGCGATCCTGTGCCGGCGCGCCCAGCACCGTGCCGGAGAAGCGGCTGTGGCCCAGATTGAAGAGACTCAGTTCGGCGCTGAAAGTCTGGTTGATGCCATAGCCGGCATACACTTTCTGTGCAGCGGAATAATCGTAAACCTTGCCATCGGCACCGTAGCCAAGCTGCTCCTGGCCGGTAAAGTGGGTTTGCGCCTGGCCAGCGGCCACGCCGGCATACCAGCCCTGTCCGGCTGCCATGGCGGAGCCGGCACAAAGGGTTGCGATCAGGGCAAACAGCGTCTTGCAGTTCATGTTCTTGCTTTCGTTTGATGTGCGGGAAATCGTGCCTGGCCCGGCACTGCCATGTGGCGACCGGACAAAAACAAGGCTGCCGCGAGCGGCAGCCTTGTTGGCGGGAATCAGGCTCAGGCCAGCTTGGCCAGCTGCACCCTGATCTTCTCCAGCTTGTCATTCAGCTCAGTCAGCTGTGCCTTGTCGCGTTCCACCAGGTGTGCCGGCGCCTTGTCGACGTAGCCCGGCTTTTCCAGCTTGGCGGTCAGCTTGTCCAGCTCCGCCTGCGCCTTGCCCTGCTCCTTGGTGAGGCGTGCGGTTTCGGCGGCCTTGTCCACTTCCACCTTCAGCATCAGGCGGGCGTCGCCGGAAATGGCTACCGGGGCGTCGTCAGCCGGCAGTGCGGCCACGATGCTGCCTTCGGATACGCGGGCCAGCAGTTTCAGGTAGGGCACGAAGTCCGCCAGGCTGGCGTCCTTGCTCTCGATGAACAGCGGCGCCTTCACCGCCGGGCCGATGCCCATTTCGCCGCGCAGGTTGCGCACGGCGTTCACCAGGTCCTTGAAGGCGTCCATGCGGGCGTTGGCCGCAGCGTCGATCTTCTCGGGCGCCGCCACCGGCCAGGCGGCCAGCATGATGGAGTCGGTTTTCTTGGCGTTGGCCAGCGGCGCCACGGTCTGCCACAGCTCTTCGGTGATGAAGGGCATCAGCGGGTGGGTGAGGCGCAGCGCCACTTCCAGCACGCGCACGATGATGCGGCGGGTGGCACGCTGCTGTGCTTCGTTGCCGGTCGAGAGCTGTACCTTGGCCAGTTCCACGTACCAGTCGCAGTACTCGTTCCAGATGAATTCGTAGATCACCTGGGCGGCGATGTCGAAGCGGTAGGTGTCCAGCGCCTCGGTCACTTCGGCTTCGGCCTGTTGCAGGCGGCCGATCATCCACTTGTCGACGAAGCTGTATTCCAGCGGCAGGCTTTCATCCTGGCCGCAGTCCTTGCCTTCCACGTTCATCATCACGAAACGGGTGGCGTTCCACAGCTTGTTGCAGAAGTTGCGGTAGCCTTCAGCCCGTTTGAAGTCGAAGTTCACGCTGCGGCCCAGGCTGGCGTAGCTGGCCATGGTGAAGCGCAGGGCATCGGTACCGTAGGCCGGGATGCCTTCCGGGAACAGCTTTTCGGTGGCCTTGGCAATCTGCGGTGCCTTTTCCGGGCGGCGCAGGCCGGTGGTGCGCTTGGCTACCAGCTCCGGCAGCGCGATGCCGTCGATCAGGTCCACCGGGTCGATGACGTTGCCCTCGGACTTGGACATCTTCTTGCCTTCGTGGTCGCGCACGATGCCGTGGATGTACACGTCCTTGAACGGCACCTTGCCCATGAAGTGGGTGGTCATCATGATCATCCTGGCTACCCAGAAGAAGATGATCTCGTAGCCGGTTACCAGTACCTGCGACGGCACGAAGGCGCGCAGTTCGGCGGTGTCAGCCGGCCAGCCCAGGGTGGAGAACGGCACCAGCGCCGAGCTGAACCAGGTGTCCAGTACGTCCTGCTCACGGCGCAGGGTCTTGCCGCCGGCCTTGGCGCGCACTTCTTCTTCCGTGCGGCCAACGTAGATGTTGCCGTCTTCGTCGTACCAGGCCGGAATCTGGTGGCCCCACCACAGCTGGCGGCTGATGCACCAGTCCTGGATGTTGTTCATCCACTGGTTGTAGGTGTTCACCCAGTTTTCCGGGATGAAGCGCACTTCGCCGCTGGCCACGGCGTCGATGGCTTTTTCGGCAATGGATTTGCCGGTGGCGTCGCCCTCGCCCACCTTGCTCATGGCCACGAACCACTGGTCGGTGAGCAGCGGCTCGATCACGGTACCGGTACGGTCGCCACGCGGCACCATCAGTTTGTGCGGTTTGGTTTCCAGCAGCAGGCCCTGGGCGTCCAGGTCGGCCAGCATCAGCTTGCGCGCCTCGGCGGTGGTGTGGCCGGCGTAGGCGGCCGGCAGGTCGATGGTGCCTTCGGCGGTGCCGTCAAAGCCGAATACCTGCGCCTTGGCGAGAATGCGCGCTTCCAGGCTCATCACGTTGATGAGCTTGGTGTCGTGGCGCTTGCCCACCTGGTAATCGTTGAAGTCGTGCGCCGGGGTGATCTTGACGAAGCCGGTGCCGAAGGCGGCATCCACGTAGTCGTCGGCGATCACCGGGATCTGGCGGCCGGTCAGCGGCAGCTCCAGCATCTTGCCCAGCAGGTGCTGGTAGCGCTCGTCGGTGGGGTTGATGGCCACGGCCACGTCGCCCAGCAGGGTTTCCGGGCGGGTGGTGGCCACGGTAACGAACTCATCGCTGCCGACTACCGGGTACTTGATGTGCCACATGTGGCCATCTTCTTCCTCGGAGACCACTTCCAGGTCGGAGATGGCGGTGCCGAGCTTGGCATCCCAGTTGGACAGGCGCTTGCCACGGTAGATCAGGCCCTGTTCGAACAGGCGCACGAATACCTCGGTCACCACTTCGGCGCGGGCATCGTCCATGGTGAAGTATTCACGGCTCCAGTCCACCGAGCAGCCGACGCGGCGCATCTGGCTGGTGATGGTGCCGCCGGATTTCTCCTTCCACTCCCATACCTTGCTGGTAAAGGCGTCGCGGCCCAGGTCGTGACGGTTCACGCCCTGCTCGGCCAGCTGGCGCTCCACCACGATCTGGGTGGCGATGCCGGCGTGGTCGGTACCCGGAATCCAGGCGGTGTTGTGGCCCTTCATGCGGTAGTAGCGGGTCAGGCCATCCATGATGGTCTGGTTGAACGCATGGCCCATGTGCAGGGTGCCGGTGACGTTGGGCGGCGGCAGCTGGATACAGAAGGAAGGCTGGGTGCTGTCCATATGCGGCTGGAAGTAGCCGGACTGCTCCCATTGGTCGTACCAGCGGCGCTCGATGTCGCCCGGCTCGTAGCTCTTGGCAAGTTCCTGGGTCATGGTGTGAATTCGGTCTGGTTAGGCAAAAAATGACGCCAATTATAAACCGAATCGCCGCCTGCCGTCCCGTTCCGGGCGGCCAGCCGCAGGCGCATGCCGCTTGCAAAGCGCTTCATTGATCACGATAAATGTATATATTGATGGTCATATTGTTTTTCCACCCCAACCTTTACCCGCCCCCACCCGCCATGCACAGCCGCCACGTTTTGCTGGTAGAAGACAACTCCTCCGTGCTGCGTACCCTGCAGCGCATGCTGGAAGAAGATGGCTATACCGCCGTCTGCGCCGCCAGCAAGCAGGAAATGCAGCGCATCCTGGCCAGCGAGGACGGCGAGTCGCTGCTGGCCTGCGTGCTGGACTACTGCCTGCCGGATGCGCCGGAGGGCGAGGCGCTGGTGGAGCTGCTCAAGCGCCGCATCCCCACCATCGTACTGACCGCACGCAACGACCTGGCCACCCGCGAGCAGGTGCTGCTGCAGCCGGTGGTGGACTACATCCCCAAGGAAAACCCGGCCGCCTACGAGTACACGCTGCGCATGTTGCGCCGCATCGAGCACAACCCCGGCACCCGCGTGCTGGTGGTGGACGATTCCAGCGCGATACGCGGCTACCTGAGCCAGCTGTTGCAGCGGCAGTTGTACGAGGTCATCGAAGCGGCCAACGGCGAGGCTGCGCTGGCGCAGCTGGGCAGCGACCCGGGCATCCGCCTGGTGCTTACCGACCACGACATGCCGGGCATGAACGGCGTGCGGCTGTGCAGCGAGATCCGCCGCTTTCGCAGCCAGGAGGAGCTGGCCATCATCGGCATTTCCAGCAGCCAGGATTCCAGCATGAGCGCGCGCTTCATCAAGGCCGGCGCCGATGACTTCCTGACCAAGCCGTTCAATCACGAGGAGTTCTTCTGCCGCGTCACCCGCAATATCGAGTACGTGGAGAACCTGCAGGCCCTGTCGCGCGCCGCGCACGAAGACCTGCTCACCGGCTTGCCCAACCGCCGCAGCTTTTTCGAGCGGGTGCAGAAGCAGCCGTTTCCGCATGCGCTGGCAATGCTGGATATCGATAACTTCAAACAGATCAACGACAACTACGGCCACGATATCGGCGACCAGGCGCTGCGCTGGCTGGGCAGCCTGCTGGCGGAAACCTTCGGCCGCGAGCAGGTGGCGCGCCTCGGCGGCGAGGAATTCGTGATCCTGTTGCCGCTGGACACCTCGCCGCAGCCGCTGCTGGAGGCATTCCGCCAGCAGGTGGGTAGCGCGGTGCAGGCCACCAGCCGTGGCGAGTTGCAGCTCACCATCAGCATTGGCGCCGCCACCGGGCAGATGGAAGTCAGCCAGCTGCTGAAGCAGGCCGACGAGCAGCTGTACCAGGCCAAGCTGGCCGGCCGCAACCGCGTCAGCGTGAGCTGAGCGCCACTACACCCGCAGCAGCAGCCAATCCAGCCAGCGGGTGGGCAGCAGCCATTTCAGATGCCAGAACACGCGGGTAGGCACCGTTACCCGGTAGCGTGCTGCCGGGCGGCGTGCGGCCAAGGCCTTGCGTACTTCGTGCAGTACCGCAGTGCCCGGCAGGGTGAAGGGCTGCGCATGCCCCACCTTCTGCAGCCGCGCCAGCTGGCGCTGGTACGACTCGCGGTGCGCACTGCCCTCGATATCCACATTGCACAGAAACTTCTGCAGCGCATTGGGGCGGAAGCGGCTCTCGATCGGCCCCGGCTCCACCAGGCAGACGTGGATGCCGCTGCCGGCCAGCTCCAGCCGCAGCGTGTCGCACAGTCCTTCCATCGCGTACTTGCTCGCGTTGTAGGCGGCGCGGTAGCGCATCGCCGCAAAGCCCAGCACCGAGCTGTTGAACAGGATGCGGCCCTCGCCCTGGCGCCGCATCACCGGCAGCACGACGTTGCTCAGCTCCCACGCGCCAAAGAAATTGGTTTCGAACTGCTCGCGCATGGCCTGGCGCGGAATGTCCTCCGCCGCGCCGGGCTGGCCGAAGCCGGCGTTGTTGAACAGCGCCTCCAGCCGGCCGCCAGTGCGGCGCAGCACCTCGGCCACCGCGCTGCGGATGCTGTCGCTGTCGTCTACATCCAGTTGCAGCGCATCGGCAAAACCCTCTGCGGCCAACCTTGCCACGTCCTCGCCGCGCCGCGCGGTGGCGAACACGCGCCAGCCGTCAGCGCGCAGGCCGCGCGCCACGTCCAGGCCGATGCCGCTGGAGCAGCCGGTAATCAGAATATTTTTCGGAATATTTTTTTGCATGAGTAGTGAACCAGTGGCAGCGGGCCCCGTCACAGCAAGCGGCAAATGTAACAATATGTAAAACATGCCGCGCGAGGCGATTGTCATCGCGGCAGATCATAACAAATCCACATCAACACACCGCCACCACCCGGGAGTTTTATCGAATATGGCCCAGGCCCTGCCCTCCATCGGTTCGCCGTTTTTCTACACCGTGTTCTTCATCGCCGTGCTGCTGATGATCGCCGTCGACATGCTGGCGCTGAAAAAAACCGGCGCGCACAAGGTATCGGCCCGTGAAGCCGCCGGCTGGTCGCTGGTATGGGTAAGCGTGGCCAGCGCCTTTGGCGGCTGGCTGTGGTGGGTGCTGGCGCACGACCCGGCCCATGGCGTGGCGGTGGCCAACCAGAAGACGCTGGAGTTCTTCACCGGCTACGTCATCGAGAAATCGCTGGCGGTGGACAATATCTTCGTCTTCCTGATGATCTTCGGCTTCTTCAAGGTACCGGTGGAGCACCAGCGCCGCGTGCTGCTGTACGGCGTGTTCGGCGCCATCGTGCTGCGCACGCTGATGGTGTTCCTCGGCGCGGCGCTGGTGCAGCAGTTCGGCTGGATACTCTATGTGTTCGGCGCCTTCCTGCTGTTCACCGGCCTGAAGATGCTGCTGCCGGAAAAGGAAGAGCAGCAGGACCTTACCGACAACGCGCTGCTCAAGTTCCTGCGCCGCCACATCCGCATGACCGACAAGTTGCACGGCGAGGCCTTTTTCGTGCTACAGAACGGCCTGCGCCATGCCACGCCGCTGTTCCTGGTACTGGTGATGGTGGAGTTGTCCGACGTAGTGTTCGCGGTGGACAGCATTCCGGCCATCTTCGCGGTAACGGTGGACCCGTTCATCGTGCTCACCTCCAATATTTTCGCCATTCTCGGCCTGCGCGCCATGTTCTTCCTGCTGGCCGGCGTGGCCGACCGCTTCCACCTGCTGCGCTACGGCCTGGCCATTGTGCTGGCCTTCATCGGCATGAAGCTGTTGCTGCTGCCGCTGCTGCACGTGCCGGTGGCGCTGTCGCTGGGCGTGGTGTTCGTGGTGATCGCAGGCGCGGTGATCGCCTCGCTGCTGTTCCCCAGGCCGCGGCAGCCCTAGCGCCCGCCTGGCACGGGGTTTGGCGCTTGCTGCGGCGCGATATGGCGGCTTTGTGACACAGCACAAAAACGCCTACAATGGCGGCCAACTTGCCATTCATTGACGGAAAGACCTGCAATGGCCAAAACCAACAAGCCCCAGGCCAGCTTCGAGAGCGCACTGGCGCAACTGGAAGACATCATCCGGGCGATGGAAAGCGGCGACATGCCGCTGGACAACGCCCTGACCGCCTACAAGCAGGGCATGGAACTGATCAAGTTCTGCCAGAGCAAACTGGCGGACGCCGAACAACAGCTGCGCGTGCTGGAGAACGACGAACTCAAGCCGCTGGACCTCGCCGATGGCCAATAACCCCTTCACCGCCTGGATGACCGCCACCCAGCAGACCGTGGAAACGGCGCTGGAAACCTTGCTGCCAGCCGCTGACCGCGCACCGCACGTGCTGCACGAGGCGATGCGCTACAGCACGCTGCAGGGTGGCAAGCGCGTGCGCCCGCTGCTGGCCTTCGCCGCCGCCGAGCTGGTGGGCGCCGATGCGGCCAACGTGGCGCGCGTGGCCTGTGCCGTGGAGATGATCCACGCCTACTCACTGGTGCACGACGACATGCCGTGCATGGACGACGACGTGCTGCGCCGCGGCAAGCCCACCTGCCACGTGCGGTTCGACGAAGCCACCGCGCTGCTGGTGGGCGATGCGCTGCAGACGCTGGCCTTCGAACTGGTGGCCACCCCACTGCCGGGCGTGGCTGCCGAGCAGCAGCTGGCCATGGTGAAGCTGCTGGCGCAGGCATCCGGCCACGCCGGCATGGCCGGCGGCCAGGCCATCGACCTGGCCAGCGTCGGCAAGCCGCTGTCGCAGCCGGAGCTGGAGTTCATGCACCTGATGAAGACCGGTGCGCTGATTCGCGCCTCGGTACTGCTGGGCGCGCTGTGCGGCCAACCGCTGGACGGCGCGCAGACCGAGGCGCTGGACCACTTCGCCAAGCGCATGGGCCTGGCGTTCCAGGTGGTGGACGACGTGCTGGACGTGGAAGCCGACACTGCCACGCTGGGCAAGACCGCCGGCAAGGATGCGGCCAACGACAAGCCCACCTATGTCAGCCTGATGGGCCTGGGCGAAGCCCGCGCCTATGCACGCGACCTGTACGACGACGCGCTGGCGGCGCTGGCGCCGTTCGGCGAGCGCGCGCTGCGCCTGAAACAGCTGGCCGAGTACATCGTCGCCCGCTCGTTCTGATCATTACAAAAAAATCAACATGACAACATTGCTCGACACCATACAGAGTCCGGCCGACCTGAGAAAACTCGGTCGCCACGAGCTGCCGCAACTGGCGCAGGAACTGCGCGAATTCCTGGTGGAGACCGTCAGCAAGACCGGCGGCCACTTCGCCTCCAACCTGGGCAGCATCGAGCTGACCATTGCCCTGCACTACGTGTTCAACACCCCGGACGACCGCCTGGTGTGGGACGTGGGGCACCAGACCTACCCGCACAAGATTCTTACCGGCCGCAAGGAGCGCATGGGCAGCATGCGCCAGCTGGGCGGCCTGGCCGGCTTTCCCAAGCGTTGCGAATCGGAGTACGACACCTTCGGCGTGGGGCACTCCTCCACCTCCATCGGTGCCGCGCTGGGCATGGCGGTAGCCGCCAAGGCGCAGAACCTGAACCGCAAGTGCGTGGCCATCATCGGCGATGGCGCCATGACCGCCGGCCAGGCCTTCGAGGCACTGAACAACGCCGGCGCGATGGACACCGACCTGCTGGTGATCCTCAACGACAACGATATGTCGATCTCGCCCAATGTGGGCGCGCTGAACAACTACCTGGCCAAGCTGATGTCCGGCCGCTTCTACGCGGCAATGAAACAGGGCAGCAGCAAGGTGCTGGGCATGGCGCCGCCGCTGCGTGAAATCGCCAGCAAGGTGGAAGAGCACGTGAAGGGCTTCTTCACCCCCGGCACGCTGTTCGAGGAGTTCGGCTTCAACTACATCGGCCCCATCGACGGCCACGATGTGGACGTGCTGGTGGACACGCTGAAGAACATCCGCAGCCTGTCCGGCCCGCAATTCCTGCACATCGTCACCAAGAAGGGCCAGGGCTACAAGCTGGCCGAGAACGACCCGGTGAAGTACCACGGTGTGACCAAGTTCGACCCGGCCAACGGCCTGGCCGCCGGCAAGAGCGGCGGCGGCAAGCCGCAGTACACGCAGATTTTCGGCGACTGGCTGTGCGATATGGCCAAGCAGGACTCGCGCCTGGTGGGCATCACCCCGGCGATGCGCGAAGGCTCCGGCATGGTGCGCTTCGAGAAGGAGCACCCGGACCGCTACTTCGACGTGGCGATTGCCGAGCAGCACGCGGTGACCTTCGCCGCCGGCATGGCCTGTGACGGCATGAAGCCGGTGGTGGCGATCTACTCCACCTTCCTGCAGCGCGGCTACGACCAGCTGATCCACGACGTGGCGATCCAGAACCTGCCGGTGGTGTTCGCCATCGACCGCGCCGGTCTGGTGGGCGCCGACGGCCCCACCCATGCCGGCGCCTTCGACCTGTCCTTCCTGCGCTGCATCCCGAACATGACCGTCATCGCGCCGTCAGACGAAAACGAATGCCGCCAGCTGCTGTACACCGCCTTCACCCTGGATACGCCGAGCGCGGTGCGCTACCCGCGCGGCACCGGCCCGGGCGCGACGGTAGAGCAGGAGATGACGGCACTGCCCGTCGGCAAGGGCCATATCCGCCGCCAGGGCAACGGCAAGGTGGCGATTCTGGCATTCGGCAGCATGGTGACCCCGGCCCTGGCCGCCGCCGAGCAGTTCGATGCCACCGTGGCCGACATGCGCTTCGTCAAGCCACTGGATGCCGAGCTGGTCAGACAGTTGGCCGCAAGCCATGAGCTGCTGGTGATGGTGGAAGAGAACGTGATCATGGGCGGCGCCGGCAGCGCCTGTCTGGAAGCGCTGTCCAGCGCCGGTATCGCCATTCAAACCTTGCTATTGGGCCTGCCCGACGATTATGTTGAGCATGGAGACCCGGCGCTGCTGCTGGCCGGCTGCGGCCTGGATGCGGAAGGCATCGCCCGCAGCATCGCCACACGGCTGAAGGGCGACTAAACCCCGCCCGGCACCGGAACCGGCCAGCAGCTCCCGCTGCTGGCCGTTTTGCCATCTGCCCGGAGAACAACAATATGCAATGGGATCTTTCCGCCTGGCTGCACCTGGCCGGCACGCCGTACCAGAACCTGCCGGCACTGCTTTCCAGCCTGGGCATCGGCCTGCTGATCGGGGTGGAGCGCGAGCGCAAGCAGCACGTGCTGGCCGGCATCCGCACCTTCCCGCTGGTCTGCATGCTGGGCACCATGCTGGCAATGCTGATTCCGTCGCTGGGTGGCGAGTGGCTGCCGGCTGCCGGGCTGCTGGCCGTGGCCGGCCTGGGCTTTCTACCGCTGTCCAGCCGCAACCCGGACGAGCCCAGCGAGCCGCGCACCACCACCGTCATCGCGCTGCTGGTGGCCTACACGCTGGGGGTGATGATAGGCCTGGGCAATATCGAGCTGGCGGTGGCGCTGGGGGTAATCACCACCGGGCTGCTGTACCTGAAACCGGAACTGACCAGCTTCACCCACAAGCTGCAGCGGCACGACCTGCTGTCGCTGCTGCAGTTCGCCACCCTCACCTTCATCATCCTGCCCATCCTGCCCAACCAGGGCTTCGGGCCGTATTCGGCATTCAACCCGCACCGCATCTGGCTACTGGTGGTGCTGATCGTCGGCGTGGGGCTGGCCGGCTACATGGCGGTAAAGATCCTGGGCGAAAAAGTCGGCGCGCCGCTGCTGGGCTTTCTTGGTGGCCTGGTGTCCACCACCGCCACCAGCCTGATCTATGCGCGCGAAGTGGCGCGCAACCCCGGCTCGCAGCAACTGGCGGTACGGGTGATCCTGCTGGCCAATATGGTGCTGTTCCTGCGCCTGCAGGTGCTGGCGATGGCCATTGCCCCCACCGCCGGCCGCCCCATGCTGGGCATCATGCTGCCGGGCATGGCGCTGGGGCTGCTGACTCTTTTCATCGGCAGCCGTTACGGCAAGGTAACGGACAGCGCGCCGGAGCTGGAGCTGAAAAACCCGGCGCAGCTGAATGTGGCCTTCGGCTTTGCCGTGCTGTTCGCCTTCGTGATGCTGTGCTCGGCCTGGCTGAAAAACATTTTCGGCGACAGCGGCCTGTACATGATGGCGCTGGTTTCCGGCATCAACGACGTGGACGCCATCTCGCTGACGGTGATGGAGATGTTCGGCCAGCACCAGTTGCCGCTGCAGCCGCTGCTGGTCACCGTGGCCATTGCCGTGCTCACCAACACCGTGTTCAAGTTCGGGCTGATTCTCAGTATTGGCGGCCGCCAGCTGGCCATGCGCTGCCTGCCCACACTGGGCATGGCCATGGTGGGCATGCTGGGCGGGCTGTGGGTGATTACGCGGCTGTAGCCCGCGCTGCACCGCCCGCCAGCCGGGCAATCAGGTCCGCCGTTTCCAGCGGGTGCTCCAGCGGAAACAGATGGCTGCCGCGCTGCACGTGGATGTCGGCGGCGAAATGGCGGTGCATGAAGGCCAGGTCATGCGGCCTGATGGCGCTGCCCTGCCCGGCCGCCACGTAGCTGAGCGGCACCTGCAACTTGCCGCGCTTGAACCAGGCATCGTGCGGCAGCGTTTCGTAGATGGCGTGCTCCACCTGCGGCCGGAACTTCAGCCGCCGCCCGCCATCGCCATTGTCCTCCGTGCCGTATTGCGCGTAGTCGTGCAGGCAGTCCGGGTCCCAGCGCGCAAACGCCGGCTTGCGCGCAAAGTAGTCGTACACCGAGGTGGTGCTGGCCCAGTTGTCGCGCCGGCGCAGTGTGCCGGTGCCGCCAGGGGTGAGCTGCTGGATGAAGCCCAGCCGCTTGGCCAGCCAGATCAGAAAACCGGTGCGCGGCCCCAGCAGCGGCGAATCCAGCACGATCAGCTGCCGGAAGCGCTGCGGCTCGCGCAGCGCCGCCAGGAACAGCACCGCCCCGCCCAGCGAATGCCCCACCGCCAGCACCGGCTCGCGGTAGTTGGCCGCCATATATGCCAGCATCTCGTCGGCCAGTTGCGGCCAACAGTCGGTAACCGGATAGGCCGCGTCGTGGCCGATGGTGTCCAGATAGCCCACTTCATAGCCATGCTCCGCCAGCCGCTGATGCAATTTACGGTAGATGGAGGAAGGAAAGCTGTTGGCGTGGGCAAAAAGCAGTTTCATGGCCGGGTTTCCGTGGCAGATGCTCCATCATACACCAAGCAAACGCTTGGCTCAGGTGCTGCGGCATGACGTTGGCCGCACACACTGTTAAGCTGCCAGCCTGAACCAATGCACCACGCCGTGGTCTTTTGCCGATACATTCTCCGCTGCCTGCCATGTCCCTGCCCCGCCTGATCCGCCTGTTTCCCCTGCTGTTGCTGATGCTGCTCAGCGCCGGCAGCTGGGCGCTGAATCCCGATGACCTGCTGCCGCCGGAACGCGCCTTTGCCGCGCGGCTGGAGCAGCAGGGCCAGCAACTGCTGCTGCACCTGGACGTAGCCCGCGGCTACTACCTGTACCGCGAGCGCATCCAGCTCACGCCGCAGCCGGCCGGCAGCGTCAGCCTCCCCGTTCTGCCGGCAGGCGAAGCCAAGACCGACCCCTACTTCGGCCGCCAGCAGGTGTTCCACCACGGCATCACCCTGGCGCTGCCGATCTCGGCCCCGCTGCCTGCCGGCTTCGCACTGAAGACCGTGGTGCAGGGCTGTGCCGACGCCGGCCTGTGCTACCCGCCGCTGACCCGCACCCTGAAGGTGGGTGACGGCATGAACAGCAACCCGTGGCTGGACAGCGCTCCCAGCCACAGCACCGCGCCAACGCTGGCGCGCGGCAAGCTGGCAGCCACGCTGGCGGCGTTCTTTGCCGCCGGCCTCGCCATGGCGTTCACCGCCTGCATGTACCCGCTGCTGCCCATCGTGTCCTCGCTGATTGCCGGCCACGGCCACCGGCTGAGCAAACGCCGCGGCTTCGGCCTGTCGCTGGCCTATGTACAGGGCCTGGCGCTCACCTACACCGCGGTGGGTGTGGCCGCCGGCCTCACCGGCAGCCTGCTCACCGTGTGGCTGCAGCAGCCGGCGGTAATCCTGACCGCCGCTGCGCTGATGGTGCTGTTCGCGCTGGCGATGTTCGACGTGATCAGCATCCAGCTGCCGGCAGCACTGCAAAGCCGGCTGGCCTCCACCTCCAACCGCCTGTCCGGCGGCCATGTCGCCACCGTGTTCGCCATGGGCGCGCTGTCGGCGCTGCTGATCGGCCCCTGCGTGGCACCGCCACTGGCAGTGGCGCTGGGCTACATCGGCCAAAGCGGCGACGCGCTGCTGGGCGGTGCCGCGCTGTACGCCATGGCGCTGGGCCTGGGCCTGCCGCTGCTGCTGGTGGGCACCTTCGGCGGCCACGTGCTGCCGCGCGCCGGGCAGTGGATGAATGCCGTCAAGGCCGCCTTCGGCTGCGTGATGCTGGGCGTGGCGATCTGGATGGCCGGGCCCTTCCTGCCCACTGCCCTCACCATGCTGCTGTGGAGCGCGCTGGCACTGGGCATTGCCTGGCAACTGCTGCGTGTCGGCGGCCAGGGGTTGGCCGCATGGCTGCGCCGGCTGCTGGCGGTGCTGTTCACCGTGGCCGGCCTGTTACAGATTGTCGGCGCCGCCACCGGTGCGCCGTCGCCGCGCCTGCCGTGGGCCGGCATCTGGCATGGCACGCAGCTGCCCAAGGCGGTGTTTACCCGCGTGGCCAGCAATGCCGAGCTGGATGCCGCGCTGGCACGCGCCCGTGCCGCCGGCCAGCCGGTGCTGCTGGACTTCTACGCCGACTGGTGCGTGAGCTGCGTCGAGATGGAAGAAACCACCTTCCGCGACCCGGCGGTGCGCCAGCGCATGGATCACATGCTGCTGCTGCAGGCCGACGTTACCGCCAACAACCCGGCGCAGCAGGCCATGCTCAAACGCTTCGGCCTGTACGGCCCGCCGGGCATCATGCTGTACGATGCCGCCGGCCGGCAGACGCAGCAGGTCATCGGCTACCAGGATGCCGGCGAGTTCGTGCGCAGCCTGGATGCGGCCAACCCCGGGCAATGAGCACCGCCACGGAAAGCGTGCTGCAGGGCATCAGCCATGAACTGCAGCAGCAATACGGCGCCAGCGCGGTGCTGCTGTATGGTTCACATGCCGATGGCAGCGCCGGGCCGGACAGCGATTACGACATTGCCGTGCTGGTACGCAGCGTAACCGGCACCACCGACTAGAAAGCAAGCCATGCAAGCCATCGTAGATTTCATCCTGGAGCTGGACCGGCTCAAGGGTGTAACCCGCAAGACCCGCCCGCTGGGGCTGGACCGCCAGGAAAACTCCGCCGAGCACAGCTGGCAGATCGCCATGTTGGCCGCATCGCTGCAGCCCTATGCGCCGCAGCCGGTGGATATCCACCGCGTGATCGGCATGCTGCTGGTGCACGATATCGGCGAGATCGAAACCGGCGACACCATCGTCTACGCCGAGGAAGGCTGGGAGGAGCGCAAGGCGGCGGAGCTGGCGGCGGTGACGCGCATCTTCGGCCTGCTGCCGGATGGCCAGGGCGCGCGCTTCCTGGCGCTGTGGCAGGAATTCGAGGACGGCGAAACGGCCGAAGCACGCTTCGCCCACGCCGCCGACCGCGCCATGCCGGTGCTGCTGAATCTGGCCAACAACGGCCAGAGCTGGCGCGAGAACGGCATCAGCCACGAGCGGGTGGTAAAGCGCATCGGCCCGCCGATCCGCGAAGGCTGCCCGGCACTGTGGCACTACCTGGAAGCGCAGCTGGAACACGCGCGGCAGCAGGGCTGGTTCGGCGCCTGAACGTCGCCATGAAAACGACAAGGGCTGGTGCAACGCACCAGCCCTTGTTTATTTACCGCAACCGCCCGGCGATCAGGCCAGCAGCGACTTCACCAGGTCTACGTAGCCCTGCATCGCCTGCTCGCCGCCCTGGCCCTTCAGCTTGTCCCAGGCGTCGTACTTGGCGCGGTTGATGAAATCCATCATGCCCGGGCGCTCGCCCTGCACATCGCCCTCGGTAGCCTGCTTGAACAGTGCATACAGTTGCAGCAGGGTCTGGTTATCCGGGCGCTCGGCCAGGGTGGTCACGTCTTGTTGTGCCTGTTCAAACAGCGCTTTCAGATCGGACATGTCATGAATCCTTTGCACAGTGGAGCAAGGTCTTGCTCCAGGTTGATGTTATGTTAGCCCAGCGGCAGAAGCCGACAGCGCAAATGTAACATGAAACAGTTGTTTGAAATCAAGCCGAACAATAATCAGGGCTGCTGCAGTGCCACGCGGATGTGCTTGCGGCTGCGCACCGCCACGCCACCCTTCTGTGCCGGCACAAACAGGGCCTGGCGGAAACTGGCCATCACGTAGCGTGCATAGTCGCTGTCGGCATTGCCGGCGATCACCGCCACCCGGTCCACCGCGCCATCGCTGCCGATATACAGCTCCAGCTGCAGCTCCTGCGGCGCGACACGCGGAAAATCCAGCAGCAGCTGGCCAATGGGCGCGGCCAGCACGTCCAGCTCGCTGGCCGGGTAGTAAGGATCGAACCCGCCGCCCGACGGCGCGGCCGCCGGTTGCGGCTCGCCAGCCTCCCCGGGCAAGGCCGCCGATGCCTCGACGGGCGGCTCGACAGGTGGGTCGGCTAGTTGCTCAACCGGTGCGGAGGCCTGCGCCAGCGCATGCGCCTGCTCCGCGCCGCTGTCCATGCTTTCCAGCGGCGGCAACGGCGCCGCATGCGGCACGGCCCTGGCGTGCAGGGTCACCGCCAGCGGCCCGCCAGGCTCATGGTTGGTCGCAGGAGCAGAACTGGCCGCAGGCGCCAGCGGCCACAGCAGCGCCGCGGCGTGCACAGCCAGCGCCAGCAAGGCGCAGACGGCAAGCCGCGGTCGGGGCAGCCAGGCGGCCATGGCCGTGCTTACTTGGCCTTGAAGGCCGCTTCAATGGTCTCCACCGGTACTGCGCCGGCAATCATCTTGCCATTGGCAAAGAACAGCGCCGGGGTACCTTCCACGCCCAACTGCTCGCCCAGCTTGGCAAGCTCGGCCAGCGGCGTGGCGCAGCTGGCCTTGCCGGCCGGCAGCTTGCTGCCGTTGCGCATCACACCGGTCCAGGCCGCGGTGCGATCCTTGCTGCACCAGATCTGCTCCGCCTTGCGCGGCGCGTCCGGGTGCAGTTGCGCCAGCGGGTAGAGGAAGGTGTAGATGGTGACGTTATCCAGCTTGGACAGGCTTTCCTGCTCCAGGCGCTTGCAGAACGGGCAGTCCGGGTCGGAGAACACCGCCAGCTTGCGCTCGCCCTTGCCGCGCACTTCCTTGATGGCCTTGTCGAACGGCAGGGCCGCGAAGTCGAACTTCACCTGGTTCAGCTCGTCCAGCCGCGCCTCGGTCAGGCTCTTGTGGCTGGCGGTGTCAATCAGGTCGCCGGTGAGCAGGTGTTCCACCTTGGCATCGGCGTAGACGATGGTGTACTCCTCGCGGCCACCGCGCTTCATTTTCACCACCACTTCATACAGGCCGGGCACCGGTGCCGGCTGCACGCTGGTGACTTCGTGCTGCGGGAACTTGCTGGCGAAGGCCGCTTTCACGCTGGCCGGGGTTTCGTCGGCGGCGGAAGCCGTGCAGGCCAGCAAGGACAGACACAGCGGAATGATGGCCAGTCGGCGCAGGGGAAACATCATGCAATCCTTTACGGTTAGAAACCCACCGCGTGGCGGGCCAGCTGTCGCTTGATCAGCGGCAGTCGATTGGTCAGGTTGAGGCCGGTATTGCGCAGCCAGGCAATGCCGGGCAGCTCCTTGGCGTGGAACAGGCCGAACAGGGTATCGCAGGTAAGCTGCATGGTGCGCACCGCTTCCTTGCGCCCGCGCTCGTAGCGGCGCAGCGCCAGCCACTCGCCCGGGTCCTTGCTGCCGGCGATGATGGCGGCCAGCCTGGCGGCATCCTGGAAGCCCAGGTTGACGCCCTGCCCGGCCAGCGGATGCACGGTATGCGCCGCATCGCCCACCAGCGCCACGCGCTCGGCAATCACATGCTGCGGCGTCAGCAGCCGCAGTGGAAAGGCCGCCGCCGGGGTGAGTACTTCCAGTTGCCCCAGCGCATGCCCACCGGCTTCGGCCACCACGGCGGCAAAACGTTCCGTCGGCAGCGCCAGCAGCGGCTCCGGCTGCGCGGTGGACCACACGATGGAGATGCTGTTGCCCGGCAGCGGCAGCCAGGCCAGGATGCCATCGCCCAGGAACCACTGCCGCGCGATGCCGTCGTGCGGCTTCTCGGTGGCGAAGTTGGCCACCACCCCGCTCTGGCCGTAGGGCTTCACGTCGGCGGCGATGCCGCTTTGCTGCCGCACCCAGGAGTTGGCGCCGTCGGCGCCCACCACCAGCCGGGCAGTCAGCTCGCGGCCGTCTTCCAGCTGCAGCTGCGCCTCGCGCGGGTTGTGGCTCAGGCGCAGCGGGCGCACGCCTTCCACCAGCTCCACGCCGCTGGCGTCCTGCAGCTGCCGCCACAGGGCGGCCAGCAGCCAGCGGTTTTCCGCGATCCACGCCAGCGCCTCGGCGCCGGCATCGGCGGCGGAAAAGGCGATGCGCCCGCCCTGGTCGCCGCTGACATCCATGGCGGCGATGGTGCCGATGCGCGCCATGTCCGGCCAGGCGCCCAGGCTGTCGATGAAGCGGCGGTTGGCCGGGCTGATGGCATACACGCGCGCGTCCCAGCCGTCCTGCAGCTGTTCGAAGCGGGCGCTCTGGCCTTCCACCAGCGCCACGCGGCGCCCCTGGCGGTCCAGCGCCAGCGCCAGCGCGGCGCCCACCAGGCCACCGCCCACGATTACCACGTCAAAATGCTGTTTCATGTATTCCTTGTCACCTTGCGGCCAACGTTGGCGCTACACGCCGAATACCAGGTGGCTGGCAAAACGCTTGCGCAGCGGCGGCACGCTGTCCAGCAGATTCATGCCGGCGCCACGCAGCTGCTTCAGCAGCGGGCCGGCACCGTCGAACAGCTGGATCAGGCCGTGGGTGAAGCCTACCACCGCGTGACTGTCCACGCGGCGTGCCGCGGCGTAGCGGCGCAGCAGCGCGGCATCGCCCGGGTCGGCGGCATCGGCCAGCAGTTCGGAGAGCGCCACCGCATCGCGCAGCCCCAGGTTGAAGCCCTGCGCCGCCACCGGGTGCATGGTCTGGGCGGCATTGCCTATCATCACCACCCGCCCGGACACCACGCGGTTGAGCTGGCGCAGCAGCAGCGGGAACGCGGCGCGCTCGCCAATGGCGCTGAAGCTGCCAAGGCGCTCGCCGAAGGCCTGCTGCAGCTCGGCCAGCACGCTGGCTTCGTCGGCATCGATAAGGCGCTGCGCGTCGTCCGGCGTGCGCGTCCATACCAGCATCATGCGCTCGCCATGCGGCAGCAGTGCAAACGGCCCGGCATCGGCAAAGCGCTCGTAGGCGATGTTGCCGTGCGGCAGGCTGGTGCTGATTTCGGCCAGCAGCGCTGTCTGGTGGTAATCGTGCACATGGCGCTGGATGCCCGGCAGGCTCTCGGCCAGCGCGCCGCCCTCGGCCAGTACCACCAGCCGCGCGGTCAGCCGGCGGCTGCGGCCGTCGGCATCCTCTACCGTCAGGCTGGCATAGCGCGCCAGCGACTGCACGGCACGGACCTTGTGCTGCCACAGCACCGGCACGCCCTGCGCGGCCAGCGCCTCGCCCAGGCTGTGCGCCAGCACCGGGTAGTCCACCACCGCGCCCAGGTGCGGTAACGCCAGGTCGTCGCGGGTGATCACGGTGCGGCCCCAGGCCTGCTGCTGTGATACGTGCACGCTGTCGATGTCGGTGGCCGGCAGGTTATCCGGCCAGGCACCGGCCGCCGCCAGTTGCTCGCGGCTGTACCAGGACAGTGCCAGTGCGCGCGCGTCGCGCACCTGCACATCCCTGGCGCGCGCCTCGATCAACAACACGTCGCGGCCGGCCTGCTTCAGCCGCAGGGCCGCCAGTGCGCCCACCGGGCCGCCACCAACGATGACGATGTCGGAATGAAGAATGTCTGTCTGCATGATGTATCTACGCTGCGGCCAACTAGCGGGCCTGCATCAGCGCCTCGATGTCGGCAATCCGTTTGGGCGCCGCGTCGGTGTAGACGTGGTGGCCGCTGGCGGTCACCAGCACGTTGTCCTCGATGCGGATGCCGATATTGTGGAAGGCAGCCGGTACGCGGTCGTCCGGCCGCACGTACAGGCCGGGCTCGATGGTGGTGCACATGCCGGGGCGGAACGCCCGCCACTGGCCGCCGGGGCGGCGCAGGCCCACGTCGTGCACGTCCAACCCCAGGAAGTGGCCGATGCCGTGCATGTAGAAGCGGCGGTAGTCGCCGGATTCGATCACGCCGTCCACGCTGCCATCCAGCAGCTTGTGGTCCAGCATGCCCTGCACCAGCACGCGCAGCGCAGCCTCGGCCGGCGCATCCAGCGCGGCGTCCGGCTGTACCGCGGCAATGGCGGCCAGCTGCGCCGCCAGCACCACTTCGTACAGGTCGCGCTGCGGCGCAGTGAAGCGGCCGTTCACCGGGAAGGTGCGGGTGATATCGCCGGCGTAGCCCATGAATTCGCAGCCGGCATCGATCAGCAGCAGCTCGCCATCGTTCAGCCGTGCATTGTTGGCCGCATAGTGCAGCGTGCAGGCATTGGCGCCGCCGGCGACGATGCTCTCGTAGGCCGGCTGGCGCGCGCCATTGCGCACGAAGTGGTACAGCAGCTCGGCCTCTACCTCGTATTCGTAGCGCCCCGGGCGGGTGGCCTGCATGGCGCGCACGTGCGCCTCGGCGGATATCTGCCCGGCGCGTTGCAGCACCGCCTGCTCGCGCTCGTCCTTGAACAGGCGCATCTCGTCGATTGCCAGCAGCAGGTCGCCGAACTGGCTGGGTGCATCCACACCCAGGCGGGCGCGAGCGCGCACCGCGTCCAGCCAGCCGGCCACTCGCGCATCCCAGCCGGCGTTGCGGCCAACCGGCCAGTACAGTACCGGCACGTCGGCCAGCAGCTCGGGCAGGCGCTGATCCAGCTCGTCCACCGGGTGGGCTTCGTCGAAGCCGAAGGCCTCGGCCGCGGCCTGCGGGCCATAGCGAAAGCCGTCCCAGATTTCCATATCCGGGTTCTTGGCACGACAGAACAGCATGGATTTGCCGCGGCGGCCATCCAGCACCAGTACCGCTTCCGGCTCGGTAAAGCCGGTGAGGTAGAGGAAATGGCTGTCGGCACGGTACGGGTAGTGGGCGTCGGCATTGCGAACTGCCACCGGCGCGGTGGGCAACACGGCTACCGCGTCGCCGATGGCCGCCAGCAGATGCTGACGGCGAGCAAGAAGACTCTGGTGCATGCGAAACACCTGCTATCGAAACGCCGTCAAGTTTACACCCGCGGGCCGCGCCAGGCGATGCCGCGTACGATTTGCCCGCGGCAGCCGGCGCGGTCGGCGGCTGCCCGCTACAATGATGGCATTGCCCCACGGCACGGCCGCCAGCCTGCCGCCGGCCTCCTGCTGAAAGTGACATCATGCCCCGCATCCTGATTACCGGCGCCAGCGGCCAGCTGGGCTTCGAGCTGCAGCGCGCACTGTGCCTGTTCGGCGAGCTGCGCTGCCCCGGCCGCCAGCGGCTCAACCTGGCCAACCCGACCGCCGTACTGGCCTGGCTGGATGCCGAACGGCCGGACATCATCGTCAACGCTGCGGCCTACACCGCGGTGGATCAGGCGGAAAGCGAGCCGGCGCTGGCTCACGCCATCAATGCCGACACGCCCGCAGCCCTGGCGCAGTGGGCTGCGGCCAACGATGCACTGCTGCTGCACTACTCCACCGACTACGTGTTCGACGGCAGCGGCGAAACACCGTGGCGCGAGGACGATGCCGCGCGGCCGTTGTCGGTGTACGGGCACAGCAAATGGCTGGGCGAGGAGGCGGTACGCGCCAGCGGCTGCCGGCATTTCATCCTGCGTACCAGCTGGCTGGCCGGCGTGCACGGTGGCAATTTCCTGAAAACCATGCTGCAACTGGCCGCCAGCCGCGAGCAGCTGCAGGTGGTGGACGACCAGTTCGGCAGCCCCACCCCCGCCAGCCTGCTGGCCGATGTCAGCGCCCAGCTGCTGGCGCGCAGCCTGGTGGACAACCAGCAACCCTATGGCAGCTACCATGTTGCCAGCCAGGGCTGCACCAGCTGGCATCGCTACGCGTCGTTCGTCATCGGCCTGGCGCGCGAAGCCGGCTGGCAGCTTGCCCTGCCGCCGGACGGGCTGCTGGCCATTCCCGCCGCCGACTACCCGCAGCAGGCACAGCGACCGGCCTACTCGGTGCTGGATTGCAGCAAGCTGCAGCGCACTTTCGGCCTGCAATTACCGGGCTGGCAGCAGGCGGTGCAACACCTGTTTGCCACCCTGGACGACGCCGGCAAGTGGTAAAAGAACCGCGCCAGTGGTGTGGCAAGCAGGGTCGTGCGGGTCTACGCTCAGTAAAGGCCGCTTCAGCAAAGGAAGCAGACCCCGCAGGGAGAAATCATGGAGTTCATCATGCGCAAATCACTACTTGTAGTCGCGCTGCTTGGCACCAGCACTGCCGGCGTGGCGGCAGTGCTGCTAGACATCAACACCGCCACGGTCAGCCAGCTGGAACACGCCGGTTTCAGCCCGCGTAGCGCACAGAGCATTTACAACGACACCCATCCGCTCAGCGGCCCGCCAACGCTGTTCACCAGCAGCAAGCAGCTGCTGGGCCTGCCAGGCATCACCCAGGGCACCCTCAACCGTGTCCGCGGCAGGATCACCATCGATGGGCACCCGGTCACCACCCGCTCCGGCACCGCACCGGCCATTCCCCACGTACGGCGGGCCATCCCGGCGAAAAAGGCCCTTCCGGATGATGACAACGATAGTGACCACAACGGCAAGGGCGACCACCACAGCCACGAAGGCAAGGGCGGCGGCAAGCACGGCTAGCCCTGCCGATGCCGCCACCGCACAGCATGCCCCGGCCTGAGCACCGGGGCATTGCTGCGTTTACGGCGACAAGTACTGATGCAGGAACTCCAGCGTGCGCTGCCAGGCAAGGTTGGCCGCACCCTGGTCGTAGCGTGCGGCATTGGTATCGTTGTTGAAGGCGTGGTTCACCCCCGGGTAGACATAGAGCCGGTAGCTGGTTCCGGCCTCCTTCAGCGCCGCCTCGAACGCCGGGATGCCGGCATTGATGCGTTCGTCCAGCCCGGCATAGTGCAACAGCAGCGGCGCCTGGATGCGGCCAACCTCTGCTGCTGCCGGCTGGTTGCCGTAATACAGCACGGCAGCGGCCAGATCCGGCAACTGCACCGCCATCTGCCCGACCTGCCCTCCGCCCCAGCAGAATCCCACCGCACCCACCCTGCCGTTGCCGGCGGTACGCAGGTAGCCGAAAGCCTGGCTGGCCACCTCGCGGGTGGTGGCCGCGTCCAGTTTGTCGAACATGTCGCGGGCCTGATCCTCATTCAGCGGCGTGCCGCCTTGCGGCGACAGGTAGTCCGGCGCCAACACCAGGAAGCCGGCCAGCGCCAGCCGGCGGGCAACATCGCAGATATGCGGGTTCAGGCCGCGGTTTTCGTGCACCACCACCACGCCCGGCAGGGATTTGGCGGCCTGCCCCTGCGGCTGCACCAGGTAGCCGCTCAACGGCGCCGCGCCCAGACTGCCAAAATGCACATCGCCAGCCTGCAGCCGCGGGTCGCCGGGGGCGATCAGGTCGGCATGCGCATAGTTGTTTTCCAGCAGCGGCAGCACCGCATAGGCCGCGGCAGAGCTGCCCAGCAGGCGCACCAGGCGGCGCAGGAAAACCCGGCGCGACAGCGGCTGGTGGGTGTATTCGTCGTAAAGCCGGATAACGTCCTGCGCCACCGCCGGGCGTGTTGCTGCGTCCTTCATCGCCACCCCTTTCCTGCTGCTGATGCCCGCCGCCGACAGGCAAATGCCGGCATTACGCCATCATTGTAGGCAACATGACGGCCATTGCCATGGAACCCGGGCGCAAGGCATGGAGTCTCACAAAGACCGTGGAGCATGTATGCCGGCCTCTGTCGTCGGCCCTGTGAAGGAGCCCCAACATGAAAACATCCATGAGCCGCAGTATCTTCATTACCTTGATCCTGACTTCCCTCGCCGGTTGCGCCGGCATGACCCAGCGCCAGCAGAATACCGCTATCGGTGCAGCCATCGGCGGTGTCGCCGGTTCCATTCTGACTAATGGCAGCGGTATCGGCACCGTGGGCGGTGCCGCCATCGGTGGCGTTATCGGCCATGGCGGGAGGTAGCGCTCCCGCCCGACAACAAAAAACCGGGGCTTGCCCCGGTTTTTTGCTGCCCATGTAATACTCAATATCGGTAAACATACCTTAAATTTGTTATTAGATAACGATATAGTCGGCCGACCATAACAGGGGCTTTCATCATGATCGATCGTGTCCTCGCTCTGCTGCTTTGCCTGGCGACAAGCATCGCCCAGGCAAAAACCATCGTCATCGCGGCAGAGGACGACTGGCCGCCCTACTCCTACGGCAGGACCGGCAGCAATGCACCGCAGGGACTGACCCCGCTGCTGGTACGCGAAGCCTTTGCCAGCCAGGATATCAACACGCGGTTTGTCACCGTGCCGTTTTCGCAGTGCCTGAAAATGGCGGAAACCGGCAGTGTCGTCGGCTGCTTCGATGTCTCCATCACCGCCGACAACCGCAGCAAATACATCTGGCACCGCACGCCGCTGTTTTATGAAGAAGCCGCCATTTTCGGCCTGGTCACCGACCAGAGCAGCACCGTCACCCAGGCCACACTGCACGGCCATACGGTAGGCCTTACCCAAGGCTACACCTACCCCTCCAGCTTCACTGCCGATAGCGACATCCGCAAGATCACCGCAGCCAAGGACGAACAACTCATTGACATGCTGCTGGCCCACCAGGTGGATTACATCCTGATGAATACCCTGCCCGGCCTCATGCAGCTCAACAAGAACCCTCCGGCCCGGGACAAGGTGGGAAGGCTGGGCGTGGTCGGCGTGGATGCCTTCTGGCTAGCGTTCTCGCGCCGCAACCCGGATGGCGCCAGCATGGCGCGAAAATTCGAAGCCGGCCTGCAGACACTGCACAAGAACGGCCGTTACCAGCGCATTCTCAACGACTTCCGCCAGCAGTTGGGCGTGGACTAGCGTCAGGCGCGATTCGGGCGGCATCACGGTCGGCAATGCCTATACTGGCGATAAGCCGCGACACTCAGCCGCTGCTTCGCCAAGGAGTCGCATCATGAGCAAGACCAGACACAGTACCAAGGAGGCCAAGAAACCGGCCACGCACACGTTCAAGGAAAAGCGGAACGCCAAACACATGAAGAAACAGGCCGCCAGTCTGCCGCCCATCATCGTTCCCCACTAGATAGTGCCCCACTAGCAATCCTGCCGCGGCCAGGGTTGGCCGCAAGCACATTGCCAGCAAAAAACCCGCAACGCCTGATGCGTGCGGGTTTTTTGTCTGTGTTGTTGCGGTGATCTGCCGCCTTCAGGCCATAGCAATCAAAAGCAGAGAGCAGTCCGCCAGGCACGATGACGTTACCGACAACGCCACGCCCCGGTACGGGTGGGCGTCATTTCCTGGCTGCAGTATCTCAATTCCCCCCGATTTGCCAGGGGAGTCCGGTACGGAATCGCTCCTCGATCCAGGCTTTGAACGCCAGTGTGCTGGCGGCGGCAAACCTGGCCGATGGGCGCACCAGGTAGATGCCGCCCGGGGCATCCAGTTGCCAGTCCGGCAGCACCCGTACCAGCTTGCCAGCAGCGATGTCGCGGCTCATCAGCCACTCGCCGGCAGCCAGAATGCCGCTCCCGGCACAGGCGGCAGCCAGCAGGGCCTCGCTGTCATTGCTGGTCATCGAGCCTGCTACCAGCACCGTTTGCTGCTGGCTCCCATTGCTCAGACGCCATTGCGGAAACGTGGCAAAGCCGCTGAAGCGCAAGCAGTTGTGCTGCGCCAGCGCCTGGGGGCTGCCCGGCAAGCCATGGGCGGCGATGTATGCCGGGGAGGCACACAGGATACGGCGGTGATCACCAAGCTTTTTGGCGATCAGCCGGCTGTCGTGCAGCTCCCCCATGCGAATGGCCAGATCGAAACCTTCGGCAATGATGTCCACAAAGCGTTCGCTGTAATCGGCCACGATGGACACCTGCGGATAGGCCACCAGAAACGCGGGCATCAGCGGCGCCAGCCATTGCCGCCCCATGGCGGCCGGCAAGGCAAGCCGCAAGGTGCCACGCACTTCCGCTGCACCAGCCGATGCCTCTTGCTCGGCCTCGGTAATCAGGTTGATGGCCGTGCGCAGCTTCTGTGTCAGTTGCATGCCGGCATCCGTCAGGCGGACCTGCCGGGTGGTGCGTTCTATCAGCCGGATGCCCAGCCGCGCCTCCATGGCGGCCACCCGTTTGGACACCACGGTCGGATGGCGCTGCAGCAGGCGTCCGGCGGCCACGAACGAGCCTTCGGATGCCACCGCCAGCAGGGCGGCGATTTCGTCGCTATGTTGATTGTCGAATGCGTCGTACATCATGGCTGCAGGATAATGCTGCCGGAGGCACGCCCGGCTTCGAGATCGGCATGGGCGGTGGCCACATCGGCCAGGGCGTAACGCCCCCAGATATGCGGGGTGATCACGCCGCTGCTCACGGCGTTCAGCACGTCTTGCGCGCGTTGCTGGTACTCCGCAACGTTGGCCGTATGCGCGGCCAGTGATGGTCGGGTGAGAAACAGCGAGCCTTTGGCATTCAGCGTGGCCAGCTCGACCGCAGCCGGTACACCGGATGATGCCCCGAACGACACCATCAGCCCGCGTGGGCATAAGCTGTTCAGCGAGGCCTCAAACGAGATGCGACCAATCGGGTCGTACACCACATCCACCATGCGGCCGTGCGTGATGCGGCCAACCTCGGCGGCCAGTGTGGCCGGATCAAAGACCAGCACCGCGTCGCAGCCCAGCGCCTCCGCCTTGGCCACGCTGGCCGCCTTCGACACCACGCCGATCACGCATGCCCCCAGCTGCCTGGCCCACTGCGCCATGATGGCACCCACACCGCCGGCCACGCCGTAGAGCAGGATGCTGGTGCCCGGCCCTACCGGATAGGTGCTTGTGAGCAGGTACTGCGCGGTGATGCCCTTGAACAGGATGGCCGCCGCATCTTCACAGGACAGGTTGTCCGGCAACTTGACCAGTCGCTCGGCAGGGTAGATCCGGCCACTGGCATAAGCCCCCAGCGGGCCGGTGGCATAAGCCACGCGGTCGCCAGGCTGGACATTGCTTACCCCGGCCCCCACGGCGGTAACGTGGCCGGCGCCTTCCAGCCCCAGGCCGGATGGCAGCGGGATTGGCACCGAGCCATTACGCTGCATCACATCCAGGTAGTTCACGCCAATGGCGGCTTGCTCGATCCACACCTCGCCCGCCCCAGGGGTGGCAGGGTTTGCTTCCTGTATCTGCAAGACATCGGGGCTGCCATGCTGCTCAAGACGGATAACTGCAACCATTTACATCTCCTTTAGGACAGACCATGCCTTCGCACATGCTGACCTAGATTATGGAAATGCATCCCTGCCTGAGCAATACGATACTTTTGCAGTTAATTAATGCACAAGCTGCAGCAATTGGCCAAACAAGGCCAAGCTGTGGGGCCTGATGAAGATAGAGAGCAAGCTCTGGGCAAGCCCCCAAGGCGAGTCGCGTCTCCTTAACCTGCAAATCGATAATTTAGCGCCAGGGCTTTGCCCCATTCGGCATCAGTTCCAGGGACATCCCGTAGCCATCCGCAAGCTTTTTGGGCTTTCCCTCTTCACGTAGCGCAGCTTGCTGCACTTGAAGAGCAGTCAGGGGGCATAAGCCCTCCTCATCACCAATGCAGTGACATTGGGGGCATATCACCCATACACCATCGCCGACGCCCCTGTGCATCCCCCGCAACTTCGTGGATGTCATAGAACCACATCACACCCGTCAGAACGCAAAAAACCCGCAGCGCTTGATGCGTGCGGGTTTTTTGTCTGTGCTGTTGCGGCAAAAGCCGTGGTGCCCCGGGCCGGGGTCGAACCGGCACACCCGAAGGCGAGGGATTTTAAGTCCCTTGTGTCTACCAATTTCACCACCGGGGCAAACAGAACAGGGGGGCGATTCTAGCCGAAAGCGCGGCCCCGGACAATCGGACATCAGCGGCAAAACTGCCCTGCCGGACATCTGCCGGCAGCATTTGCCAGCAAGCGGGAAAGCTGCGCCCGTAAAGCAAAAACCCCGGCAGATTTTCATCTACCGGGGCTTTCTGTTGGAGGCGCGGGCCGGAGTCGAACCGACCTACACGGATTTGCAATCCGGTGCATAACCGCTTTGCTACCGCGCCGTAAAACTTATTGCCTGAAGTTTACATCATTCAAACAATTTGAACAATCTTTGGAGCGGGAAACGAGGCTCGAACTCGCGACCTCAACCTTGGCAAGGTTGCGCTCTACCAACTGAGCTATTCCCGCGTCGCATGTACTGCTGCAGTTTTGTGGAGCGGGAAACGAGGCTCGAACTCGCGACCTCAACCTTGGCAAGGTTGCGCTCTACCAACTGAGCTATTCCCGCATCGCATAATACTGCTTGAATTTTTGGAGCGGGAAACGAGGCTCGAACTCGCGACCTCAACCTTGGCAAGGTTGCGCTCTACCAACTGAGCTATTCCCGCGTCGCATGTACTGCTACAGTTTGTGGAGCGGGAAACGAGGCTCGAACTCGCGACCTCAACCTTGGCAAGGTTGCGCTCTACCAACTGAGCTATTCCCGCGTCGCATATACTGCTTGGTTTTCTGGAGCGGGAAACGAGGCTCGAACTCGCGACCTCAACCTTGGCAAGGTTGCGCTCTACCAACTGAGCTATTCCCGCAAAACCGTTTTCTCGACAACTTCGCTTTCGCTGCTGCGTCTGCGTCGTTAAGAGAAGGCGAATTATAATGATGGATTCAGGCTTGTCAACGCTCAAACATCAATTTTTTTGCCCGAAAATTCCCGCGCCGCCATCTGCAAATAATAAACCATTGACCACAAAGTCAAAATTACAGCGACATACATGCAAAGATTGCCGAGCTCGCGCGTCATGATGCCCGACAACAGCGGGCCATCGTACAGCAGCAACAGAATGGCCAGCATCTGTGCACTGGTTTTGAGCTTGCCGATATAGGCAACGGCCACGCTGCTGCGGCTGCCCATGCCCGCCATCCATTCACGCAAGGCCGAAATGGTGATCTCGCGACCGATGATGATCATCGCCATCCAGCCCGGCGTACGTGCCAGCTCCACCAGCAGGATCAGCGCGGCGGCCACGATCAGCTTGTCCGCCACCGGGTCGAGGAAGGCGCCGAACGCCGAGGTCTGCCCCAGCCGGCGTGCCAGGTAGCCATCCAGCCAGTCGGTTACCGCCGCCAGCGCAAAGATGAAAGCCCCCAGGCTGTTGCGGTGATGCTCTATCAACACGCTGTCCGGTAAAAAGAACACGGCGACGCAGACGGGAATCAGCGCCACGCGCAGCCAGGTAAGCAGAATCGGCAAATTGAAGGGCATGTGTCGGGGTTTCTTGTTATCTAATGCAGGGCATTATGGATTTTCTCGGCCAGCGCGCGGCTGATGCCGTCTACTTGCGCCAGGTCGTCGATACTGGCGGCCACCACGCCGCGCAGACCGCCAAAACGGGTCAGCAGCCGCTGGCGCCGCGTTGGCCCCACGCCGGGAATGTCCTCCAGCGTGGACTGCGTGCGCGCCTTGGCCCGCCGTGCCCGGTGGCCGGTAATGGCGAAACGGTGCGCTTCGTCGCGCACCGTCTGGATCAGGTGCAGGGCGGCGTGATCGCGCGGCAATTGTAGCGTTTTTTGCAGGTGCGGCACGATCAGTGTTTCCAGCCCCGGCTTGCGCTCCTCGCCCTTGGCCACGCCGACGATGGGCACATCCACCCCCACTTCGGCCAGCACTTCCAGCGCCACACCCACCTGCCCCTTGCCACCGTCGATCAGCAGCACGTCCGGCAGCTTGCCGTCGCCGGAGGCCAGCCGGGTGTAGCGCCGGGTCAGCGCCTCGCGCATGGCGGCGTAGTCGTCGCCTGCCGCCGCGGTTTCGATATTGAAGCGGCGATATTCCGACGGCTGCATGCCGCCGCGGTCGTACACCACGCAGGACGCCACCGTGGCCTCGCCCATGGTGTGGCTGATGTCGAAACACTCCAGCCGCGCAATCTCGTCCACTTCCATCAGCTCGGCCAATGCGGCCAACCTGGCGGTCTGGCTGGCGGCGCTCAGCAGGCGCTGGCCTATGGCGATGCGCGCATTCTTCTCGGCCATTTCCAGCCACACCCGGCGCTCGCCGATGGGGTTGCCGACAAAGGCCAGCCGCTTCTGCGCCTGCTCGATCAGCAGCTGCTGCAGCTCCGGCGACACTTCCTCGTTGTGGATGATCACCGACGGCAACGCTGCGCCCAGGTAATGCTGGGCCAGGAAAGCCTCAAGGTTGGCCGCAAGCGTGTCGTCGGCATTGCTGGGGAAGAAGCTCTTGTCGCCCAGGTGGCGGCCGCCGCGGATCATCACCAGGTTGACGCACACCTGGCCGGCTTCGCTGGCGATGGCCACTACGTCGGCATCCAGCTGGCTGGCATTACTGGACACGAACTGCTTTTCCTGCACCCGAGACAGCGCCTGAATCTGGTCGCGCAGCTCGGCGGCACGTTCGAAATCCAGGTTTTCCGATGCGGCCAACATGCGCTCGGTCAGCTCGTCGATCAGTTCGTTCTGCTTGCCCTGCAGGAAGGTCACCGCGCGGCGCACATCCTCGCGATACTGCTCCGGTGTGATCTCGCCGGTGCACGGCGCGGTGCAGCGCTTGATCTGGTACAGCAGGCAGGGCCGCGAGCGGTTGCTGAACACACTGTCCTCGCAGGTACGCAGGCGGAACACTTTCTGCAGGATCTGGATGCTCTCGCGCACCGCGTAGCCGTTCGGGTACGGGCCAAAGTACTGGTTGGGTTTCTTGGGGTCGCCACGGAAGTACGCCAGCTGCGGATAGGTGTGGCCGGACAACATCAGGTAGGGATACGACTTGTCGTCGCGGAACAGGATGTTGTACTTGGGCGCCAGCGCCTTGATCAGGTTGTTTTCCAGGATCAGCGCTTCGGCTTCGCTGCGCACTACCGTGGTTTCGATGGCGGCGATCTGCACCACCATCAGCTGGATGCGCGGGCTGAGGTCGCTTTTCTGGAAGTAGGAGCTAACACGCTTCTTGAGGTCGATGGCCTTGCCGACATACAGCACGTTGCCGGCGGCATCCAGCATGCGGTACACGCCGGGCAGGCCAGGCAGGCTGGCCAGCACCGGTTTGGGGTCAAACGGTAATGACATTTATGGCTGGCACCAGGTCTTTACGTCTTCCTGGGCCCGGCGAATGCTTTCATCGCGGCTGGCACTGGGCGCAGCGCCCGGCGGCAACGGCTTGTTCACCATGCCCAGGTTTTCTCTTGCCGTACGGCAATTGGTATCCATGATGCGCTTGTTCTGCTCCTTGGCCTTGGCATTGATGGCCTGGCCGTCCATCGGCGGTTTGCCCGCCGGCGCAGACGCATCCGCCGCCACCGGTGGCGCACCGGCCTGCAGAATGAGTTTGGTGGCGCTGCGTCCTGGCGGCGGCGTATCGGAATACACCATATGGCCTTTGGCATCCTTCCAGCGGTAGACATCCACCGCCTGGGCGCCAGCCGCAGCCAGCAGACAAGCCAGCAACAACAACCTGTTCCCCATCCCCATGGCGCTTATCCGTTTCATTAAATAGCGATAGCTTGATTGTATACGTACGGCCGGCAGAGTCGAAACCGGCAATGGGCTTTTTGCACTGCAAGAGGCATATCGGTATAATGCGTTTTTGCCGCCAAAGGAACGCCAAGATGCGCATTATCGAGAAAGCCTATACCTTCGACGACGTCCTCCTCGTCCCGGCCCACTCCTCCGTATTGCCGCGCGACGTCACCCTCTCCACCAAGCTCACTCGCAACATCAGCCTGAACCTGCCGCTGATTTCCGCTGCGATGGACACCGTTACCGAATCCCGCCTGGCCATTGCCATGGCGCAGGAAGGCGGCATCGGCATCATCCACAAGAACATGCCGGCCGAAAAGCAGGCACTGGAAGTCTCCAAGGTGAAGCGCCATGAAAGCGGCGTGGTCAAGGACCCGATCACCATCGCCCCGGACATGCTGGTGCGCGATCTGGTGCTGCTGACCCGTCAGCACAAGATTTCCGGCCTGCCGGTCGTGCAGGACGGCAAAGTCGTGGGCATCGTCACCAACCGTGACCTGCGCTTCGAAACCCGCCTCGACCAGGCGGTTGCCAGCATCATGACCCCGCGCGAGCGCCTGGTAACCGTGAAGGAAGGCGCCAGCATCGAAGAAGCCCGCGAACTGATGCACAAGCACCGCCTGGAGCGCGTGCTGGTGATCAATGACGACTTCGAGCTGAAGGGTCTGATCACCGTAAAAGACATCATCAAGACCAGCGAACACCCGAACGCCAACAAGGACAGCCAGGGCCGTCTGCGCGTAGGCGCAGCGGTAGGCACCGGCGGCGACACCGACGAGCGCGTAGCCGCACTGGTGGCAGCCGGCGTGGACGTGATCGTGGTGGACACCGCCCACGGCCACAGCCAGGGCGTGCTGGACCGCGTGAAGTGGGTGAAAACCAACTTCCCGCACGTTGACGTGATCGGCGGCAACATCGCCACTGCCGACGCTGCCCGCGCCCTGGTGGCCGCTGGCGCCGACGGCGTGAAAGTGGGCATCGGCCCCGGCTCCATCTGCACCACCCGTATCGTGGCCGGTGTGGGCGTGCCGCAGCTGACCGCCATCCACAACGTGTCCGAAGCGCTGAAAGGCACCGGCGTGCCGATGATCGCCGACGGCGGCATCCGCTTCTCCGGTGACATCTCCAAGGCACTGGCAGCCGGCGGCAACGCCGTGATGCTGGGCGGCATGTTTGCCGGCACCGAGGAAGCACCGGGCGAAGTCGAGCTGTACCAGGGCCGCTCCTACAAGTCCTACCGTGGCATGGGCAGCCTGGGCGCGATGAGCCAGGGCTCCGCCGACCGCTACTTCCAGGACACCACCAGCAACGCCGACAAGTTCGTACCGGAAGGCATCGAAGGCCGCGTGCCGTACAAGGGCCCGATCGCCCAGGTAATCCACCAGCTGGTGGGTGGCCTGCGCTCCTCCATGGGCTACCTTGGCTGCCGCACCATCGACGAAATGCACGAAAAAGCCGGCTTCGTGGAGATTACCTCCGCCGGCATGCGCGAATCCCACGTGCACGACGTGCAGATCACCAAGGAAGCGCCGAACTACCACGTGGATCGCTAAGACTCACAAGGTTGGCCGCAAAACCCCGCACCTCGGTGCGGGGTTTTTGCTTTTGCGCTGCCGGAAAATGCCACCCATAGCGCATAGGCCCCGCTTTTTCCAGGAAAAACCGGGGTGTACCGAAGGACAATAGATTTAATTCCCCTGAAAACTACTATTCGAGATGTTTACAAATTGGCTTGCCGGATCGATACAAGCGCGCCGACCATTCAGGGGGAATAATCACCATGGCCACAACCAGCAGCGGTGGAACTGCCACCTCGTTCTCGAATACGCCTCAAGCTCAGGATGACAGCTTCACCTCCGCGCTGATCAACGGGCTGAACAGTGCCATCACTGAAGATACGCAGGCGGTGATGTATCTGGATGTGATGGCCAACGACCTGGGGGGCAATGCGAAAACGCTCTGGTCGCTGGATGACGGGATCAGTGATTCGGTCGGAACCAAAACCTACGCCCCGGCAGACCTGCTGGTTCAGGATGACAAAGGGGGCATCATCGATTCGACCCCCGACTACAGCGCGAATGGCGCAAGAATCTGGATTACCGCCGACGGTAAGGTGGGCTACGACTCAGCAACTTTATCGACTGCTTTCAAAGCCAGTCTGCAGGCGCTGTCTGTTGGAGAAGTACTGAAGGACAGCTTTACCTATGCCATCCGCCTTGGTAACGGCACGCTCAGCTGGGCAACGGCACAGGTAGTATTTTCCGGTGCGAACGACGCCGTCACCCTCAGCACTGCCAGCATCAGCAGTGGCACGGTCACCGAAGATGCTCCGCTGACCACCAGCTCCAGCGCCAGCGCCAGCCCAAGCGGTACATTGAACACCTCAGGCAGCATCGTTTTTCATGACGTGGACGCCCATGACCACCACAGCGCCTCGTTTGCCCCCGCCGCCGGTAACAGCACCACGCTGGGTAGCTTTGTACTGGCGCCAGTGAACGAAGGCACCGGCACCACCAACGGTAACGTGAACTGGTCTTACACCCTGAACAATGCAGCCGCCCAATACCTCGCTGGAGGCCAAATCGTTACTGAAACCTATGTGGTTACCATCAACGATGGGCATGGTTCAGTGGTCACACAGAATGTCACCATTACCATTGTCGGCACCAACGATGCCGCGGTGATCACCGGCACCAGTACCGCAGCCCTGACCGAAAGCAATGTGGCGCAGAGCACCGGCGGCACCCTTAGCGCTACCGATGTGGACAGCTCCGCCGCCTTCGTGGTGCAGACCAACGTGGACGGTAACCACGGCTACGGCAAGTTCAGCATCGATGCTGGCGGCCACTGGAACTACACCATGAACAACGCCCACGACGAGTTCGTGGCCGGCACCACCTACACCGACAGCTTCACCGTCACGACCGCCGATGGCACCGCCCAGGTAGTCACCGTCAGCATCCTCGGCAGCAACGACGCCGCAGTGATCACCGGCACCAGTACGGCAGCCCTGACCGAGAGCAATGTGGCGCAGAGCACCGGCGGCACCCTTAGTGCCACCGATGTGGACAGCTCTGCCGCCTTCGTGGTGCAGACCAACGTGGACGGTAACCACGGCTATGGCAAGTTCAGCATCGATGCTGGCGGCCACTGGAACTACACCATGAACAACGCCCACGACGAGTTCGTGGCCGGCACCACCTATACCGACAGTTTCACCGTCACTACCGCCGATGGCACCGCCCAGGTAATCACCGTCAGCATCCTCGGCACCAACGACGCCGCAGTAATCACCGGCACCAGTACGGCAGCCCTGACCGAAAGCAATGTGGCGCAGGGCACCGGCGGCACACTGAGTGCTACCGATGTGGACAGCTCCGCCGCCTTCGTGGTGCAGACCAGCGTGGACGGCAACCACGGCTACGGCAAGTTCAGCATCGATGCTGGCGGCCACTGGAACTACACCATGAACAACGCCCACGACGAGTTCGTGGCCGGCACCACCTACACCGACAGCTTCACCGTCACGACCGCCGATGGCACCGCCCAGGTAATTACCGTCAGCATCCTCGGCACCAACGACGCCCCGCTGATCGATGCGGCCAACACTACCGCCAGCGGCGCGGTGTCCGAAGGTGACGACGGCAGCAGCAGGAGCACCAGTGGCGTCATCGCCTACAGCGATGTCGATGCCAGCGACAGCCACAGCTTCGCGCTGCAGGGCACCGCTGCCACCTACGGCACCGCTTCGGTCGATGCGACTACGGGTGAATGGCACTACACCGTGCACGACAGCGGCGCCGTTGATGCGCTGGGCGCCGGCGAAACCCTCGGCGACAGCTTCACCGTCCGCGTCAGCGACAACCACGGTGGCTACGTCGACCAGCTGGTCAGCGTCACCATCACCGGCACCAACGACGCGCCGCTGATTGATGCGGCCAACACCACCGCCAATGGCGCGGTGTCCGAAGGCGACGACAACAGCAGCAGGAGCACCAGCGGCGTCATCGCCTACAGCGATGTCGATGCCACTGACAGCCACAGCTTTGCGCTGCAGGGCACTGCCGCCACCTACGGTACGGCTTCGGTCGATACAACCACAGGTGAATGGCACTACACCGTGCACGACAGCGGCGCGGTCGATGCGCTGGCCGCCGGCGAGACGCTCGGCGACAGCTTCACCGTGCGCGTCAGCGACAACCAGGGTGGCTTCGTCGACCAGCTGGTCAGCGTCACCATCACCGGCACCAACGATGCGCCGCTGATCGATACGGCCAACACCACTGCCAGCGGTGGCGTCTCGGAAGGCGACGACGGCAGCAGCAGGAGTACCAGCGGCGTCATCGCCTACAGCGATGTCGATGCCAGCGACAGCCACAGCTTTGCGCTGCAGGGCACTGCCGCCACCTACGGTACGGCTTCGGTCGATGCAACCACAGGTGAATGGCACTACACCGTGCACGACAGCGGCGCCGTCGATGCGCTGGGCGCCGGCGAAACGCTCGGCGACAGCTTCACCGTCCGCGTCAGCGACAACCACGGCGGCTTCGTCGATCAGCTGGTCAGCGTCACCATCACCGGCACCAATGACGCCCCGCTGATCGATGCGGCCAACACCACTGCCAGCGGTGGCGTCTCCGAAGGCGACGACAACAGCAGTAGGAGCACCAGTGGTGTCATCGCCTATAGCGATGTCGATGCCAGCGACAGCCACAGCTTTACCTTGCATGGCACCCCGGCTACCTACGGCAGCGCCAGTGTGGATGCCGATGGCACCTGGCACTACACCGTCAGCGACAGCGGCGCCGTCGATGCGCTGGCCGCCGGCGAAACCCTCGGCGACAGCTTCACCGTGCGCGTCAGCGACAACCACGGCGGCTTCGTCGATCAGCTGGTCAGTGTCACCATCACCGGCACCAACGATGCGCCGCTGATCGATGCGGCCAACACTACCGCCAGCGGCGCGGTGTCCGAAGGTGACGACGGCAGCAGCAGGAGCACCAGTGGCGTCATCGCCTACAGCGATGTCGATGCCACTGACAGCCACAGCTTTGCGCTGCAGGGCACTGCCGCCACCTACGGTACGGCTTCGGTCGATACAACCACAGGTGAATGGCACTACACCGTGCACGACAGCGGCGCGGTCGATGCGCTGGCCGCCGGCGAGACGCTCGGCGACAGCTTCACCGTGCGCGTCAGCGACAACCAGGGTGGCTTCGTCGACCAGCTGGTCAGCGTCACCATCACCGGCACCAACGATGCGCCGCTGATCGATACGGCCAACACCACTGCCAGCGGCGGCGTCTCGGAAGGTGACGACAACAGCAGCAGGAGCACCAGCGGTGTCATCGCCTACAGCGATGTCGATGCCAGCGACAGCCACAGCTTCGCCTTGCAGGGCACTGCCGCCACCTACGGCACCGCTTCGGTCGATGCCGATGGCACCTGGCACTACACCGTGCACGACAGCGGCGCCGTTGATGCGCTTGGCGCCGGCGAAATCCTCGGCGACAGCTTCACCGTGCGCGTCAGCGACAACCACGGCGGCTTCGTCGACCAGCTGATCAGCGTCACCATCACCGGTACCAACGACGCCCCGCTGATCGATGCGGCCAACACCACCGCCAGCGGCGGCGTCTCGGAAGGTGACGACGGCAGCAGCAGCAGGAGCACCAGCGGCGTCATCGCCTACAGCGATGTCGATGCCACGGACAGCCACAGCTTCGCCTTGCATGGCACCCCGGCTACCTACGGCAGCGCCAGTGTGGATGCCGATGGCACCTGGCACTACACCGTGCACGACAGCGGCGCCGTTGATGCGCTGGCCGCCGGCGAGACGCTCGGCGACAGCTTCACCGTGCGCGTCAGCGACAACCATGGCGGTTACGTCGATCAGCTGGTCAGCGTCACCATCACCGGCACCAACGATGCGCCGCTGATCGATGCGGCCAACACCACTGCCAGCGGCGGCGTCTCGGAAGGCGATGACAACAGCAGCAGGAGCACCAGCGGCGTCATCGCCTACAGCGATGTCGATGCCAGCGACAGCCATAGCTTTGCGCTGCAGGGCACTGCCGCGGCCTACGGTACGGCTTCGGTCGATACAACCACAGGTGAATGGCACTACACCGTGCACGACAGCGGCGCCGTCGATGCGCTGGGCGCCGGCGAGACGCTCGGTGACAGCTTCACCGTGCGCGTCAGCGACAACCATGGCGGCTACGTCGACCAGCTGGTCAGCGTCACCATCACCGGCACCAACGATGCGCCGCAGATTGATGCGGCCAACACCACCGCCAGCGGTGGCGTCTCGGAAGGCGACGACAACAGCAGCAGGAGCACCAGCGGCGTCATCGCCTACAGCGATGTCGATGCCACTGACAGCCACAGCTTTGCGCTGCAGGGCACTGCCGCGGCCTACGGCACCGCCAGTGTGGATGCCGATGGCACCTGGCACTACACCGTACACGACAGCGGTGCGGTCGATGCGCTGGGCGCCGGCGAAACCCTCGGCGACAGCTTCACCGTGCGCGTCAGCGACAACCATGGCGGTTACGTCGATCAGCTGGTCAGCGTCACCATCACCGGCACCAACGACGCCCCGCTGATCGATGCGGCCAACACTACCGCCAATGGCGCGGTGTCCGAAGGCGACGACAACAGCAGCAGGAGCACCAGCGGTGTCATCGCCTACAGCGATGTCGATGCCAGCGACAGCCACAGCTTCGCCTTGCAGGGCACTGCCGCCACCTACGGCACCGCTTCGGTCGATACAACCACAGGTGAATGGCACTACACCGTGCACGACAGCGGCGCCGTCGATGCGCTGGGCGCCGGCGAGACGCTCGGTGACA